>NZ_CP042476.1:0-309925 GCF_007993795.1 Antarcticibacterium arcticum | reverse complement strand
CTCCTTATTAAAATGTAAGGTTTCATATTTTACAGAGGCATTTCCTGAAGGAATTGATACACTGCCATTAGTTTGGAGTCTCATTCCTTTTTCAAGATGAAAATAATCTGTTATTCCCTCATACCAGCTTTGGCTTCTAAATACCTGTTGGGTTTTAAAGCCCCCTGAAACGGCCAGATAACATCTGCAGCCATTTTGCCTGCCACCAAATCTTAATTGATCTCCTCCCTGGAAAAAATACGGGATATAATTTCTGATCTCCTTTTTGTTGATTTCAGGTTTTAAATCTGCACCCGTAATAACAAAATATCCGGAATTTAAAAATTTTAAGACCGGGCCCATTTGGGTAATTTCCATCACCGCACTTCCTGGATTATTATTTAAAATCAGGTTTGCAAGATGGAAAGAATAAAAATCCATAGGACCACTCATGGGCACTCCATATTTCATAAATCCAAAGCGTCCCTCATCCTGAATTGTGGAAAATAGTCCGGGTTGTAAGACCTCAATTTCAGCCTTCATATTTTTCACTTTTTAAATGAAATTTGCCACTTTGAACCTCATTAAAAACAACCTCGTATTCCCTTTTGGAAATTGAAAAGAATTTCACTTTATCACCGGCTAAAATTTCACAGGGAGGTTCATGAGTTTTATCAAAAAAATTGACGGGAGAATTGCCAATTATTTGCCAGCCTCCGGGGCTGGATTTGGGGTAAATTCCGGTCTGATTTTCACCAATTCCTACAGCACCTTTTAAGACAGACATTCGGGGGGTTTCCCGGCGGGATATTTTGAGCTTTGGATCGAGCCCTCCCAGATATAAAAATCCGGGTAAAAACCCGGTGAAATAAACTGTGTAAACTGGGGCGAAATGAAGGTCTATAATCTGGTTATGAGAAAGCTTTTTTTGTTCAGAAACATACCTGAGGTCCAATCCAAATTCGGGATCATAACACACAGGAATGTGATAGAGTTTAGAATTAAGTTTTTTCACTATATTCGTACCCGAAATGGCTTGTTTTACCCCTGAAATCTCATCATAGATATTCTCTATATGAGAAACGTAATTAATTAATAACGAGCTGTATGTGTTTATTACTTCAACTTTTTCTTTAAGATAAAATTTTTCCAGAATATTTTTATAAAAAAGGATTTTTTCCAGATATATTTCACTGATTTTCGGCTCAAATTCAATTAAAATTGAGCGCTCCCCCATTGGTTTTATAACCGGATATTTTACTATGGAGCTTTCCAAATTTCTACATCTTTTTCCTTGAACTTCTCCCTTAAATATTGCAGAATTTCAACCAAATTTGGGGTGTCCCCATGCACACAAAAAGTGGCCGCATCACAGGCTATTTTTTTATCATTTTCACACGTAATTTCCTTGTTAAAAAACATAGAAAAAAGGTGGTTAAAAACCTCTTCTTTTTCGGTTATAAGAGCATTGGATTTTGAACGTGAAACAAGCTGATAATTCTGCTGATAATTCCTGTCTGCAAAAGCCTCAAATATCACCCCAATTTGCCCTTTTGCCACCCGGGAAATCACTGAATTTTCCGGCACATATAAAGGCCAATTTTCATCAAATTCCAATACCGAATCTATGATGATCTGCGCGGTTTTTTCATCTTTGGCAGCATCATTATAAAGAGCTCCATGGGGTTTCACATGAGAGAGGAATCCGCCTTCAGCTTCAGCTATTTGTTTTAGACTCAAGATCTGCGCAACAAGGGTTTGTTTTAGATCTTCCGGTTCCATTTCCAGGGAAAACCTTCCGAAGTTCTCCTTATCGGGATAGGAAGGATGTGCACCCATTTGTACATTATACTTCATCGCCAGAGCTACAGTATCATGGATGCTTTCCACGGTTCCCGCATGACCTCCACATGCAATATTACAGGCAGAAATTAGCGGCATAAGTTCGGCATCCCGGCTCCCTCCTTCTCCAAGATCGCAATTTATGTGAATATGATTCATAGCTGGTTTGTTTAAAGTGATTGTAAAACAGTGTAAATAGATTTAGCTCCAAGGAATATTGTGATGGTTATTATGATAACCCCCATTAAATTTTGCCATAGGGTATTTCTGTACTTTCCCAGTACGCTTTCTTTATTTACTATCCAAAATAAGAAAATTGCAATAACCGGCAACAGGATCCCATTGGCTACCTGTGCAAACCTTATAATTTCTATTGGCTGAAATCTCAGGGAAGAAAAGATCACACCCAAAATTAGTATTCCTGCCCACACACTTTTGAATTTAAAGGAATCTAATCCTCCCTGCCACCCCAGCATCCCCCTTACCACATAAGCCGCCGCAAGTGGTGCTGTAATGGAAGAAGTTATTCCCGCGGCCAATAACCCCAAGGCTATAAACCAGGTTGCGTATTGGCCATACAGAGGTTCAAGTCCTTTGGCAAGGTCTGCGGCAGATGTTACTTCGGGCAAATTTGGTGCGGCCGCAGATATTACAATGGCCATGGATACGATGCCCCCCAGGACAATTGCCCAGGTAAGTTCCTTTCGGGCGATTTTAAGGTCTCCCGGTTCTTTCCATTTCTCGCCTACCAGGGAAGCATGTAAAAACAGGTTGTAAGGAACCACAGTGGTTCCTACCAAAGCTATAACCGTTAGAATTCCAGCAGTACCGGTTGTTGGAATGAACAGGCCTTTGAATATTGCGGAAATATCAGGTTTTACCAATAAAGCGGTAACTATAAAGGAAATGCTCATCAATGCCACAAGGCCAATAAATACTTTTTCCAGAAGCTTGTAATTTCCCAAATATAAAAGGCTAAAGGCTATTGCGCCTATAATGATACTCCATAGGTTTAGGGTGAATTGTCCAATTTGAAAGGAAAGGGAAGGAGCAATTGCAGTAATACCAAGGACTGCTCCGGTGATATTTCCTGCCTCATAAGCAGCATTTCCTACCACAATGGCAGAGAATATTAAGATTATGGAAAATAACTTTACAACAGGGCTTTTAATTTCTGCCCTTATACACTCGCTTAAACCCTTTTGGGCAATAATACCCAATCTGGCTGCCATTTCCTGAAGAATAACACAGGCCAGGATAGAAAGCAATAATGCCCATAAAAGGGCATATTGAAAATTAACTCCTGCAAGGGTACACACCGTCACGGTACCAGGCCCAATAAATGCCGCCGAGACCAAAACCCCGGGTCCTACATTTTTTAACCAGCTCACCTGGCCTTTTTAGATTCCTCCAATGCGTAAATTGCAAAACTTCCCAACCAATGTCCCCCTTCATAACTATCATCTACCAAATTGGAAAAAGAATGATTAACATGCTGATCTCCCAATTTTCTAAGGTGGGCAAAATCATTAGGGTATTGGTTCATTAGACCATAAAAAACCCGCGCGCGGCTAAAATTAAGGCCGTCCAGGTGTACCAGTTTTCCATCTTTACGATCTGACACTTCACCGGGGACCAATGCAAAATCCGGCTTTTTAAGCTGGGGCATGAACTTATCCAACCATAGGGAAAAAGCCGCTTTAGGAATAACTTTTCTCATAATGTCAATCTCCTCAAGACAAGGAGATAAGAAATCAAAGCCGCTGGGCTCCCACGTTATGGGACATTCTTTATCTGTTAAATAAAAATCCCGGGCTCTTTTTTCTATAAGCGCTCTAAACTCTTCATTCTCTGTAACCACAGCATAATCATAGGCAAAACTTAACGCAAAGGCTGTATTGGTATGCTCCCCCACCCTAATTGGATAGTTGAGTTTAGGAAGAAAATCTGCAAAGCGCTGTTCAATAAGGTCGGCAAGCGGTTTAATATTAGCTGAGAGTTCTGCTCCCATATCGGTATCCCAGGTGTAAAGTTCTTCTGAAAGCTTAAGCAGCCAGGCCCACCCGTAAGTGCGCTCATAATCAAGGTTATGTTCCTTACTAAAATATTCCATTTCCTTAGCAATGTTCTCTTTGGTAAGGGAAGACTCCAGTTTTTCTTTTATTTCAGAAGCTTTCTCCAATTTTGGGTATCGTTTTAACAATCGTACCAGGGACCAATGCGCGTGAACGGAGGAATGCCAGTCAAAGCAGCCATAAAATGCGGGGTGCAAGTCTATAGGAGATAAAAGGTCCTTTTCACTTCCCAGGGTTTGCCCCAGTTTATTTGGATATTGAGTGTTTAAACAGGCCAACGGGAGATTGGCAAGTTTATTGGCCTCTTCAAGATTCATTTCAACCCTGTCTTCACTTAAAAGGGCATCAATGGAAAGCACTGAACCTGCTGCACTGTCCTGGGAACTATTACCGTTTTCAGATTTTAAACGGTCTTCGCCTTTACAACCTAAGACAAATACGAGCAAAAGTACAGGGAGTATGTTTTTCATTATTAGGGGCTTGTATGGATTTAGTTTTTCCAAATGTATTAAAATCTAAAATAAGGAAATAAAAAGTAAGAAATTATTAACCTAACCAGCCTTCCCGATCCAGACTGCGGTATTGAATGGCTTCACTTATATGGTTCCCCTGTATATTTGGGGCGCCTTCTAGATCTGCAATGGTACGGGAGACTTTTAAGATCCTGTCATAAGCCCTGGCCGAAAGATTTAGCCGCTCCATGGCTGTTTTTAGCAATTGCTTGGAACCGGCTTCCAGCTGGCAGAAGGCATTTATCTGCTTTACACCCATTTGTGCATTGTAATGTATGTTCTCAAAATCACGGAATCTTTCTGTTTGCAATTGACGTGCGCTGGTAACTCTTTTTCTTATTTCTACACTACTTTCCCCTTTTCTCTCTTCACTTAGCTTTTCAAAAGGAACCGGGGTAACTTCAATATGAATATCTATACGGTCCAGAAGCGGGCCACTTATTTTGCTTAAATAACGTTGCATCTCTGCGGGAGAAGAGGTCATGGGTGCATTAGGATCATTGAAATACCCACTTGGGCTGGGATTCATGCTCGCCACCAGCATAAAGCTGGATGGATAGGTTACGGTAAATTTTGCCCGGGAAATTGTTACTTCCCTGTCTTCAAGGGGCTGTCTCATTACTTCCAGCACACCCCTTTTGAATTCAGGCAATTCATCCAGAAACAACACCCCGTTATGGGACAGGGAGATCTCTCCCGGTTGAGGATATGCACCACCTCCTACCAGGGCAACATCTGAGATTGTATGATGGGGACTGCGAAAAGGACGTTGCGACATAAGCCCCACATTTTCCCTTATTTTACCTACAACACTATGAATTTTTGTAGTTTCCAGGGCTTCGTGTAGTGTCATAGGCGGCAGAATACTTGGAAGGCGCTTTGCCAGCATAGTCTTACCCGCACCTGGCGGCCCTATTAAAATTATATTATGGCCCCCTGCCGCGGCAATCTCCATGCAACGCTTGATGGATTCCTGCCCTTTAACATCGGCAAAATCATGTTCAAGGTGTTCAAGACTGTTATAGAATTCTTCGCGGGTATTAATGATAGTTCTCTCCAGTGGCTCCCCCTTATCGAAGAACTTTATCACCTGAAGAATATTATCTACCCCGTACACCTCAAGGCCGCTTACAATGGCAGCTTCTTTCACGTTCTGGCTTGGGAGAATAAAACCTTTAAAACCTTCTTCCTTTGCTTTAATGGCTATAGGCAGGGCGCCTTTAATGGGTTGCAGGCTTCCATCAAGAGAAAGCTCACCCATTATTATATATTTATCAATATCATCGGCTTTGATCTGGCGGGAAGCGGCCAGAATTCCCAGGGCCAGGGTAAGGTCATAAGCAGATCCTTCCTTGCGAAGATCTGCCGGAGCCATGTTTATGGTAATCTTTTTTCCCGGGAATTTGTAGGTATTATTCTGAAGCGCGGCCGCAATGCGAAAACTGCTTTCCTTTATAGCATTATCTGGTAAGCCCACGAGATTATACGCTATACCTTTAGCCATATTAACTTCTACCGTTATCGTGGTTGCTTCAACCCCAAAAACGGCGCTTCCATAAACTTTTACCAACATTTAAAAAATGGATTTTATTAAATGTAAATAAAAATTTATAGAAAGCTCGTTAATAAGTAGTTAACACATTTTTGCGGTAATGTTCTATAAGAGCATCTATAGGGCGTCTTATAATATTTCCAATTTCCAGGTTATATGGTTGGGCAACAGCACGTATAATGTCTTCACTAAAAAATGCGATACTTCCTATAAAATGAATTGGGACATTCTGGGCTTGTTTAAAGCACAATACCCTGGTGTTGATAAATTCCTGAATACCTTCGTGAACCAGTTTATAGAAATATCCATTTCGCTCATTGGTGAAAATAAATTCAGCAAAAGAGGCCAGATAGGTATTTGGATTTTCCTTTTTATAAAGATTCTTCTTAATCTCATCGGAATCAAGATTGAAGGTAGCTGAAAATTTCAGGGCTAGCTCGGGAGGCATTCTTTTGTAGTAATAATCCCTTATGAGACGCTTACCAAAATAATTTCCGCTGGCTTCATCCATAAGAATAAATCCCAGGGAGGCTACCGCCATATGCACCTCTTCCCCGTCAAAATAACAACTGTTGGAACCTGTACCCAGGATACAAACGATACCGGGCTCTGTAGTAGCAGCCAGGGCGGCAGCAACCATATCTTCTTTCACAATAACTTCAGAGGCATTGGTGAAAAAATTGGCTATGATATCCTGAAGCAACCTTCTGGGAGCTTCAGTGCCACAACCGGCACCAAAAAAATGAACTCTTTCAACTTTATTTTTGACATCCTGTAGCTCAGGATTTTCATCAATTCTTTGTTCCAGCATTAATTCAGGAAAAACAGCCGGATTTAATCCTTTTGTTCTTGTCTTAAAGATCTGTTCCCCTGAATTATTTAAAAGGATCCAGTCACATTTTGTGGAACCGCCATCGGCAATTAATATCATTGTAGTTTCTTTAGATAGTAAAAAAGGCCGTTTTAACCGCAATTAAAAATGCTTTTAAAACAGCCTTTTAATTTTTTTAAAGTATGCCAGAGACTATACAGATGCTACGTGCGCCGCAAATTCAATAAGCTTTGCAGAATAACCATATTCATTGTCATACCAGGCTACTAATTTAAAGAAATTATCATTTAATGCAATCCCTGCTTCAGCATCAAAATTACAGATGTAGGAATTGGATACAAAATCCTGAGAAACAACCATTTCTTCAGTATAAGAGATAAGGCCTTTATACTCTCCTTCTGAAGCTTTTTTGAATGCGGCTTTCACCTCCTCGTAAGATACAGATTTTTCTGTACGCACAGTAAGATCTACTACAGAAACATCTGCTGTTGGTACTCTAAAAGCCATTCCCGTAAGTTTCCCGTCAAGTTCAGGAATTACTTTTCCTACGGCTTTGGCTGCTCCGGTAGAGGAAGGAATAATGTTCATAAGGGCACTTCTACCACCTCTCCAGTCCTTCTTGGAGGGACCATCTACTGTTAACTGCGTAGCTGTGGTGGCGTGAATTGTAGTCATTAAACCTTCAACAATCCCAAAATTATCATTCACAACCTTTGCAAGTGGAGCAAGACAGTTGGTAGTACAGGAAGCATTAGACACAATAGTATCTTCCGGCTTAAGATCTTTATGGTTTACACCCATTACAAACATAGGAGCATCTTTTGAAGGTGCAGAGATCACAACCTTTTTTGCACCAGCTTCAATATGTCTTTTTCCTCCAGCCAGATCGGTAAAAATTCCTGTACAATCTATAACTATCTCTGCATTTACGTCACCCCATTTAAGATCCTCAGGGTTTCTTTCAGCAGAAACTCTTATGGTTTTATCATTTACCACAAGATTACCATCCTTCACATCTACAGTTCCTTTAAACTGCCCGTGTATCGAATCATATTTTAAAAGATATGCCAAATGCTCTACATCTAAAAGATCATTTACCGCTACAACTTCTACATCCTTGCTCTCCATAGCAATTCTAAATGCAATTCTTCCAATACGGCCAAAACCGTTAATTCCAATTTTTGTACTCATCTTAATTATATTTAAATTTTAAATTGAAGTGATGCTTGCCACCCTTCTTAGATCTTTATCAATTTTATGCTCTCCTTTAATCCCTGTTTCCAGAGGAACACTAGTCACTTTTTGATTATTTATCCCTATCATAATATTTCTCTTTCCTTCCAAAATTGCATCTACGGCACCCACACCCAGCTTGCTTGCCAGCACCCTGTCATAACAACTTGGGGAGCCTCCCCGCTGGATATGGCCAAGTACTGAAACTCTTATATCATAGCCTTCAAGACTTTCGCCGATGAATTCTGCCAGTTCAAAAATATTTTTTCCGCTTTTATCCCCTTCGGCAACAACAATAATGCTGGAGGTCTTCCCGGACTTTTTACTCTGCTTTAAGGATTCCATTAACCTTTCAATCCCATTATTTTCCTCGGGGATCAATATTTCCTCAGCACCGGCACCTATGCCGCTATTAAGGGCAATTGCACCTGCATCCCGGCCCATAACTTCTACCAGGAATAATCTATTGTGAGAACTTGCAGTATCCCTTATTTTATCAATAGCATCTACTACTGTATTAAGGGCGGTATCATAACCTATGGTAAAATCTGTACCATTAATATCATTATCTATAGTTGCGGGAATGCCAATAACCGGAAAATCGAATTCCTTTTCAAAAATGAGTCCGCCGGTAAAAGTCCCGTCTCCACCTATTACGATGAGGGCATCTATTCCTGCGTTTTTTAAATTTGTAAAGGCTTTTTGACGGCCTTCCTTAGTTTGGAATTCCCTGGAGCGGGCCGATTTTAAGAATGTTCCCCCTCTACTTATAATATTTCGAACGGAACGGGCATCGAGGTCTTCTATGTCATTTTCAATAAGACCCTGGTAGCCACGGTAAATTCCTGAACAGGCAATTTCTTGGTAAGCACAGCTTCTTACTACGGCTCTTATTGCGGCATTCATGCCGGGAGCATCCCCTCCTGAGGTTAAAACTCCTATCTTATTTATCTTTTTTTGCATTAGTGTAAATTTATTCGAATTTAGACTTAAAACCTAATTTTTGCTGATACTCAAACGTTTTCGGTTAATAACTAACAAAAAAGAGCCTCAAAATTGAGACTCTTTTTAAAGCATTAAGAAAAAAACTACCTTTTTATCAAAATCTTATATTCCCAGGGTTGAAACTCCATTTCCTGGGCCCCTATAATGGAGATGGTTGCAGATTGAAAATAATCATCAAAATTGCCGATAACATCCATTGTGAATTTCACCGGTGCCTTTGTCATATTTGCGACATAGATCAATTCTTCTCCATGTTTACTCCTTTTAAAGGCCAGTACCTTTTCATTTGCCGATGTGGTTAAACGCTCATAACCCGCGGCATCCTTCCCGCCGTGTAGGGCGGTAGAATTGTTCTTAAGATCACCCAATTTTACCAGCACTGGCCACACCTCTCCTTTGGTTTTTGGAATAGTATCCTTCTCAAAGAATTTAAGCCTGTGGTTCATATCATATTCCTGCCCGCTGTAAATAAGCGGCATCCCCGGTAAAGTATAGGTTAGCGCAAGAAAGGTCTCAGAGGCATCGCCCATACGTTCCTTTACAGTTCCATTCCAGGAATTTTCATCGTGATTGGTAACAAAATTCAGCAGCACATCATCCTGCCCGTAAATGGAATCTATTTTAACCATATAGGCATCCCACTCCTTCACCCCCATTTTTCCCTGGGCCATTGCATTCATGATATGATGTCCCTCCCAGTTGTAACCCATATCAAATGCATTATTGAAAAGATCCTTTTTTTCAGACTCTGCAAGCATGAAAACCGATCTGGTTTTTTTAATCTCCTCAATCGCCTGTTCCCAGAACTCTGTTGGCACCTCACCGGCAACATCGGCCCTAAAGCCATCAATTTGATGTTCCTCTACCCAATATTTCATTTCTGCCGTCATTGCTTCCCATAACTCCTTATTGTCATAATTAAGATCTGCAGTATCTGTCCATCCCCAGGATTCCCCGGTATTTGGATCAACAGGATCTATAACTTCACCTTTATCGTTTTTGGTGTAGAAATCTGGTTTTTCAGTTAACCAATGGTGATCCCACCCGGTATGGTTGGCAACCCAGTCCAGGATCACATACATTCCATTTTCATGAGCGGTATCAACCAGATTCTGAAAATCTTCCTTGGTACCAAATTCCGGATTTACATCTGTATAATCTGAAATCGCGTAATAGCTTCCCAAATATTTAGCTCTTTCCGCCTCGTCCTCTATTTCGGCAACAAAACCGCCCCCGGTGGCCTTTCGGTTTTTTTCAGAAATAGGATAAACAGGCATTAACCATATAATTTTAACTCCCAGTTCCTTTAACTGCGGAATATCCCTTGTAAAGGCCTCAAAGGTTCCTTCAGGGGAATATTGACGAATATTAGCCTCATAAAGCACCGCAGTTTCAATCATTTTATCCTCAAAAGGAGCAATAACTTCCTCTTGTTGGGTTTCAACTGCAGTGGTTTGTTTAGTTTCATTTTTACAGGAAGTAAGAACAAATAATGCGCTTACAAACGTGATAGCAATTTTTTTCATTTGTTGATATTTAGAAATTTTATAGGTCATAAACATTGGTAGATCATTCTCTTTTTTATAATTTTTCCAGCAGCACGAGGGTGTATTCTGTATCTATCATAACCTTTCCATTTTTTACTTCTGCTGAAATTCCCGAGTATGCATCCAGAATTTTCTCCCCGTCTTTAAAAACATCCGTTACAGGTATTTCTTTTGGGCCTGCAGGCAATTCCAGACCAATTACTACGGCATCTGTCAGGTTTTCAGCAGTATAGATCCGGGAGAAGTAATATGGAGCTGCTGTGATCAATTTATGGTCCCCGGCTCCCACAGCAGGGTGTGCCGCTCTAAATTGCCCCAGTTTCTGCCAATGACTTAAAACATTTTTAGTGCTCTCCAAAGTATTGACCTCCTCCCAATTCATAACCGAGCGCAGGGTGGCATCTCCCTGTGTACCGGGAATAACTAAAGACCTGGCGGTTTCATCTCCGTAATATACCTGGGAAGTACCCGGGCTTAAAAGAAGTTTGGTTGCAGTTTCTAATGGCTTTTCCCGGGCCGCATCAAAGGGTTGGCCATCATCATGTGAACTCAGGTAATTAACGGTCCCATAATTTGCCAGGTCGCTGTTCAATACCGTATTCATTTTACTGAACAAGGCCTCATGGTCCATTTCCTTTGCATTCCACTTAAACTCAAAATTGATAAGGCTGTTAAAAGCCTCATCAAAATAATTCACTTTTTTATCACCAAAATCGAAGTATTGGCCACTGCTTATACCGTAATTATATACTTCGCCAAGCAGATAGAAATTATTGTTATCCAGCACTTTTCCAGGATTATTTTCCTTGTATTCTGAAAACGCATAGTCGCAAACAGCTTTGAATTCCTGCCACACGTATTCTTCGGTATGTTTTACGGTATCTACCCTGTAACCATCAATTCCATAATCTGCGATATAATCTGCCAGCCATTTCATAATATAAAAACGTGGTGCCCGGGGATGCCCGGTGCGTTCAAAAAAGGCATCAAGTTCTGCAACTTCCTTTTCATATCTTCCTTCAGCTTTCCACTTCTCTGCCAGGTGAACAGGTAATTCTACCTCCTCATTGCTTTCTGTTCTTATATCTGGTAAGTTTTCAACCAGGGTACAGGTAACTGTAGTTTCATAATTTTGATAGGTACAGGCAGTATCATTACGCACCCATTCTTCCGGCCATAGGGGATCTAATTCGGTCACCGGGCCGGTGTGGTTGATCACAGCATCCAGCAGGATCCTGATCCCTTTTTCATGAGCGGCCTCTACCAGCGCTTTAAGGTCTTCTGCCGTCCCGTAATTTGGGTCTATGGCGGTCCAGTCTTTGGTCCAATACCCGTGAAAACCGTAGGTGTTCCCTGTGCCTTCATTGGTAGCACCGTGAATTTGTTCAACAACAGGTGTCATCCAAATTGCGTTAATTCCAAGTTTATTAAAGTATCCTTCATTTATCTTTTGAGTGATCCCTTTAAAGTCTCCACCTTCAAAACCCCGCAATTTGGCTGTTTCCAGGGTTCTCCCAAAGTTTTCATCATTAGATGGATCTCCATTATTAAAACGATCTGTAAGAAGAAAATAAATATTTGCTGCTTCCCAAACAAAAGGCAACTCACTTTCAGCTACTGCTACAGCTTTATCTTCCGGGTTTATAAGAGTATTACATCCCAGAAACAACAGGGCTGAAACTACCAGTATTAATTTTTTCATATAATTAAATTCAGTTTTTATCACAGGTCTCAAAATTCAAGTTTTACGGTGGTAATATTATTGTCAAATCTTATAGGGATCACCAGCTTGCCGTTATGCATGAAATTCTTACTTGTAAACCTTAATGTATTAACCCAAACTACATTCACGGGGCGCTCAAGATTCTCAATAATCAATTCTATCAATTGAACTTCATTCGTGACATTACTGCCTTTTTCTTTTTCTATTTTTAAGTCAAGGGAATTGCCATTAAACGCACTTTCAAAATTTATTTTTTCATAGGCTCCTTTTTCAAAAGCTTCGGGCGTGGTCCCATCATCATGATATAAATACCCCGCACTTTTCTTTTTTTCGGGGTCATAATGATAATGAACCTCAACTACTTCTCCTTTATAATCCCTTGTTGTTTGAACGGGTTTTGCCATTGGAATAAAAGCACCGCCCCTAACAAATGTGGGAATATGATCTTCTTTTAAGGTGATGGTTTGGGTGGTGCCACCTTTATATTTTTTTCCTGAATAAAAATCAAACCAGTTATCTTTCCCGGGGAAATAAACCTGTTTCTCTAAAAGGGAATCAGCCATTACTGCTGAAACAAGAAAATCCTTACCCCATAAATAGGTATCTGTTACCTCAAAGAGGTCTCCATTCTCAGGTTCTTCAAAAAACAATGGTCTCATAAGGGGAATTCCGGACTGGTTATTTTCCCAGGCGAGATTATAATTATAAGGCAAAAGCCGGTAACGTAACTCGATTGCTTTTTTCGCCAACCTTTTTGTTTGAGGTTCCCTGAAAACGGGTTCAGAAGGTACTGCCTCCTGGGCGTGTGGCCTGTATAGAGGCTGAAAAACTCCGTACTGTAACCAACGGGCATATAATTTATCGTCAAGGTTATCTCCCGCAAAACCGCCCAGGTCTGAATGCATATAGGCAAGCCCCTGTAGTCCCATTTGCAGGGAAATTTCAGGCTGAGATTGTAATCCACCCCAACTGCGGTTCACATCTCCGCTCCAGGGGATCAACCCGAAACGCTGGGACCCCGCGGCTCCTGCCCGCATAAGGATGAAAGGTCGTTGCGCCGGAAAATCCTGCTCATAACCTTCATAGATCATTTTTGCCCAGGAATGCCCGTAAATATTGTGCATTTCATTGGCCGAACCGGTGACGTGCTGTAAATTTGCCGGGTGAACTTCCGGTTCTCCCAGGTCTCCCCACCACCCGGAAATTCCCATTTCGCTAAGGTCTTTATAAATATCCCAGAACCAATCCCGGGCTTCCGGTTTGAAGATATCTACCAACCCGGTATTCCCAAAGTAAAAGTCATAGGTAAAAGGTTTCCCCTTTTTATCTGTGGCAAGAACCTCTTTCTTTACAGCATCTTCCCAGCGATTGGAAGTAGTAAGGATGAAAGGCTCTGTTACCAGAATGGTTTTCACTCCCTGATCTTCTAAACGGGAGATCATCTTTTTAGGATCTGGAAACGAATCCCGTTCAAATTCCAAATTTCCCATGGTACCCATCATTTCCTTTCCAAACCAAAATAAATCAAGGATCACGGCATCTACGGGAATGTTCTCCTCTTTAAATTTCTGAATAGTTTCAAGCACTTCTTTTTGAGAATGATAACCAAAGCGGCTGGAGAAATTACCAAGAGCCCAACGAGGGGGCATAGGCTGTCTTCCGGTAAGCAGGGTATAATTTCCAACCATAGTTTCCCAGGTTTCCCCTACAATAAGCTGGTATGTTTTCCTGCCACTTATGGTTTCATAGGTTAAGGTATTGTTCTTTGAACTATCCAGATCAAGAAAACCAATTGGTGCATTATCAAAATGCAGCATATATTTTTCAGAAGAAATTACAATTGGCAGGGAATAATTAAGCAATTCTGCTCTATCCTCATAGCCATAATGCGCCTTGTTATAAAGTTCCAGCCTATTTCCCCTTCGGTTCATCCCCAAAGCCCTGGCCCCGCCTCCAAATAACATTTCCTTATCTTCCAGATTGAAATTCAGTTTTTGATGTTCTTTCCCTTTTAAAAAACCTTCTTTTTCAGAGATCACCATTTCATCCTTATAATAATAGGCCACCTGGAATGGTTTTTTAATTATGGAAATATCAATTCCTTCAGTATCTATTTTTAAGGTATTATCATCCTCTTCAATCCCCTGCATTACTTTGGCAGGGGATAAAACCACAGCATGGGATTTTTTATTAAAATTTTCGCCCGTTGGGATAAAGGAGGTTTCTACGATCTGGGGAGTGTAATAAACAATTCTATAATCGCCATCACTGGTTTTAACAAAAACAGTATCCCCGCTTACCTGATGCCCGGAATACTTCCTGTCCTGATTTTGAGACAATCCTAATAATGGGATCAGAAAAAACAGCAGCAGGGAACTTAATCTTTTTACTCCCGGAAATTTTTTAGGGTTTGTCTTCAAAATTTATCAGTTTAGTTCAATTACCATAGGGGATTTTCCCTCGATTTTTAGCGTTGATTTCAGGTCAATTTGGCGATTTGAAAGTATTTCCTTTCCGCCCTTGAAACCATTCAAACCTTCAGCATACCGCCTTAGGTCAAGTTCCTGTGCTTCCGGGTTATTATTAAGGACAACCATTACCCGGTCTTTGTCATTATACCTGAAATATACATAAACATTATCTTCAGGGAGATACTGCAGGAGTTTTCCAAAATGCAACACCTCTTTATTCTTTCTATAGTTAAGCAAAGTCTTGGTGAATGAATGATAGGATTCCTGTAATTCATCCCGCCCTGCACTTGAGAAAGCATTATTTGTATCTCCTTCCCAACCGCCTGGAAAATCCCTTCTTATATCTCCGTCTCCCTTATCTTTTTCCCCTCTCATTCCAATTTCATCCCCGTAATACAATTGGGGTATTCCACGAGTGGTTAATACCAGCGTGATTGCCAGTTGATATTTATTAAGGTCATTGTCATAGATCTCATTGATCCTGCCGGTGTCATGATTTCCTGCAAAAACCAGGATATTGTCAATATCGGCATATAAAAAGTCATTTACAAAATTTTCATAGGCTTTGATCATTCCCTTGTCCCAGGTTGCTAATTCTTCATCAAAGATCACCATTAAAGCATTGTGCAAGGTGAAATCCATTACCGAGGGTAAATAGGAATTAAAACTTTGAATGGCACCAATTGGACTGTCTTTTTGCCAGTAAGATATTTGCGCCTGGTCATGCATCCAAACCTCTCCAACAATATTAAAATTTGGATACTCATCCATAATGGATTTTGTCCATTTGGCAATCCCCTCTTTATCATTATAGGAATAGGTATCTACTCTAAAACCATCCAGATCTGCATACTCTATCCACCAGATCGCATTTTGGGTAAGATAGTTCAAAACCAGCGGATTTCTTTGATTAAGGTCCGGCATTGACTTTACAAACCACCCATCTACACAATACATGAGATCACGTTGGGCAACATTGGGATCGTACTGGGTGGTCATTCTGTAATTTGAATTTTCATAGCCGGGGAACTGGTTTATCCAGTCATATGCAGGCAGGTCTTTGATCATCCAGTGCTCGGCACCCCAATGGTTGGTGACATAATCCATCACCAGCTTCATATCTCTTTTGTGCATTTCAGCCGCCAGTCTTTTATAATCCTCATTGGTGCCATATCGCGGATCAATTCTATACACATCGCTTTGGGCATAGGTATGGTAAGAATACCGGGGATCATTATCCTCCAGCATAGGAGTATTCCATATAGCCGTTACTCCCAGGTCATTTAAATAATCCAGATTATCAATGATCCCCTGTATATCTCCCCCGTGTCTCCCCCCGGGATATTCCCTGTTGGGCTTTTCGGTTACAGATGGGTGGGCATCATTCCCGGGATCACCGTTGGCAAACCTGTCAGGCATTATTAAGTACATTACATCACTCGCATCAAAACCCTTGCGCAAGGCAGAATTTTCCCGGCGATCTTTTAATTCATAATTATGGCTGAACGCAATTTTCCCGTTCCGTTTAAAATCTATCTTATAATCCCCTGTAGGAAGGCCTTCGGTTTTAAGGTTTACGAAAACATAGTTAGGATTTTCAGTTTTAATAATACCGGTAACGGTAACACTTTTATCTACAACAATATCATATTGAGCAATGTTCTTCCCGTAAAACATAATCTGAAGCTCAGGATTGTTCATCCCGCTCCACCAGAATGGAGGTTCCGTTTTTTGAATTTGGGCCTGTACCAAACTCCCCCAAAGCATTAGAAATAAAAATAATTTTAATTTCATAATTGCGCGTATTTATATTTTCCAGGATCCTGGAAATGGCAGGATCCTGGAAAATTATTTATATTACTTATCCCAGTAAAGCGGACCCGTTCTTAGACCGCAAGCGGCGTATTAAGGCCTATAGTTTCTTTTTTTCCATTCACCAGAATGTCCAGAGAATCTGTACCCTCCAGATAAAAACTAGTCTTGCCCGCCGTAACTTCTACTTTGATGATCTGGTTACGGAAGTTTACTTTAAAGGAATATGCATTCCATTGTTCAGGGATTCTCGGGGTAAAACTTAACTGGTCATTTACAATCCTCATTCCGCCGAAACCTTCTACAATGCTCATCCATGTACCCGCCATACTGGTAATATGGCAACCTTCTTCCACCTCGTTATTATAATCATCAAGATCCAGTCTCGATGTACGCAGGTAAAATTCATAAGCCTGTTCCATACGGTCCAGTTTTGCGGCCTGTATACTATGTACACAAGGAGAAAGGGAAGATTCATGTACCGTTAGCGGCTCATAAAATTTAAAATGCTTTTCCAGTTCTTCTATACTGAAATTATCTTCAAAAAAATAAAATCCCTGTAAAACATCTGCCTGCTTAATATAGCAGGAACGCAGGATCCTGTCCCAACTCCATTTTTGATTGATTGGGCGTTGTGACTTTTCCAATTTTGAAACCGGAATAATTTCCTTGTCAAGGAAGTTATCCTGTTGCAGGTACACTTCATACTCTTCTGAAAAAGGGAAATACATATTATCTGCCACTTCTTTCATCGCGAGGAGTTCAGCATCTGTTAAACTGGTGAGCCCGGCGATTCGATCAAAATCTTCCTTATGCCCGTCCTTCACTTTTTCTACCATTGAAACGCAATATTCCAGGCACCACTGCGCGATGTAGTTGGTGTACCAGTTATTATTTACGTTATTTTCATATTCATTTGGCCCGGTAACCCCAAGGATCACATATTTGTTTTTGGGAGTACTAAAGTTCGCCCGTTGTTGCCAAAATCTTGCTACTGCAATAATAACTTCCAGACCCTTTTCCGGTATGTAATCAAAATCTCCCGTAAAACGCACGTAATTATAGATGGCAAAAACTATGGCCCCATTCCGGTGAATTTCTTCAAAGGTGATCTCCCATTCATTATGGCTTTCTTCCCCGTTCATGGTTACCATAGGATACAAAGCTGCACCATTTTTAAAGCCTAACTTTCCGGCATTTTCAATTGCTTTTTCCAGGTGGTTATAGCGATAGGTCAATAAATTTCTGGCGACCTGCTGGTCCTTGGTGGCCATGTAGAAAGGAATACAATATGCTTCGGTATCCCAATAGGTACTGCCACCATACTTTTCTCCCGTAAACCCTTTCGGTCCAATATTAAGTCGTTCATCCTTCCCGGAATATGTTTGGTTGAGCTGAAAGATATTGAATCTAATTCCCTGCTGGGCTTTGATATCTCCATCTATTGAAATATCTGCCATTTCCCATATTCTGGCCCATGCCTCTTTTTGCATGTTCAGCAAAGCTTCAAAGCCATGATCCATACCTTTTGCCAGTACGGCTTTCGCCGCATCAACCAGGTCATTTCTCTCATGGTTCATATCTGTCACATAACCTGCAAACTTCTGCAAGCTTAAAGTTTGTCCCTTTTCAACCTTTTGACTGTAAGAGAAAGTGACTTTATCCTGAAGAATTTCCTCTTCAAATTGTGCATTCAACTCCTTATTATTCAGCAATACCTTTGATTGCATAAAGGTACAGGCATGGAATTCGGTTTTAAGGGTTTTGGCGGTTATAAAAGCCTGGTCTCCTTCGGTTTTTACCTTAAGAGTTTGCCAGAATTTTTCTTCCCAGTTAGCATCGGTATTTGTAATACTACTGTCCAGGTAAGGTCTTAAGGTAATCTCGGCTGCTTCCGTTAAAAGTTCTACGGAATAATCTATTGCCCCAAGCTCATCAATTTCCATTGATAAAAATCTGGTAGCTACTATCCTGATTTTTTCATCATTAGGCAGCGTGGCGATAAAGCTTCTTTGATACCACCCTTCCTTCATATTAAGTTCCCTGCGAAAATCTTCAATATTTTTACAGGTGTGCAGGTCAAAAATTTCCCCGTTTACCAATACTTCAATTCCAATCCAGTTAGGAGCATTAAGCACCTTGGCAAAATACTCCGGATAACCATTCTTCCACCAGCCCACTTTTGTTTTATCGGGATAATAAACTCCCGCAATATAACTGCCCTGAAAGGTCTCCCCACTGTAATTCTCTTCAAAATTGGCCCTTTGGCCCATTGCTCCATTTCCTATGCTGAATAAACTTTCAGAAGATTTAACACGTCCTCCTTCAAAACCTTCTTCAATTATGGACCAGTTGTCTGGTTTTATATAATCCTGATTCATACTATTGTGTCAATAATTTTTTTAAAAAATTCATTTCTATTTCTTCAAAATTGGCAAATACATAATCGGCTTCATGTAGTACCTCTTTACTGCCAATTCCAATACTTATCATTCCTGCAATATTTGCTGCCTGGACTCCTGCCTGGGAGTCTTCAAAAACAATACAATTAACTGGCTCAATACCAAGTTTTTCTGCGGCAATTAAAAAAACTTCTGGATCCGGCTTTGCTTTCTCCACATCATTACCATCTACAACTGCCGTAAACTTTTGATGAAGCCCCGTTTTTTCCAGGATAGATCTGGCATTTTTACTGGCAGATCCCAAAGCAATTGGGATATTATTTTCAGTAAAAAAATTCAAAACGTCCTGCACACCGGGCAGAATATCTTTTTGGGTCATTGTGGAAATATAGGACAGGTAATTGTCATTTTTAAGGGCCATTTGCTCCATAAAATTATCCTGTGATAGTTTTACATTTCCCCAATCCAGGATCTTTTCTAAAGATCTCACCCGGCTTACACCCTTTAATTCTTCATTTTGCTCTTCTGTAATATCAAACCCAAGGTCATTGGCCAGCTTTCGCCAAGCGAGGTAGTGAAATTTTGCCGTGTCAACTATTACACCGTCAAGATCAAATATTATCCCTTTATTTTTGTACACTTATATCCAGTTTTATATTTGTTTTTACACGCAGGGTTAGAAGCCCTGAGAGTATCATTGCAAACCCACCTATGATCAATGCATAAATAGGTTCATTATTAAAAAATTCCTTCACTAAAAATCCTAGTATTGTTGCTGCTACAATTTGGGGTATCACAATAAAGAAATTAAACACCCCCATATAATATCCCATTTTTGCTGAAGGCAAAGCTCCTGAAAGCATGGCATACGGGATAGATAAGATACTTGCCCAGGCAATACCAACTCCAACCATGGCCATGATAAGACCAATTTTATCTGAAATAAAATAAATAGAAAGCAAACCAAGCCCCCCGGCAATAAGAGCGAGCATATGTGTAAATTTATTACTGGTTCTCCTGGCAAGTACCGGTAAAAGGAACGCCACCGCGGCCGCAACCCCGTTATACACCCCGAACATTATTGTCACCCAGTCTGCAGCATCATTATAAAGGACAGATGTGGGATCTGTAGTACCAAAAACGTGGCCGGTAACTGCCTGGGTAGTATAGATCCACATGGAGAAAAGCGCGAACCAGGAAAAAAACTGTACCCAGGCAAGTTGTTTCATAGTTGCGGGCATATTTAGCATATCTGTCATTATAATGGTAAAACCATTCCTTACATCTTTGCTTCGCAATTGTGAAACGATCATGAAAAGGAGACCAATAATTACAAGTCCAACAAAAAGGATGTATAATTCCTTGGTTAACTCGTTATAATAAATCACGGTAGAAACCACAAGACCGGTTATGGTCATGATAAGGCCGGACATGAACTGGTTTCTTATATTGGCTTTTTTATTTGTTACCTCAACCCTTGCAGGACTTACCTCAAGCCTGGCTTTTTCAAAAGCGGCGAGTTGTAAAGGGGAATACTCTCTGGATTTCACTACTGTCCATAGTACTGCCAGGAAGAAAACTACACCCCCCACATAAAACGACCATTTTACTGAGTCTGGGATTATTCCTTCAGGTGCTGTATTGCTCAACCCTATCCAATTGGTAAATACCCAGGGCAAGGCAGAACCAACTACGGCCCCTGTACCTATAAAAAAACTTTGCATTGAAAACCCGAGCGTGCGCTGCCGTTCGGGTAGATTATCTCCAACAAAAGCCCTGAACGGCTCCATGGAAATATTAATTGAAGCATCCATGATCCACAGCGTTCCTGCTGCTACCCATAAAGTGGGAGAATTTGGCATTATAAAAAGCGCGAGGGAAGAAAGGATGGCTCCTATTAGAAAATATGGTCTTCTTCTACCCAGCCTGGTCCAGGTACGATCGCTAAAATAACCTATTATAGGTTGTACGACCAGACCGGTAACAGGTGCAGCAATCCATAAAATGGGAATGTCTTCGACATTTGCTCCAAGGGTCTCAAAAATTCGGGAGGTGTTTGCATTTTGTAAGGCAAAACCAAATTGTATACCAAGGAATCCGAAACTCATGTTCCAGATCTCCCAAAAACTAAGGTTACGTTTTTGCATATCGCGAGTTAATTTACTTACTCCGACAAGCGCTAAGACTCGTCAAAACATATTAACGGAAGGGAAAATATCAGTTTTGACTATTATTTTATGGTGGTAAAGATATATAATTTTTTAATTGTTTTTAATTAAATCAGCGTTTTGTAGAATTGCGTTCAATAAGGCTGGTCTCTACGATTATTGTTTCATAAGGCTCCTCTTCCCCTTCATCATTCTCCAGTTTTTTGATTAATAACCTCGCTGCCTGGGCCCCCATTTCGGCTCCATGCTGGCTTACTGTGGTTAAACTTGGAATGAATTGTTTGGACAATTCTCCATTGGTAAAACCTACCACCGAAACATCCTGCGGAACCCTAAGACCATTCTCATGAAAAGCCTTAATGGCATAAATAGCGAAGTGTTCATTTACCGCAAAAACCCCGTCTATATCTTTCCCAGATAAAAATTTTCTTATTTCTTCCTCGCTGTGGTCAAAATCCTCCACTTTAAGAATAAGGTCATCATTGATCTTCATATTATTATGAACCAGTGCCTCGTGATAACCTTGGGTACGCAATTTTCCCACACTCACATAATCTACGGTGGTAATAAGGGCAATGTTCTTACATTTTATATCTATTAAATGCTGCACCGCCTCGCGTGCACCAATTGTATCGTCAATTATTACTTTATCACATTCTATTTCATCAATTACCCTGTCAAACATCACCAAAGGCATCCCCTGGTTGATCACTTCCAGCAAATGGTGATAATCTCCCCTTTGCTGGGTTTCTTTGGCTACGCTTAAAATAAATCCGTCTGTACTTCCATTGGCAAGCATTTCCATGTTGATCACCTCTTTGTCAAAGGAATTATTGGACATACAAATTATAACATTATAACCCCGCTTATTAGCAACCTGTTCTATACCGCTTATAACGGTCGTAAAAAAATGGTGTACAATTTCCGGTATGATAACCCCTATTGTCTTGGTCTTTTTATTCTTCAGGCTCAGGGCTATATTATTGGGCTTATAATTATAGAGTTTTGCAAATGCTTTTATCTTTTGCCTGGTATCTTCGCTTATCTCTACACTATCTCTTAATGCCTTGGAAACGGTAGATACAGAAACATCTAATTCTTTGGCTATTTGTTTTAAAGTTAATTTCTTCTTCATGCTTGAATATCAAAGTTTAGGGCAAATTCTATTGATTTTGTAAAATTATCACAATTTACCCCCATATCGGCAAATTATAAAAGTTTTCAACACGAAAACGTTTGCGCTACTGTTTTCGGTGGAACCGGCCAAAAGAGCACCCAAATTTTACATACTTTTAACATCCGGAAGTGAGAATATACAGTTAATATTTAGTTAAACTAATCAAATTCATCTATGAAAAAATTATTTAAAAGCACGTTGATGATGCTGCTAATGCTGCCAATGAGCTTTTTTGCCCAACAAACCGTTAGCGGGACCGTGACCGAGAGTGCTACCGGCCTTCCCGTCCCGGGGGTCAATATTCTGGTAAAAGGAACCACCAATGGCACTACCACCGATTTTGATGGTAATTATACAGTTTCAAATATAAACCAAGGCGATGTTTTGGTTTTTTCATTTTTAGGTTTTTCCTCCCGCGAAATTACTTTTGCAGGCCAAACAAATTTAAATGTCCAGCTCGATGAAAGCGACGCCGCTCTTGAGGAGGTTGTTTTAATTGGATATGGGGCTACAACCCGTCAGGATGCAACCGGAGCAGTAGAAAAAATAAGCCCGGCACAATTTAACAGAGGTGCGGTGGTTTCCCCGGAAACCCTTATTGCAGGTAAATCTGCAGGGGTAAGAATTACTCCAAGCAGCGAACCGGGTGGAGGATCTGAGATCAGGATTCGTGGAGGATCTTCGCTTTCCGGTAACAACTCCCCTCTTATAGTAGTTGATGGAATTCCTCTTGACCAAAGAGGTGTACAGGGTGTGAGAAACCAGCTGAACGCAATTAACCCAGATGAGATCGAAGATTTCGTAATCCTGAAAGATGCAGCGGCCACTTCCATTTATGGGTCAAGAGCTTCGAACGGGGTTATCCTTATCACTACTAAAAAAGGAAGCCTGGAATCTGATTTCGCAATGGATTATGATATAAAAGTGGCATTCGGCCAGATCACAGATAAAGTGGATGTTCTTAATGCTGCACAATTCAGGGATATTGTTACCAATGCGCCGGGTACCAACCCCGCTCTTTTAGGAAATGCAGATACCGACTGGCAGGACCAGATTTACAGAACATCTTTGGGAGCTATTCACAACGTAACTGTATCTGAAGGTTTTGATAGCTTTACATATAGAGTGAATTTAAACCGAACAGATCAACAAGGGGTTTTAAAAACAGACCTTTATGAAAGAACAGCTATAAATGCTACTTTAACTCAGGATCTTTTTGATAAAAATTTGAAAATCACCTTAAATGCGAAGGGGATCCTGGATCAAAACCATTTTGCAGATCAGGGAGCAATAGGTGCAGCGGTTTCTTTTGACCCTACACAACCTGTTTATGACCCTACCAGCCCGTTTGGTGGTTATTTCGAATTTCGCGGTGGTTCAGATCCTGACCCTTTGAGAACCGAGTTTAGACAAGCTACAAGGAACCCACTAGCGCTTTTGGAGCAAAGGGAAAATAACTCTACCAATAAAAGGACAATTTCAAATTTAAACCTTGATTACCGTTTCCATTTTCTTCCTGAATTAAGGTTCAACTTAAATGCAGGTATAGATTATTCTGAACTTGATGGGTTTGAGACCAGGCCTTTAACATCGGCCGTTGTGGGTGATGATATAGCCTATGAAAATTATTACACGGGAATTAACCGAAACAGCCTTCTTGATTTTTACTTTAACTACAAGAGTGCCATAGAAGCTATTGACACAAAACTGGATCTTACAGCAGGACATTCTTACCAGGAATTCTATATAGGAGACCGTCAACGCTTTACCCAATCCAATGAATTTCAAAACACCTTTAATATCAATAGAAATGCCCTTGAATCTTATTTTGCAAGAGCAAGTTTTGATATTTCAAACAGGTATTTGATCTCTGCGAGCTACCGTCGTGATGGTTCTTCAAGATTTTCGAAAGAAAACAGGTGGAGTAATTTCCCCTCTGTCTCTGTAGGTTGGAAATTGATGAATGAGCCTTTCCTTCAGAATTCTACTTTCTTCTCAGATCTTAAACTACGTGCAGGTTACGGGGTAACAGGAAACCAGGAAATTGGAGGGAATTATGGTTATTTGGGTATCTATACCCCAAGCCGTGGAAGAGCTGATGTTCAATTTGGTTATAACTCAAATGGATCTCCAAGATTTGTAAATACATTAAGACCTGAGGAATTTGATGCTAACCTTAAATGGGAAGAACTTCAAACTTATAACGCAGGTCTTGATTTTGGATTTTTCAATGGCCGTTTATCAGGAAGTGTAGATGGATATTACCGCAGAACCGAGGATCTTTTGGCTACGGTACCTGTTCCTGCTGGAGCAAACCTTTCAGATCTTTTAACTACCAACGTGGGTGAAACGGTAAGCCGTGGTATAGAGGTTGGACTAAATGGAATTTTAGTTTCTACAGATGATTTCAACTGGAATGTAAATTATAATATCACTTTCCAGGATCTTGAGATTACAAGACTATCACTTGGAGAGGATCCTAATTTCTTTATTCCACAGGGAGGAATTTCAGGAGGTGTTGGTAACAACATCCAGATCTGGAAAGAAGGATATGATCCTTCCACCTTCTTTGTTTACCGCCAGGTTTATAACGAACAGGGCCAACCAATTGAAGGAGCTTATGTTGATGTGAACGGAGACAATCAAATCACAGAGGCAGATAAACAAGCCTATAAAAAAGGAACACCAGATTATTTTATGGGATTCACCAATTCCATAAGCTACAAAAACCTTGATTTTAGTTTTACCTTCAGAGGAAACTTTGGAAATTATGTGTACAATAACACGCAGTCCAGCAACGGATTTGTGGGTGCAGGTACGGTAACTCCTCAGGATTACTATTCAAACCTTAACGCCAATGTATTGCAAACCAATTTCCAACAAAACCAGTTCTTCTCAGATTATTATGTAAGAAGAGCAGATTTTGTGAGACTGGATAACGTGTCCCTTTCTTATCTTATTCCGGGAGATGCTGTAAATGTAAGAGCGAGTTTAACGGGAACCAATTTGTTAACCATCACAGATTACGTTGGTTTAGATCCGGAAATCAGCAATGGGATTGATAACAATTTCTATCCAAGGACCCGCAATGTGGTGGTAGGACTTAACTTCTCCTTTTAGAACTTATGAACGTATTAAATAACAATATTATGTATAAAAAATTCAGACCTATTCTTTTCGTCTTTATCAGTTTCATGATGTTTACATCATGCCAGGACGAATTGGACCTTGCTCCGGAAGATGAAAGGCAAACATCTGCTGCTGTTTTTAGCAACCCGGCATCCTATGAACAGTTTCTTGCCAAACTTTATGCGGGCATCGCCTTAAGCGGCCAGCAAGGACCCGCCGGCCAACCAGATCTTGCCGGTCTTGATGAAGGATTTTCAAATTACCTGAGACTTTATTTCTCGATGCAGGAACTTACCACAGATGAGGCCGTAATTGGATGGAACGATGGCACAATTGCCAACCTTCACGCTCAAACCTGGACATCTGGTAATGAATTCATAAGAACCATGTACAGCCGTATTATGTACCAGGTAGCCTTGACCAATGAGTTTCTAAGACAAACTTCAGATGAAGCCCTTTCAGATAGAGGTGTTGATGGGCAACTGCGAACAGATATTCAGAATTACCGTGCTGAAGCCCGCTTCTTAAGAGCATTAAGCTACTGGCACGCACTGGATCTATTTGGCAACCCTCCGTTTATTACAGAAAATGACCCAATTGGGGCTTTCCTACCTCAACAAACAGACAGTCAATCTCTTTTCGCGTTTATAGAATCTGAACTAAAGGCAATAGAAAATCAAATTCTTCCTCCAAGACATACTTATGGAAGAGCAGATCAGGCTGCAGTTTGGATGTTGCTTTCAAAACTTTACCTGAACGCTGAAACGTATACAGGAACTCCACGATACGCAGATGTAATAACCTATACGACCAAAGTTATTGAGGCAGGTTATGAAATCCCGGATGTACCCTACCAGAATCTTTTTCTTGCAGATAATGACCGGAATGGAGCGCAAAAAGAGATAATTTTTCCAATAACTTTTGATGCTTTAAACACCCAGTCATATGGGGGTATGACATTTATAATTCATGCCTCAGTAGGTGGTACTATGGTGCCCCGGGATTTTGGAATAGACGGTGGTTGGGCAGGTTTAAGAACAACTCAGCAGTTTGTTGACAAGTTCCCTGGTGGAGCTGATAGTGATGATACCCGTGCCCTTTTTCATTCAGATGGACAAACCAAAGAAGTCCTAAGTATCGGTAACTTTAATCACGGCTATGCTGTGGCAAAATACAAGAATGTAAATGTAAATGGAAACAGAGGTGATTATCCGGCTGGATTTGTGGATACAGATTTTCCAATGTTTAGACTTGCAGATGCCTATTTGATGTATGCTGAAGTGGTTGCGAGAAACCAGGGAGGAGATGTTTCTAAAGCTGTAGGTTATATTAACGAACTAAGGGAGCGCGCTTATGGAAACCCAAGCCAGAATATTAGCGCAGGAGACCTTACCCCAACATTTATTCTTAATGAAAGAGCAAGAGAATTGTACTGGGAAGCACACCGAAGAACAGATCTTATACGTTTCAACCAGTTTACTGAAAATGGTATCTGGGCTTTCAAAGGTGGCGTACCACAGGGTAGCACTACTCCTTCTTATAGAAATTTAATGCCTATCCCAGCGTCAGATCTTGGGGTAAACACAAACTTAACTCAAAACCCAGGTTATTAATACTAAAAAAATTAAAATGAAAAAACTTTCTATCTTATTATTTGCCTTTGTTGCTCTTACCGGACTTAACTCCTGTACCAGCGATGATGATGTGGTGTTCATTGCACAACCGGATCCTGAAGGTATAAGCTTTATTAACAGCTTTAATGCTAATTATGTTTTAACAGCTGCTACCGCAACCAATGTGGCCGAGCGTTTTGTATGGAATACTGTAGATTTTGATGTGCCTACCAATATTACCTATCAATTACAGGGATCAACTGACGCCAATTTTGGCAGTTTTGATGTCCTTGGAGCTACCGGGGAGAATAATCTTGCGGTAACTGTTAGACAATTAATGACCCTTGCTGAAGATGCAGGATTGGATAGTGACCCAAATACTGATGCTCCCAATAGCGGAATGCTTTATTTTAGAGTTCGCGCTTTTGCCGGAACCGATGGTGGTAATGGCCTTAGTGAAACATCTGAAGTGAAATCTATTACTGTGGTGTTACCAGAAACAGGAGAAGAGGAAGAAGTGTTTAAAAACCTATTCCTTGTTGGAAGTGCAACTGCTACCGGGTGGGATAATTCAGCCACTAGTAATAACTATCCATTATTTAGAGATGCAGCAGATCCTAATATTTACCATTATACAGGTAAATTAACCGGGGGTGCAGATATGTTTTGGAAACTTGTTGAAGTAAAGGGTCAATGGGCTCCCCAATATGGTGGAGAAAATGGCAACCTGCTATACAGAGCAACGGAAGGCGATACAGATCCTCCGGCTATTGCGGTAAGCGCTACAGGTTATTATACCATAACGGTGAACTTAGATGAAATGACCTACACTGTTGTTCCATATGATGCGAGTGGGTCTACAACCTATGCTACAATTGGAATAATTGGTGATTCCACTCCAAATGGATGGGATGCAGATCAGGATATGACGAAGTCTGAGTTCGATCCGCATATCTGGTACATTAAAGGAATAGAACTAAATGACGGTGAAATGAAATTCCGTGCAGATAACGATTGGGCGGTAAGCTGGGGTGGTAATACCGCGATGAGCGGCCTTGCAACAAGTGATAATGGTCCAAATATTCCTGTATCTGGGGGAACTTATGATATTTGGTTCAACGACCTTACCGGTAGATACATATTTATCAAATTATAGATTTTAAATAATTTTTTAGAGCTGCCCGGGAGGATCAATTGGTAAACCAATACATTTCCCGGGCAGCTTTTTTTAATAAATAAACGAGTATGAAAAGAAGAATAATATTAATGGGATGGGTAATGTCCATGATGATAGGATTTAATTCCTGTTCCAGCGACAATGACCCAATAGACAATACAGATGATAATCCCGGCCAGGTACCTACAACCCCTACCGAGCCCGGCGCGTTAAACCTTGAAAATTATAAGAATGGCACAGGGGTAATGATGCAAACATTCTATTGGGATGTGGAGCCCCGGCATGAATGGTGGAAGATTATCAACGGGAAAGTTGAAGGATGGGCAAATGCGGGAATAGACCGTTTATGGCTTCCAGTAGCCACCAAAGGACAGTCCGGTGGCTACTCTATGGGATATGACCCTTCAGATTATTTTGATTTTGGCGAATTCAATCAACATGGCACTGTTGCTACGCGTTTTGGAACCCGGGATGAGCTGGTTACTTTAATTGCGAATGCCCATGCCAATGACCTGGAGGTGATCGCAGATATAGTAATAAACCACAACTCTGGTGGAGGCCTTGAGTGGAACCCCTACCGCAATAAAAACACCTATACGCTTTTTGACGGAACCCATGGAAATGCATCGGGAATGTTCAACAGGAATTATGAGAATTTTTATCCCAACAGCACCAGCGATTATGATCATGGCAGCTTATTTTATGCCGAACAAAACCTCGATCACAATCAGGAATATGTAAAGAACTGGTTATGGAAATCAGATAATTCTGTAGCAAAATACTACCAGGATGTAATGGGCTTTGATGGCTGGAGATTTGATTATGTTCAGGGGTTTGAACCATGGGTAATCAAAGAATGGATGGATGAAGTTGGCGGATTTGCAGTGGGAGAAAATTGGGATGGCAATGCTAACAACCTTAGAAACTGGGTAGCCGCTGCAGGAATTCCGGCCTTTGACTTTTCCGCTTTCTACAAAATGGAAGAAGCCTTTGACCGCCATAATGACCTTACCTATTTGGGAAAAGATATGTTACGAAAAACCCATCCTGAAATGGCCGTAACTTTTGTTGCAAACCATGATTCAGAAAAAGATTCGAATGCAGATAACCGGATAGCTGCCGAAAATAAATTGAAGGCCTATGCTTATATTTTAACCCATGACGGTTATCCTACCATATTTTATTCAGATTATGAAAATGCTGCATTTCAGGATGATTTGAAAAAGCTTATTCTTCTGCATAATACTCTTGCGACAGGCGATGTGGAAATACTTTACAATGACAATGATGAATATGTAATGAGAAGAAAAGGAACTTCTACCAATCCCGGTTTAATACTATACATCAACACAAGTTCCAATACCAAGCGACGTACAATTAACTCCCATTGGACAAATACCACGCTTATGGACTACAGTGGAAAAACCACCTATAAACCTACCACCGGGGCAGATGGCAGTGTGAGTATAGAAGCACCTGCGGGGTCTTACAGTATCTGGTCAATAACTAATTGATCTTGAATTATAGCTAAAATAAACTGCCGGGAAATCCCGGCAGTTTTTGTTTATTGGCCATTTAATTCTACTTTTCCAGCCTTAAACTGGTTATTCCAATTTCCTGAGATACTTGTAATTCCGGTTCTTCCAATCCCGGGCCTATGGATATTTGCAAAGCTTCTGCTACTTCCATATTTAGATCATTCCTGTTTTCATGTTCAAAATAATAGGATAAAAAAGTTGGATACGGGCGTGGTAAGCTCACGGTCTTAACTGGCTGCAGATCTTTAATATTTATAATATAATCTTTTTCCTCAGGGGCTAATTCAATGATCTTTCCAAATGCAGCGCCGTGCTTATCTACCACTGCCACCTGTATTTTCTTTGATTTACCCGTAAGGCTCCTCCCTTTAAGAACAAGATGTTGATTTTGAGAGATCTCCCCTTCCCTGACTTTGATCTTTTCTGAAAAATTGTACCTGAAGGAGTAATCATATACAGGGAGTGCATTCAGGTTTTCTTCATCTTTCACGAATAATTGTTCCACCTTAACCTGATATTCTGCCTGGCCCGGGAGAAGGCCGGGTACCAATTTATTGCCGCGTTGCCATTTGCCAACAACATGCTCGTGATCCTCTGCAGCATTAAATAAATAAAGGGGAGTTTTTTCGCGCACGATCCTGGTTGTATAACTTCCCTTATCATAATAATCCCAATCTCCCGGACTTCCACTTAAATTACCGGGATAAGTGAAAGTTCCCAATCGTGTACTCACAATTATCCTGTATTTAAGGAAACCCGGTTGTAAAAGATCTTCAGGAATTAAGGCTGAATAAGTATAAGCCTGCTTATGTTTTAATTCTATACTATGATAGCTGTTGCCGTTTTGCAACCAGACTTCAGCTTTTTCTACCTTATCGTTGGAAACAATTTGTGCGTTTATTTCCAACGATTTTTCACCGACCATTATTTCCTTCACCGGTTCATGGAGCACATAGGTTTTTGTTACCGTTGTTTCCGGAGCATAAAATTCATTTAAATTTATATGCCTCCACTTCTCTTTGCCGGTATAAGCGGTTTGTACATTTTTGCGAGTTAAAAGATAGGTTCCCGGTTCAATTGCAAATGAATTCCCTTTAATCTCCGGTTTAAAATTATTCCCCGGGTTAAGACTGCGTATGGTAAAATTTTCTCCGAGATCTGGTAATACCAGGGACATCATCCATTTATGCCAGTTTATGACGGCCACCGTTTTATCCAGATTATTTCTTCCAAAGGGATTATCTACAAGAATCGCATCCGGCATTACTTCGAGGCGCCAAACTCCGTTCTCCAGTTTATCCAGAAAATATGCTCCATTGCCTTCGTATTTCACCACTTCAGAATTCCCCGTACCGGCAATTTTGTTCAATTGCGAAATATTTTTGGGGCTGTGCGTATTGGAGTTGGTGTAAATGAATTCTTCTTCAGAATTAAAAATGGCGAGATCCTGTTCATAACTTATCTCAAAATCTTCAAATGTGAGATTTTGAGGGTATGTGTCATAATCCTGGTTCATTGGGATCTTATGAAACACCTTACCGCTTATCATCAAAGCCAGCGCTTTTGCAGGCGTATAAGCGAGGTTCATATAATGTGTGTTATACTCTGTATTGGCGTGCGCCATATAAGTTGGGTCATAGGCAAAATGGGTGGCGATTTGGATCCCCGCTTCGCGGAAACTTCTTGCCATTGAAGGATAGATATAAGACTTGTTCACATCGGCCGCATCAAATTCATACACCAGCTTCGCCCCGGAATTCTTTTTTATAACCTCATCAAAAGGAATTTTGTATTCATTTACATTAGGTAATAAGTTTCCTTCCAATTCCTTTTGAAATCCCAATCCCGTTGGATACCATTGAAAAGTACCTCCCTGGATTCCTGCTGCGAAATAGGCATCTGCCAAATGAACACTGTGGCTCACATTATAGAAAATTGGTTTTTTGGTGCCGGTGCTTCGCAATGCATCTACCATCTTTTTCACAAAGGTGGTGACTTCCTCCGGGGTGCCCCTGTGATGGGGCTCATTGCTAATTTCAATTGCTATTAAATTTGGCTCATCTTTATATGCCACCCCGGTATGCGGATTTACGTGCTCTAGAAACTCAGCGAGGTAATTTTCCTGGGCCTTTATGGCATCGGGATCTGTAAGGCTGTTGTCTTTCCCGTATCTATGAGAAAATCCCGGGGTTTCCTCATCGGGTTCCGGCCAACCATTTCCCCAGTAGGCGATGGGAGTTATCACATAATTAATGTTGCGGTCCTTTAGTTGCTTCAGCAAATAATCAAATAATTCAAGGTGTTCGTTCTCAAGTAAGTTTCCTTCAGCATCGCTTATCTCAGTATCCCAAACGTGAATACGATACAGGTCAAAATCTAACCTGGAGAAATGATACACATCCTTATCTATTGCTTCCTTAAGATCTATTCCCAGCTTTTTGGCCGTGCGGAACCCATGTGCAAAAGGGGCCGAATAATTCACGCCAAAACCTTTTACCTCTTCCATATTATGGCCCCAACGCATAACACCATTATCATCTACAAATACATCCTGTTTGTCAATTTCCTGAGCCTGCAGCCCTATTGAAGCCCCCACACTTAAAAACAGAAACAGATAAAAAAATGCATTCATTTGTTTCATTTTTATGGATTTTTAATGGTGAGAACACTTTCTCCAAGGGAATGCGAGTTCGCACGGATTTTTATAGATTCCGTAAAGCGTTCTGTTCTTAATAGAATTGTGGCTATACCTGCTTCGGCATTAATAATATAACCCCCAATTATTTTTGCGTTCTTTGGATTGTCCACAAGGCTAAATTCAATGGGCGCAGTAGAAGTGGGAACTAAAGTCCCGTTCTTATCTACAATTCTCGCATAAACAAAGATCACATCGACCCCCTTTTCATTAATATTGGTTCCTGAAAGATCTGCCTCGAGCTCAATCTTTATGGGCATTTCCGGCGTTTGAACCCTGTGGCGGGCAGCTTCCTGATCGTTTATATAGCCAACAGCACGTAATTCCCCTTTATGAAAATTTTCCAGCTCAAATGTAAATGGAGGATACGGGAGCGAATCTGATATTTCATTAATTTCGGCTGTTTTTCTTTCAATTAATTCATCGTTTAGATATAGGGCAACCTCTTCTGTATTGCTAAAAATCCTCACGCTGGTAGTAGATTGCGGGGTCCAGTAATTGGCAATAAAGACCATGGGTTCTGAAAATTTATCCTTCCCCGGTGCTTTCTGACTCTTATAAAAATAATAACTGAATTTAGGCAGGCGGAAAATATCTGAAATTCCTGATGCTTCAAGGTCCCTGGCGTACCCCCGGTTATAATCAAACATAAGCCAGTTGGCATGCCCAATTGTTTGGCCTCCTTTTAAATTGGAGTTAAAAGCTTCCTGGTAATTAAGGGCCTGTTGTAATAACCTTGCTTCTCCTGCCCCGCGAAGCTGCCCGCTTGTCCTTTCCTCTTCCTTAAGGTCATTAAAAGCCTTTTGGTTAAACCCGGCATTTTGAGCATAATATTCCCAATCGCCATATTCAGCGATAAGAATTGGCCTGTGCGGGGTATCATATAAATTCCAGTACCCGGGAGGCTTCCCATGTTGCCGGGCAGGTATAAAAAGATCATAAGAAGAATGGTCTATCCAGCCCGCGGTATATATACTGCTATAGGGTAATTCTGCCTTAAGCACTTCATTGGCCCTTACCATAAACTCCTCAGGCATCTCAGATTCATTCAACGAATTTTCCCAAAATACCACACTGGGATGATGGCGGTCTCTTCGTGCCATATCCTTAATATTCTGAATTGCGTTTTCTACGAAGTCTCCTTCTTCAAAATATTGCCAGCCGGGAATAGCATTCATGACCATTAATCCCAGCTCATCACAGGCTTCAAGAAAAGCGCTTGCATGAGGGTAATGTGACAATCTTACAAAATTGAATCCCGCTTCTTTGATCTTATAGGCATCGCGGTAATGGGCTTCATTGGATAAGGCATAACCTATGTAAGGATATTCCTGGTGCCGGTTTGTACCATTTAAAAATATCTTTTCTCCGTTTAGGAAAAAGTCTTTTCCCGTAAGTTGCAGGGACCTTATCCCCGTTCTTAGTTCTTTCCTGTCAATAACTTTTCTCCCATCCTTTACTTCTACTTTGACATTATAAAGATTTGGCTGCTGGGTAGACCATAACAGTGGCTCCTCAATTTCCACCTTCCGGGTTATAGTAAGTTCCTCCCCGGCCTTAATATCATATTCAGTAGATTTAAAATTGGTAGTTTTACCATTCCTATCAGTAAAGCTAATATCCAAACTAAGTTGCCTATCTTTATCTGACTCATTTCTAACATGGGTGCTAATTATCCCGGAAGCTTTGTCTTCATTGGGATCGTCAAAATGTATTAATATTCCGCCACCGTTCACCACATCTGCCTGTACAGGATCTGTTATGTAGATCTCATTGGTTTTAATTAAATAAACATTTCGGTATATCCCGCCATAAAGGTTAAAATCAAGATCCTTCAAAACTTTTCCCGGGGGAATGGTTGAATCGTCTTTATTGATCACCTCAACTTTAATCCGGTTTTCGCTGCGTGGTACCAGGAATGGGGTCGCATCTACCGTAAACGGAAGATATCCTCCTTTATGAATGAGGGCTTCATTTCCATTTATAAAAACCCGTGCCTCCTGCATTACACCTTCAAAATGGAAAAACCATTTTTTACCATCGGGGGCGCCTACATTAAAACTCTTTCTATATACCGAAGTTCCCTGCCATTGATTATTTACAATAAGGGGCTCAATCTTCACACTATGGGGCAAATTCACTTTTTCCCATTTGGAACCCTTACCCTCCTGCCGCTGAAACAGCCAGGAAGAATTGTAATTTTCTATGGTCCTTGGGCCTGAAGCCCTTTTTAAAATGTTTCCGCCACTACCCCATTCACAGGATACAGATGAACAGCCTAGGAAAATAAGAAACACTAATCTTAAAACATTCTTCATATTACAAACTGCATTTTTTGCAAGACAATATAATTAAAGTATTACCTGCAATACTTCCTCTGGAATACCTGAATTAATAAATGTAAATTTTACATTAATTTTTAATTAAACAAATAATTTGAGATATAAATTTTAAGTCTAATAACTTACGGTTAAATTAATGAACATTTTACCTTAGGACATTTCGAAATTATATCCCGATTTTAATAATTTTTGATAAGTCCTATGGTCAAATTTATAAAGGAAGGCCCCTCTTCTGGAGGTCTTATCCTTTTCCTCCAATTTTATAAGAACATTATGCGAAAGGACCTTTTTTCTGAAGTTTCTGGCATCCAGCTCCTTTTGATAAATAGCCTCATACAATTGCTGTAATTGCGGAATGGTAAATTTTTCAGGCAATAATTCAAATCCAATTGGTTGATACCTTGCCTTTTGTTTTAATTTGTCCAGTGCATCTTCTACCATTTGGTTATGGTCCAGCACAAGGTTGGGCAATTCATCTATCTCATACCAATGCGCACCGTGTTTTTCTACCAGCTCCTTATCATAATCATTTATACGTATTAGGGCATATTGGGCAATTGAAATACACCTGTACCCGGGGTCGCGATGCGCAGCACCGTAAGACCTGGATTGTTCCATAAAAATATTCTTAAGTCCGGTAATCTCCTCCAGCACCCTTTGGGCCGCGGCTTCAACATCTTCATCAATTTTCACAAAACTACCTATGAGTGACCATTCCCCTTTTAAAGGTTCCACGCGGCGTTTAAAAACAAGCAGTTTGAGTTGGCCATCCTCAAAACCAAAAATTATACAATCTGTTGCCACATACATTTTATCCTGTGGCGCATAAAAATCCTTTAAATCTCCGGACATAAATTATTGTTAGTTTAGAATGTTAAGATACAAAAAGCTTCTCTTTTTTATGAAGGAATTAATTAATGTATATATTACATTTAATATCTTTGCAATTCAAAGAGAATTAAATTTTTACAAATGCAGAAGGCAGGTCAAAATATGGAAGAATTCCTTTTTATATCACCTTTTAATGCGGACGTTCGGGTAGCATCGCCGGGCCGCATCAACCTTATTGGGGAACATACAGATTATAACCTGGGGTATGTGTTACCTACGGCCATTGACAAAAAGATCTATTTTGAGCTGAAAAAGAATGGGAGTCCCTCCACCTGCAATATCCTTAGTGAAACTTTCAATTCCAGGCTCAGTTTCGACCTTAATAATTTTGAAAAAAGCCAGGTGACCTGGGAAAATTATATTCTGGGCGTAGTTAACGAAATTCAGAAAAAGGGAAAATTCCTTCAGGGATTTGACTGTAAAATAAACAGTAAGTTGCCCATTGGCGCTGGTATTAGTTCTTCTGCGGCCCTTGAGTGCGGGCTTGCGGCAGGTCTTAATGAATTATTCGATCTTGAGCTTACAAAAGAGGAAATAGTGATTCTTTCACAGGCTGCCGAGAATAATTTTGTAGGTTCCAATTGTGGTATCATGGACCAGTATGCATCTGTAATGAGTAAAAAAGAACACCTTATACTTCTGGATTGTTTAAGCCTGGAGGCAGAGTTTATTCCCGCTAATTTTAAAACCTGTAAAATGCTGCTTATCGATACCAAGGTTTCCCATAGCCTTGCAGATGGGGAATACAATTCCCGAAGAAAGGAATGCGAAACAGCTTTGGCCATTTTTCAAAAAAATGATACAGCTATTCAAAGTCTTCGGGATGTGAATTTAGCAACTCTGGAGAAGTATAAAACGCAGCTTTCAGAAAAAGAATATAATCGCGTTCTATATGTGCTTCAGGAAAATAAACGGGTGCTTAAAGGGAGCGAACTTTTAAAAACCGGAAAATTGGAGGATTTTGGCGAACTTATGTATCAATCTCATACCGGTCTTCGCGATTTGTATGAAGTGAGCTGCCCCGAGCTGGATTTCCTTGTGAATTATACCAAAGGAAAAAATTATATCTACGGTTCCAGAATGATGGGTGGCGGTTTTGGAGGTTGTACCATAAATATCATGGAAGAAAGCAAGATTGAAAAATTCTCCCTGGAAGTTTCTCAGGCCTATAGCGCAGAATTCGGAATTACTCCAGATACTATAACCGTTACACCGGGAGAGGGTACTTTTGTAGAACGATTGTAACCCTCCATCCAGGAAATATATTGAAAGAGATATGAACGAAGCATTAAATTCGGCACCACACAGGAGGTATAATATATTAACCGGGGAATGGGTTCTTGTATCACCTCACCGCACCCAACGCCCGTGGCAGGGAAAGACCGAGGAAACTACAGCCGGAATAATGTCTTCTTATGACCCCTCTTGTTATTTATGCCCGGGTAATACCCGCTCCGGCGGGGAAGTTAATCCCGATTATAAAGAACCTTTCAGCTTTAAAAATGATTTTCCTGCTCTTTTGGCTGAAGGTCCTGCAGAGAAAATTTCCAACGGCTTGCTGCAGGCAGAATCTGAAACAGGAATTTGTAAAGTGGTATGTTTTTCACCCGATCATTCCCTTACCCTGCCCGTAATGAAAATTGAAGATATTACGAAAGTAATACAAACCTGGAAAAAGGAATACCTGGAATTAGGAGCTCTTGAAAACATCAATTATGTGCAGGTCTTTGAAAATAAGGGAGAGATCATGGGATGTAGCAATCCTCATCCTCATGGACAAATCTGGGCCCAAAGATCAATTCCAACTGAGGTCTTGAAAAAAACCAAAAAATTAAAAGAATACTGGAATGCTCATAAAAAGAGCCTGTTAACCGCCTACCTGGATCAGGAACTTGAAGCGGGCGAGCGAATTGTGTTACAGAATGAACATTTTGTTGCGTTGGTGCCCTACTGGGCAGTGTGGCCTTATGAAGTAATGATACTTCCGCGAACTCATTACCGTCATATAGGCCAACTCAATGGGCCGGAGGAAATAGCCTTTGCCCAAATTATTAAAGCTCTGTGCATCAGGTACGATAATTTATTTGAGACATCTTTTCCCTATTCCTCAGGGATCCATCAGCAACCTACAGGCGGGGAAGATTTCCCTGAATGGCATTTTCATATGTCATTTTATCCACCTTTACTGCGTTCAGCAAGTATCAAAAAATTTATGGTAGGCTACGAGCTATTTGCGAGCCCGCAAAGGGACATCACAGCCGAACAGGCGGCGCAAAGCCTTCGGGAACTGCCCGATGTTCATTTTTCCGTACGATAAAAGTGATTCCCATTATTTCCAGAACATAGCATAAAGAACCACTAAAATTATCATTACAGTAAATGCTCCTATATTAAAAGTAGGACTGGTTTTAAACAAGCGGCTGCTAAGCGGAATACCTTTTTCATCATCTCTCCCTTTATTTTGGGCAAGGCTTACAACGGCAATAATGACCATAGTAAGTAATGCGGTATATCCCATTTGATCCAGGAACGGCACATCTACAAAAATTGGGTTGGCAGACCAGCCTTTGGGTGCCACCTTGAAATACATGGCAATTGGAATGGATGATAATGCTCCTACAATTGCTCCCTTATTGGTGGTCTTTTTCCAGAATAATCCCAGGATAAAAATGGCCAGGATCCCCGGGCTAACCACCCCCGTATATTCCTGAATGAACTGGAAAGCCTGATCTATTCCTCCAAGTAATGGAGCCATAATACACGCAATGATCAATGCAACCGTGGCAGAAATCCTGCCCATATTCACTGTGCTTTTATCACTCGCATTCTTATTGATGTACTGCTTGTATATGTCCATGGTAAAAATGGTAGAAGTAGAATTAAGCATAGACGCCAGGGATGATACAATGGCAGCGGTAAGCGCTGCAAATGCTACCCCCTTTAATCCTGTTGGCAGGAATTGAAGCAACCAGGGGTACGCTCTGTCTGCCTGGCCAACCGAAGGAAGATTTTGGAGTCCGGCCTCTCCCAAACGCGCAAGGATTTCGGGATCATTTACCATTACATAAGCGGCTATTCCTGGCACTACTACAATTAAGGGGATCAAAAGTTTAAGAAAGGCGGCAAGCAGGATCCCTTTTTGTGCTTCTTTTAAAGATTTTGCTGCCAGGGTACGTTGTATGATATATTGGTTAAAACCCCAGTAATATAAATTGGCTACCCACATACCGCCTAAAAGCACTCCCAGGCCGGGAAGATTATTGTATTCGGGATTTGATTTCTCCAGGATCATGGCAAACCTGTCTGGCGCTGCTTCATAAATTGTTGATAATCCGGCCAAAACACCTTCTCCTCCCGAAACCATATTCAGGGCAAGGTAGGTGGTTGCCAAACCTCCTAAAACAAGAAAGATCACCTGGATCACATCTGTCCAGGCCACGGCTTTGAGTCCGCCATACAAAGAATAGGCAACCGCAAAAAGTGCGAGTCCTATCACCCCGAAGATCATGGGGATTCCCATAATTGTTTCAAGGGCGAGAGATCCCAGATACAGCACAGATGTGAGGTTGACAAAAACATACAGCGCGATCCAGAAAACCGCCAGGATAGTCTTTAGATTGGTAGAAAATCGTTTTTCTACAAATTCAGGAATTGTATAAAGACCTTTCTCAATAAAGATTGGAAGAAAATATTTACCAACAATTATAAGGGTAATTGCCGCCATCCACTCATAGGAAGCAATGGCCAGGCCAAGGGCAAAACCAGAGCCCGACATACCAATGAACTGCTCTGCCGAAATATTTGCGGCGATAAGTGATGTTCCTATAGCCCACCACGGTAAGGATTTACTCGCAAGGAAATAATCTTCGGCATTTTTCTGATGTCCTTTCTTTTCACGGGACATCCATAATCCAACACCTAAAATTAATACTGCATAGGAAATAAAAATTATGTAATCCCAGGATCCAAAAGTAGTTGTCATCAGGTGCTATAAGATATTTAGAAAAGCTTTTCCTAAGTGAAAGATCAAAAGTTTGAAATCATTTCCGCGGGAAAAATTGAAAAACCGGGTTAAATATAAAATTAAATTCAGATATAACTGTAATTACTACACTTATTAATTCCCCATTATTGAAATAATTGGAAGCTGAAAATTATCTCTAAATATCCCATTAAAATTAAAAACTAAGAAAAGATATTTTGGCTGAAATAACAATATCCCGGGTCAGCATAAGGTTACAAAAAAATTGCCTAGCACCCTGGCTGCATTCTGGGCGAAAAAAGTTATTTTTGCCCTATGGCTTTATCAAACAACGACATTTTTAAGAAACTGAGAGTTGCGCTAAAACTGCGCGATGACGATATTGTAGAAATTTGTGCCCTTGTAGATTTTAAGGTGACCAAGAGCGAACTGGGAGCGATCTTTCGCGCAGAAGATCACCCAAAATATATGGAATGCGGCGATCAGTTCCTGCGCAATTTCCTAAACGGACTTGTGATCCATAAACGCGGAGTAATGCCCAAAAAAGGTGAATCAAAACCTGCGGCGACACCTCCCCCTGCCAAGAAATAGAAAATTTATTCCGGCTATAAGCCGGTATTATAAATATCAAAAAGATTCCGGGCTTCCCGGGATCTTTTTTCTTTAAAAACGGCCATTAAGTGATTTTCAAAACTTCTGGCCAACTCCACTTGTTTCCTTCCAACCAACTATGACAAAAAAATAACCCCTGAAGAAACTTCAGGGGTTATTGATCTATAATAGAGACTAAATCTTATTTAAGCACTTCCTGTACTTTATCTGCAGCTTCCTGAAATTCGGTAGCGCTGTGAAAATCAAATCCGCTGTTGTCAATGATCTCCTTTGCAATGTCGGCATTGGTTCCCTGTAATCTTACTATGATTGGAACTTTTACCGCATCCCCCATGTTCTTACAGGCATCTACGATTCCCTGTGCCACACGGTCGCAACGAACAATTCCTCCAAAAATATTGATAAGGATGGCTTTTACTTTGTCATCTTTTAAAATAAGTCTAAGGGCCTCTTCTACTCTTTTAGCGTCTGCGGTACCACCTACGTCTAAAAAGTTTGCAGGCTCCCCACCGGCTTGTTTAATAAGGTCCATGGTAGCCATTGCAAGTCCTGCACCGTTTACCATACAACCTACGTTTCCGTCAAGGTCCACATAATTAAGGCCAACTCTTTTTGCTTCAACTTCTACAGGATTTTCCTCACGAATATCACGCATTTCAGCATAATTCTTATGACGGTAAAGTGCATTGTCATCTAAAGTAACCTTAGCATCTACAGCCATTATTTTATCATCGCTGGTCTTAAGAACAGGGTTGATCTCAAAAAGGGAGGAATCTGAATTTTCAAAGGCTTTGTAAAGGGCCATTACGAATTTGGTCATTTCTTTAAAACCATTTCCGCTTAAACCAAGGTTGAAAGCTATTCTTCTGGCCTGGAAACCCAATAAACCTACAGTAGGGTCAATTTCCTCGGTGAATATCAATTCAGGTGTATTTTCTGCAACAGATTCTATATCCATTCCACCTTCAGTAGAATACATGATCATATTTCGGCCTGTGGCACGGTTCAAAAGAACCGACATATAATATTCTTCGGGTTCATTATCACCCGGGTAATAAACATCTTCAGCAACCAATACCTGGTGAACTCTTTTACCTTCAGCAGAAGTTTGAGGAGTAACAAGATCCATTCCTATGATGTTTCCTGCAATTTCTTCAACCTCTTTAAGGTTCTTGGCAAGTTTTACCCCACCACCTTTACCACGGCCACCTGCGTGCACCTGGGCCTTGATCACGTGCCAACCGGTTCCGGTTTGCTCGGTAAGTTCTTTTGCAGCATCTACTGCTTCTTTTGCATTATGAGCAACAATACCACGCTGGATGCGCACGCCAAAGCTGCTTAGTATTTCTTTTCCTTGATATTCATGTATGTTCATAATCTGCTTTTTCTTCAGTATTAATTACGGTTGACAAAAGTAACAAAACCAAAAGTATTGTACCAATATTTTTTGGTTAATCAGAAGACGGTCGTTCGGGAAGTAAAAATGCGCAAATGAGCAGCCTTATCCAGGTTTTTAATTCCCCAAAATGCATAGGACAACCAGATGTTATTAATTTATCATTATATTTATACATAACCATGAATAAAAACAACCTATGATTATTAAAGCTGTTTTAAAAAATTCGATTTTCCTTTTCTTTATTTTCGCGCTAATAGCCTGTGCTTCAGAAGTTGACCCTGAACCTGAACCGGTTCCGGACCTAAGCCTTACAGCTCCACAATGTATAGATGGCAATCCCGATTATGATCCCGAAATTATTCTGGAAGAAAACACTACAAATCTTACGCTTTACAATCTTGAAATATTTGAAAATGCCCAAATCGAAGTGGATGAAAATACCACTCATACTATACCCCGAACCCTTATAATTAATGAAAGAGAGGTGTTATATTATTCAAAAACCAAGGTAATCCCGGGAAATAAAACAGTTTTCAGATACCAATATATTGAAATTGGGGAGGAAAGATGGGCCGACGATGAGGTGGAGGAGATCATTCTCTTTGAAGTCGAGGCTGGACAGGAAGAATTTTTCCTGAGTGGGGAAGAAGATTTACTCAAAGCTAATGCTTACTATGAATTATATTGCTATTGTCCATTTACTACTATGGGCACAAATGCGATGAATAACGCATGTCTTAAAGGAAAAAAGACAGCAGATGATACATGGCAGGTAGATATATCTATACTACACAGTGACCCCGATATTGATAGAAATCCCTATAAAAAAATGATTCAGGGAGAATTTAAAATCAAAAACCTCGAGGAAGCTATCCAGTAATACCGGAAGTTCAGCCTTAAAAAATCTTCACGGAATTTCAATAAATAAAACAATTAAAAGTATTTCGTTATTTTTAGTGGCTTAGCTAGGAGGAATTCTTTTTTCTCCTGTATTTTTGCGACTTAATTTTTTTCAGGTATGAAAAACCAAGACCTTATTACAATTGCCCAGGAATTTGGAAGCCCCGTATATGTGTATGATGCAGATAAGATCCTGTCACAGTATGACCGACTTACAGCGGCCTTCAGTAAAGTAAAAACCCTTAGGATCAACTATGCAGTTAAGGCTAATTCCAATATTTCTATCCTTAAATTATTGCGAACCCGGGGTGCGGGACTGGATACCGTTTCTATACAGGAAGTGCAGTTGGGGCTTAAGGCCGGCTTTGAACCCAGAGAGATCCTTTACACGCCAAATGGTGTTTCCCTGGAAGAAATAGAAGAGGTGGCAGATCTTGGGGTGCAAATAAATATTGACAATTTATCTATCCTGGAACAATTTGGAACAAAGCATCCCAAAGTTCCGGTTTGTATACGTATCAATCCGCATATCCTGGCGGGAGGAAATTCCAAGATCTCCGTAGGCCATGTAGATTCGAAATTTGGAGTTTCCATACACCAGATCCCACATTTGCTCCGTATTGTTGAAAATACGGGAATGAACATTAACGGAATACATATGCACACCGGGAGTGACATCCTGGACATTGAGGTGTTCCTTAGAGCATCTGAGATCCTTTTTGATGCCGCAAAAAATTTCAAAGATCTTGAATTCATTGATTTTGGAAGTGGCTTCAAGGTGCCTTATACCCCCGGCGATATTGAGACAGATATAGAGGAACTGGGAGAAAAACTCACCAGGCGCTTTACAGACTTTTGTGAAGATTACGGTCGCGAACTAACATTATTATTTGAACCAGGGAAATTCCTTGTGAGCGAAGCGGGAAAATTCCTCGTTAGGGTAAATGTGATCAAGCAAACAACATCTACCGTTTTTGCAGGGGTAGATAGTGGTTTTAATCATCTAATTCGCCCTATGTTCTATGGTTCTCACCATGACATTCACAATATTTCCAACCCGGAAGGGAAGCAACGATTTTACTCTGTGGTAGGTTACATATGTGAAACAGATACATTTGCCCAAAACCGAAGGATCTCTGAAATTACTGAAGGTGATATTCTTGCATTTAGCAATGCCGGGGCTTATAGCTTTTCTATGTCCAGCAATTTCAATTCCCGCTACCGTCCTGCCGAAGTCCTATGGCATAATGGGAAAGCTCATTTAATAAGAGAACGGGAAACTTTTGAGGACCTTATAAAACACCAGGTAATTCTTGATTTTGACCGGGTAGAAGCTTAAGCCTTTTTAGGAGAATACAGTTTCCTCCCCCATCAAATAAGTGGTTTTTTATTTTAATTATGATAAACTTTACGCGGGTGTTCAGCTTAATATTGAGGCAATTTTAAGAATTTTTGATTTCCAAAATCTTAGATTTATTTTCTGAAACTTCCGTTTTATGAAAAAGATCTTTTGGTTCGTTGCCCTTCTTATAACCTTATTCCTGGTGCTTGTATATATCTCGGTTTCGGGAAATAAAGAGGACCACGAAACTGCCATTATTGTAGATATTGAGGATGTTGATGAAATAGACTTTACTGCACATGATTCCGTAACAGTTGCCGCAACCACTTTATATAAAGGGAATCTTTTAAAACAAACCATGCAGGGCAGGAATTACCGTGAGGCCTGGGCTACCCCTGTTACAGTTCCCGTAGTGTATCTGGATACCCTGCATGGGGGTATGAAAATAGTTAAAGAAGGCGGGGGCTCGCAAACCAGTTCCCTGCGTCTTGAAAGCAGTAATGGAATTTTGTACAGCCTACGCAGCATAAATAAGGACCCAACTTCCCATGTGCCGGAATTTGCCAAAACCCTGGGGCTGCAGAATATTGTAATAGACGGCATTTCTGCCCAGCACCCCTATGGTGCGGTAGCAGCGGCAGCCCTGGCCGAAACTGCGGGGGTACTTCATACCAATCCGCGGCCTATGTTCATCCCAAGACAGAAAACGCTGGGAGAATATAATGAGAAGTATGGAGACAAGCTTTACCTGCTGGAATACGAGACCAAAGGCAAATTTAACTGGACTCCTTACAAAGATGTTAAGGAGATCAGTGACACACAGGACCTTCAGGAATTAAAAGCCAAAATTGGGGACAGGGTAAAAATTGACAAAAGATCCCTGATACGGGCCCGCTTATTTGACCTTCTTATTGGCGACTGGGACCGCCACGCCAAACAATGGGGATGGGTCCTGCAAAAGAAAAACGGTACTTATAACGCAATTCCCCTGGCGGGTGACCGCGATAATGCTTTTTTTAAACTGGATGGGGTAATCCCTTCCATTATTTCCCATAAAACGGTAGAACCCCTCGTACGGCCTTTCGAAAAAGAAATAGATTATATGCCCGGCCTGGTTTATAAATTTGATGTGTACTTTTTAAGGGATACCCCGAAAGAGATCTTCCTTGAGGAAGCAAAACACCTGCAGCAAGCCCTTACCGATGATAAAATTGAAGCTGCACTTCACGCCTGGCCAGCGTCTCTATTCGATCTAAATGGAAAGGAAATAATTGCCAAGATCAAACAGCGCAGGGAAGACCTGCAGGATTATGCCATTGCATTTCGCAATATCATTGTAGAGAGAGACGTATTAAATGAACCACTCAAAGGATCTGAAGACCTGGATTTAAATCCCGGACTTTTGAAGTGTTTTGAATGCCTTCCGGAGTAAATTACATTTTAAAACAAAACAGGCTTTCCTTCCTCTTTTTTGTTTAAAAGCTGATAGTCATCAGTTTTTAAGTTCCTCAATAGCGGTACATTTAGGGCACTAAATTCTATGTAGATATGAACACACTGGAAGTACCCAACGATCTGGAAATAGCAAAGCAAACCCAATTAAAACATATTATACAAATTGCTGCAAAATTAGGTTTAGAGCCTGATGATATAGAAATGTATGGCAAGTTCAAGGCCAAGTTGCCTTTGTCAATTATTGGCAAGGAGAAAGCCGCAAAGGGCAATCTTATCCTGGTAAGTGCAATTTCCCCTACTCCTGCAGGAGAGGGAAAAACAACAGTTTCCATTGGCCTTAGTGAAGGTCTTAACCGCCTTGGAAAAAAATCTGTAGTAGTAATAAGGGAACCATCTTTAGGCCCTGTATTTGGGATAAAGGGAGGAGCAACCGGCGGCGGATTTTCCCAGGTGTTACCTATGGAGGATATCAACCTGCATTTTACAGGAGATTTTTCGGCGGTGGAAAAAGCCCATAACCTGCTGGCAGCACTTATAGACAATAATTTACAGAACAAAAATAACAGTCTCAATCTTGACCCGCGAACCATTTCTCTTAAAAGGGTGATGGATATGAATGACCGTGCGCTGCGGAATATTGTGATTGGCCTTGGCGGGACAGGGTCCGGAATACCCCGCGAGAGCGGATTCGACATCACTGCAGCTTCTGAGGTAATGGCAATTCTATGCTTGTCAGAAGACATTGAAGATCTTAAAAATCGTCTCGGAAACATTTTTGTAGGTTACACGTTTGACCGAAAACCCATTTATGCGCGTCACCTGAATGCACAGGGTGCCATGGCAAGTTTGCTGAAGGATGCCTTAAAACCAAACCTTGTACAAACTATTGAGGGAAATCCTGCAATTATCCATTTAGGCCCGTTCGCAAATATTGCACAAGGAACCAATTCTGTACTTGCTACCAATATGGGACTAACTTTGGGAGACTATACCGTAACCGAAGCAGGTTTCGGTTTTGACCTGGGTGCAGAAAAATTCTTTGATATCAAATGCCAAAGTGCAGGACTTGCACCAAAGGCAGTTGTAATAACAGCTACCATTCGTGCCTTAAAATATCATGGAGGCGCAGCTTTAGACAGCTTGAAAATCCCAGATCCTATCGCATTGTTAAGAGGGCTTCCAAATCTTGAAAAACACCTTGAGAGCGCAAAATTATTCAATGTTACCCCTGTTATTGCTATAAATCTTTTTGCGTCAGATACCGAGGAGGAAATTAATATTTTAAAGGAATTTGCTGAAGAAAAAGGCGTGAAAATCGCTGTAGCCAATGTTTGGGGCGCTGGCGGGGAAGGTGCCCTTGACCTGGCCGAAAAAGTAATAGAAGTGGTAGAAGCTAAAACCAGCAACTTTAAGCCCCTTTACACCTGGGATATGCCGGTGATAACCAAGATTGAAACCATTGCAAAAAATATTTACGGCGCTGCAAATGTTGAATTTTCGCAAAAAGCGAGGCGCGATCTAAAGACCATTTCCAATCTTGGCCTGGAAGGCCTGCCCGTTTGTATGGCCAAAACTCAGAAATCACTATCAGATGATCCTGCATTGATTGGACGGCCCCGTAATTTTACAGTTAACGTGAGGGAGATAGAAATTGCATCTGGAGCAGGTTTTATAATTCCTATTACGGGAGACATGATGCGTATGCCCGGTTTACCGGTCCATCCGGCATCAGAAAACATTGATATAGATAATGAAGGGAATATATATGGTCTCTTCTAAAAAGAAATAAGCCCGTCCGGATTTTTCCTTTGACACCGCTTTTATAACAGAGATGTAAAGCTAAGGTTAAAACTTAAAAATCCGGCGGGTAAAATCTTATCTTGCAGGTATAACTGCGAGTTCATGTACTACATATTACACCAAACGGGTGATCTTGAAGAAGTAAAAAAGAATATCCTTCCTTTATTTGAAGGCCGGGAATATGAACTACTTAAATTTCCACCGGCAAAAAACTTTGATCCCGGGGTAGATGCGGTATTCATAACATATCTTAACGATGAAAACCTTAGGGAATTCATACCATTTGCTGCTGAAAATAAATGGGCTTTAGGGGTACTACCTCATCCTGAAAATAAATATACCAGCAAAGGCCTGGGTATTTCAGAAAAATTAGATGTTGCGGTAATAGAAATTCTGAATAGTGAAGAATCCCATGATCTGGATATTTTATTTTGCAACGATATTCCCGTATTCCAGTCAGTAAACATAGGCGATGTATTTGCCCTTACCGAATCCCCGGTTAAAAATACTTTTACCACTCAGGTTTTTAGTTTCTTAAAGAACATACGAAAGTTCCCTACCCTAACCCACAGGTCTTTTATTATAAGTTCAGGGGGAGAGCGAATTATACATACTTCAGCATTGGGGATCATCGTCGTGGAACACCCCCTTAATTCGGTAGTTTCAAAGCGGCTTATCCCGGCCAATCCCGTGAATGACGGGATGTTTAATGTGCTTATACTTTCCCCGCAAAACATTATTGAGCTCTTATGGTTTTTGTGGCGCAGTTTAATTCCTAAAAAGAAACCCTTAACAACATTACCGGAATTTATAGGCCAGATAAAAACATCAGAACTCAAAATTGAGAATCAAACCGAAATAGAATATACCATTGACGGCTCTACAAAATCTGCCTGCGATATCCTCCTTGAAATTAAACCGGAGGCATTAACCCTGAAGCAGGCCAGTGTTTTTGCCCCGGAAGAAAAGGTAACTGAAACAAAGAAAAGTATCAAAACGGGCAGGCTTCCTACAGGGGAAAAACGGGAAGAACTTACCAAACGAAAGCTCCCTCTTTTTCCACGGGCTACTACTGAAGAATTTGAGGACCTGTTTAAAGTTCTTCGGGAAAATGGTAAAATAACCGCACCTTATATAATAATGATGGTGCTTTCCACGCTCATAGCCACCTTCGGTTTATTTGCAAATTCGTCTCCTGTAATTATTGGGGCAATGATACTTGCACCTATTATTACCCCTATTGTTTCATTTTCCATGGGAATGGTACGTTATGACGTTAATATGCTTAAAACGGGAATAATAACCATTATTACCGGTACCCTGGTTGCCCTGCTTGTGGCAGGCGCGGTAAGTCTTATTATCCCTTTAAAGCTCCTTACTTCTGAAATTGATGCGAGGCTCTCCCCCACGCTCCTTGATATGGGAATTGCGGTAGCTTCCGGGGTTGCCGCCGCATATGCTCACGCCGAAAAAGGTATTGCCAAAAGCCTTGCAGGGGTTGCTATCGCGGTAGCACTTGTACCACCACTTTCAGTAGCAGGGATTGGAATTGGCTGGTGGGACTGGGATGTATTTTCCGGTGCATTCCTGCTGTATCTAACCAACCTTGCAGGTATTATTATGTTTGCAGGGATCACATTTTTACTCCTGGGCTTTGCACCCTTCAGAAGAGCAAAACTGGGATTGGTTTACACGCTTATAATAATAATCCTGGTTATGATCCCGCTATCCCTGTCTTTTGACCGCATTACCGAAGAAGCCCGAATAACAAGGCAACTCGAAGGGACTCAATTTGATGATGTTTACTTAAAAGATGTAAAAGTACGTTTTGGAAAAAGGCTTGTGGTTTCTGTTAGACTGGTAAGCCCGGAGGCTATTGAAGGCGACATTATGGGCGACATTAAGGAAAAGATAGAAGCCAAAGTAGGAAAACCGGTAACCCTTGAAGTGGTTTCGGCGATTGAATTTTAAATATTCTCAAATCGTGATTTGAACCTGTAATGAAAGGCGACAAAAACAAAAGATTCTTTGTTCACCTACTTCCTGTTTACGGGACAATTTCCACCGGGTTGATCTATACTGCCATTGGCATAATTGCAATTCTCTCTTTTTTACAATTAAAGGAAGGAGGAGCCGATGAAGGCAGCCTGCTGGCTTTTATGTATGATTACCTGGCAGGAAAGATCTTTGTATGGGTCGTTCTTTTGGGTACCCTTAGTTATATTATTTGGCGAATATTTGAAGCTATAAGAGATCCTTACAATTACGGCAATACCTGGCGGGGAATCTCCAGGAGGCTTGGCATAGGCCTTAGCTCAATTGCCGATATCTTCATAGCATACTCAGCCTTAATGGTGATCCTTGGAATAAGTGATATCCGGGAGGATGGCCGTCCTGAAGAAGAAAGGGAAATGGTGGGCTCCATGTTACAGGAAGGTTGGGGCGATATGGCCATTATAAGCATTGGGGTAATTATTATGCTTACCGCAGTGGTGCAATTATACTATGGGATTACCCGGGGTTACAGAGAGCGACAGGATATTGCCCATTTTGGAAAAGAAATAAAAAAATTAATCCACTTTTTAGGTTTATTTGGATATGCCGCCCGGGGTATAATTATTGGGATCATCGGGTTTTTCTTTATCAAAGCCGGAACTACAGATAACCCAACTTTTGTAGTGAATACAGATAAGGCATTTGATTTTCTGGGAGACCACGTAGGTTACCTGGCTTTCATACTAATTGCAATTGGAACTATTTCCTACGGTTTCTTTATGTTTTTTCTTGGTGCAACCTACGATCCGTATAATGAGAAGAAAAAAAGTGAAGCTGATTAAATGAAAAGAGGCTGTTCAAAGACAGCCTCTTAAAATTATTTTTAAACTTTTCTAAGTTTTTATTTCTTTTACCTCTCCTTCTTCTTTTTTACCTTTTAGATAGGTATCCAGAAATTTCAGGGTTTTTTCATAGGCCTCGATCTGGTTTTCCTTTTTTACAAATCCATGACCTTCATCCTCAAATAATACATATTCTACAGGCACCCCGTTCTTTCGTACGTTTTCAACAATTTCGTCAGATTCTATTTGCAACACCCTGGGATCCTGGGAACCCTGTAATACCAGTAATGGCTTGGTAACATTTTCAGTATGAAATAATGGGGAGATCTTTTTTAACCTGATACTATCCTGGGTATTGGGGTCTCCCATTTCCAGGTACAGAGCTTCCTTGAAAGATTCCCACCAGGGCGGGATGCTTTGCAGGGTGCGCATCCAATTGGTTACCCCAAAGATATTTACTCCAACATCAAATTCTTCAGGTGTAAAAGCAAGCGCCGCCATGGTCATGAATCCGCCATAAGAGCCTCCTATGATCCCTATTTTATCAGGATCTATTTCAGGTTGGGATGCGAGCCAGTTTTTTCCCTCCACACAATCCTGAAGGTCCTTTTCACCATGGTTCTGGTCATCCATTTGAAAAAATGTCTTTCCGTAACCACTGCTCCCACGATTGTTTACCGCCAGCACGGCATAGCCATGGTTTACCAGGTATTGGATAAAGGAACTGAAGTTTTGCATAGACTGCCCTCCAGGTCCCCCGTGTACCCAAACTAAAGCGGGAACTTTATCCTCTGCAGTTGCAGTAAGGGGTTTATAATAGATCGCCGGGATCACTGTTCCGTCAAAAGATTCATATCTTATAACTTCAGCTGATACCAGGTCTCTTTGATCTATATCTTTATTAAGAACGTTGGTAAGCCTGGTATGCTTTCCGCTTTCCATATCATAGGAGTATAAATTCGTGGGAGTATGAGATCCTCCCACATTTAAAATTGCCATTCGCTCATCTCTGGAAATACTTATACCGGTAATAAAGGCATTTTCAAATTTGGGAAGGTCCAATGCCTTTCCTGTTTTAGCGTTCAACACTTCCACCTTATTGGCGGCATCTTCATTCACATACATCACCCGGTAGGTTCCATTTTCACTAAATCCCATACCCACGATGTCCCATTTTTTCTTGGACACTTCTTCTGAAGTTTTCTTCTCCAGGTCATATTTCATCAGGGCAGAGAATTCTCCTGCGGCATCTGTAGTGTAATAAAGAAATTTATTGTCTTTGGAAAAATCCTGGGCATTATTTCCGCTTTGAGCGGTATTGACCTGAACAAGCTTTTTATTCCTGAAATCGTAAATAAACAAATTGGAGTCATTGGTATTAAGGGCTTTGCTCAGGGCTAAATAATTGCCATCGGGTGAAATCCCCCCAAAATCATACGCATCATTATTTTCATAAATAAGTTCCGGGGTAAAAGTCATGGTATTCATTCTGTAAACATCTGTATACCTGCTATCCCTTTGATTGCTGCCATAGTAGAAGCTTTTTCCATCCCGGGACCAGCCATAAAATAATGCTCTTGCGTTTGTTGCAGGGGTAAGCCTTGAAATGCTGTCACCATCCATTACGAAGATCTTATAGATCTCATCGCCGTTGTCATCCATCCGGAAGAGGATTCTCTCATCTTCAGGAAAATAAGAGATTGCGAAAACCGATGCACTGTCTGATGTTGTAAGTGGTGTAAAATCACCCCCACCGGTAGGAACAGTGTACATATTAAAGATCCCGGAGCGGTTACTGGTAACCAAGAGCTTGGAGTTATCTGGTGAAAAGCTACCGCCAAAAACCGACTCATTATCCATAAACTGCTCAATTGTATAGGAGGCGATCTCCCTTTTCTCTTCACTTTTTTCTGCATCTTTTTTACAGGAGATGAAAGAAAGCAATACTGCAATTAGCAAAAATTGATATTTCATAATAGTGTATTAATTAATTGGTTGGAAGCACTAATGTAGCTAAAAAACTGATTTTTTGAGCTTTAGAGAAAATAATTTCCCCATATTCAAAATCCATGAAATTAATGCATCCGGACCCATATTTTGAATTTTTTCCTTAACTTTTAGACTAGTCAAAATGTTTAGGGTAAAACAAATATAAATGATGGGTTGCACGGTTATGTAAAGTGAAAATCTTCCTAGGCTCTGCAATTATCTAAAACCCTTTAACCAAAAAATAAGAACGATGGAAAATTACCAGATCCCAGGCCAAACCCGCATAGGCCATGTACATTTAAAGGTGGCCGATCTTGACCGGGCCCTGGGATTTTACCGCGACCTGTTGGGGTTTGAAGTCACAACTTTTTACGGGGACCAGGCAGCTTTTCTTTCAGCAGGTGGTTACCATCACCATATTGGCCTTAATACCTGGAACAGTCTGGGAGCGCCGCCAGCAAAGCATCAGGGGGTTGGATTATTTCATACAGCTATTCTATACCCCACCCGGAAAGACCTTGCAATGATCCTGAAACGGGTAGGAGATGCTAATTATCCGCTTTCCGGGGCGGCAGACCATGGGGTTTCTCAAGCACTGTACCTTAACGACCCAGATGGTAACGGGGTAGAATTGTATTGGGACCTTCCCAAGGAAAAATGGCCTCAAAAACCCGATGGAACATTGGAAATGTATACCCGCCCCCTCGATCTTGAAGACCTGCTTAATGAGGCCGGCTAATTTGTAACCTTTTTATATGAAAACAGGTCCTGATATATGGATAAACTAACAATGATAAATATCAACCAATTAAAATTTCATATTCCATATTTTTAAAGTTATAACCAAATTAAAACCAGTGAGTCATGAGTTATTATTTTTCTAAAACAGTAGATCAAAATTTTGAGGAAGCCATTGAGAAGGTAACCGGAGAATTAAAAAAAGAAGGATTTGGCATCCTTACCGAGATTGATGTAAAGGAAACTTTTAAAAAAAAGTTGGATATAGACTTTAGAAAATACAGGATACTTGGGGCGTGTAATCCTACAATGGCGCATCAGGCCATAAGTACCGAAAGCAAAATTGGCACTATGCTTCCTTGTAATGTAATTGTGCAGGAACTAGAAAATGGGAAGATAGAAGTATCTGCCGTTGATCCTGTGGCATCAATGAGCGCAGTAAAAAACGACAAACTGGGTGCCGTAGCGCAACAGGTAAGAGAAGGCCTTAAAAGAGTAATTGAGAATTTGTAATTTCCCACCAGTAAACTATCCGGATAGGCCCTGACTAAAAAGGACTTATCCGGTTTTTTTTCTTCAAAATCCTGGATCAAAAAAACATCCTTTGTAACAAATGTAACTGTGCCAGGTGGGCAAACCCCTTATTTTTGCCCTGAAATTAAAATCCTATATGAACTTTTTAATAAAATATAAACTCACTTTTTTGGGGGTATTTGCGGGAGCAATTGGTGGATATTTATATTACCATTTTATAGGCTGCTATTCCGGTAGCTGTGCTATAACATCTCAACCACTAAACAGCACCGTATATGGTGCATTTATGGGAGGTCTGCTTTTCAATTCCTTTAAAAAGGAAACAACTAAAAATAAAACAATATGAATGCTGAAAAATTAATTAAAGAAAATAAGGGTACCATAGTAGATGTTCGTACAACGCAGGAATTTATGGGTGGGCATGTAGCCGGATCCATTAACATCCCCTTGCAGGAGATCAACGAGCGTATTGAGGAATTAAAAGCATTGGAATCACCGCTTGTCTTGTGTTGTGCCTCCGGTAACCGAAGCGGTATGGCAACACAAATCCTCGCAAAACAGGGTATAGAATGCCTGAACGGTGGTTCCTGGTTGGATGTGAATTATCTTCAATCTCAAAATGCTTAATTATGCTGAATAGTTTAAAAAAATTATTCGGGATTGGCCCCCAGACCAATTATGCCGAACTGGTCAAAAACGGGGCGGTCATTGTAGATGTACGTACACAACAGGAATTTAAAAATGGCCATATTAAAGGGGCCCGGAATATTCCGGTGGGTTCCCTCACTCAAAATCTGGGAAAAATTAAAAATAAGAATACCCCGGTTATAACCTGTTGTGCTTCCGGAATGCGAAGTGCAAGTGCTAAAAGTATTTTAAAAGCCCAGGGATATACAGAGGTTTATAATGGTGGGGCCTGGACAAGTCTCCAAAATAAATTATAGATCCTTCCACAGGGAAATAGAAATTGTTTAATAGTTGAGGCTGTTTGGAGATCCGGACAGCCTCTTTTTTTTGATATTTTCAGAAAATAATTAAAGGAGAAAAATTCTTAAATTTGATTTGGAGAGATTTGACATTTCTTCCTCTTTTCAATGAAAACAACTTTTACTACCAATTGTGATGTACCGCAACTATGGCAGGAACATCAAAAAGAGCTGCGGAATTTTATCCTCAAACGGGTAAAAGACCGGGAACTTACTGATGATATCCTGCAGGAGGTGTTGATGAAGGTATATAATTTTTGTCATAATAAAAGCGGGGTACGCAACGTGAGAAGCTGGTTGTTCCAAATCGCCCAAAATACCATTATTGACCATTACCGCAAACATTCAAAGTTTACAGATAAGGATATTCCTGAAAAATTTGAAGAGGAGGAAAATATCGCTTTTAGGGATGCCCTTAACTATATTACCCCCATATTAAATTTTCTTCCTGCCGAATATTCGATACCCCTAAAACTTTCAGATATTGATGGGTTAAAACAAACGGAAATTGCAAAAAAATTAAACCTTTCCCTTCCCGCTACAAAATCCCGGATCCAAAGGGGAAGGCAATTGCTCATGGCTGAATTTATAACCTGTTGCCATTTTGAAAAAGACGCGACCGGAAACCTGCTTTCCTTCAGCATAAAAAACTCCTGTACCCCGCTTCAAAAAATAAAAAAAGAAATTTCTGAATAAATTTTGCATCCTTTTGCATCCCTCTTCGTCCTGAATGTGTAAACCTTTAAAACACATTTAAAAATGAAAAGATTTCATGTTCACGTAAGAGTAAAAAACCTTGAAGAAAGTATAGCTTTCTACAATGCCCTTTTTAATACCGCCCCCACTATTCAAAAATCTGATTATGCAAAATGGATGCTGGAAGATCCACGAATAAATTATGCGATCTCAACCGGCCACGAGGAAACCGGAATAGAACATTTGGGCCTTCAGGTAGACACAGAACAAGATCTACACGAGGTATATAAGAATATGGAACAGGCCAAGGGAACTGTGAGGGAAGAAGGGGAATGCACCTGTTGCTATTCAAAATCTCAAAAAAGCTGGATCACAGATCCGCAGGGGGTAGACTGGGAAGCCTTTTATACCCACGGTTCAGCCACCGTATATGGCGAAGGGATCAATGCGCGGCCTGCCCCTGAAGTGATGGAGCAATGGAGCGGAAACGACGGGAAGGATGCTCAAAAAGAAATGAAAACAGAAACTCTAATAGAAACTACCTGCGATGGAAGCTGTAAATATTAAAAAAATGGAGCCTGCTCACTGGGAGGCTGTCAAAGAAATCTATGAAAATGGAATTGCCACCGGGCATGCTACATTTGAGACCAAAGCCCCTGAGTGGGAAAAATGGGACCGGGAGCACTTAAAATTTGCCCGTATTGTAGCGCTTGTTAAAGACAAAGTCGCTGGGTGGGCAGCATTGAGCGCGGTTTCGGGCCGCTGTGTTTATGGCGGCGTCGCAGAGATTAGTGTATATGTTGCTGAAGGATACAGAGGCCTGGGGATTGGGAAAAAACTTTTGGAAAACCTTATTATTCAAAGTGAAGAAAACGGGATCTGGACATTGCAGGCCGGGATTTTTCCTGAAAATACAGCCAGCCTGAAATTGCATGAAAAAGCAGGTTTCAGGATTATTGGAAAACGCGAGAAAATTGGAAAGATGAATAATGTGTGGAGGGATAGTATAATCCTCGAGAAACGGAGCCGGATAGTGGGTGTTGATGAAAAAGAAAATACTATAAAAATACCGGAGCAAATGTAACATCCGGCAACACTATTTGTCATTTTAGTAGAGACCATTAAATACCTGTTTTATGAAAACACTATTATTCACTTTTATATTATTTACAATGGGCATCTCTGCCCGGGGAACTGAAAAAAGGATCATCACCTCAGATGGGATTGATCTTTACGTAAAAGTCAAAGGCGAGGGAACTCCCGTTTTATACCTTCATGGGGGGCCGGGATCCGGAAGCTTTTGGTTTGAAAAATTCTTTGGGGAATTTATGGAACAAAATTTTACAGTAATCTATCTGGACCAGCGTGGTGTGGGAAGATCTACCGGAGATAAAGATGATGATTATTCCATGGAGAGAATGGCTTTGGATTTTGAAGAAGTACGAATTGCCCTGGGCTTTGATTCCTGGTTAACTATAGGCCATTCCTTTGGTGGGATATTACAGGCGGGGTATGCAAGCCTTTACCCTAATGCGCATAAGGGAATGATCATGGTAAATGGCACTTTGAGCCTTGTAGATAGTTTTTGTAACAGCTGGGGTCCCAAAGCTGCCGAGTTTACCGGAAAAAACAGCCAATTCCCCTGTGACACGCCGGAAAATATTAAAGCTAACCTTGGGGCACACATTAACAATCTACGGGAACAAGACCTTTTCTGGAAAATGGCATTTCGGGAGGCCTCCAATGAAAAAATTGTTGATGCAACCATAAATGAGGTTCCTGGTTGGAACTGGAATTTCGGAAGCCTGGCATTGGATCAGGAAAGTTATTGGAAAGATTACAGAGGTTTTACCAGGGAAATAAAAGTACCCGTGTTATTCTTTTACGGCGACCAGGATTGGATGGTAGGCCCAGAGCATTACAAGGGAATTAATTTTCCTAACATGATGCTTTGGGCTTCCCCGGGAGGGCATTTCCCCTTTATTGAGAATAAGGAAGAATTGGAGGCGTCAATCCTGGCTTACAAAACAAACTATGTGCTGTAAGGTAATTTAACTACACTTTAAACATCATTCTCTAGCCGTACCCTACTAAAGGTGCGGCTTATTTTTTAGTCCATATTAAAAAATGCATTATAATTAAGGTAGCTTTAGAAAATTCAACTCAATAAAATTTCCCTCATAAGGCCTTATATTCCAATAATTTATATTAATTTAATATATTCTTTTTTAAAAGAATTCCCCCTCCATAATAAGAAAGCTTCCCCACGATATTTTTAATTCAGTCCTCAATCTATTGTTTGAGAATTAAGTTAATCCAACCCCACATTTTTATAAACGGTTTTTCCGCAGTTATTACACCTGAACGCGCTGACAGGAATTATATATAAAATTTTATGGTTGAAGAATTAACCTCAAAAACAAAGATTATGAAAACTACAAAGATCACCGGATTTCTACTTTTTCTTCTTTTAATTTCCTTTATGGGAATACAGGCACAGGAGGAAAAGGATATGCAAATGTTCCTGGTACATGAAGACAGGACAAAACCGGCTATGGCTAAAAAACATGAAACCATTGATAAGGAACTTATTGGGGCCATGAAAAAAAATGAGGTCAGGGATTTTAGTTGGATAACATTAGTTACCGAAGATTTTAGGTATATCTACATTTCGCCCCTGGAAAATATGGCTGCGCTGGATCAAGATCCCTTCGCCAGTCTTAGCCAAAAAATTGGGCAGCGTGAAACTAAACGCATCTTTGATAAATATAAAGACACCTACGATGAGCATGGGGATTATATTCTCATTCTTGACAAAAAACAATCCTACCAGCCGGGAGGGATCAATACCACCCCGGTGGGTAAAAATTACAGGCATATAACAATGTATCATTATACCCCGGCCAATGCTTCAAAAGCCGAAGATTTGGCAAATAGATTCCTGGCGCTTTATACCAAAAAAAATTCCCAAATGGACTACCGTTTATATCGCAGTGGTTTTGGAGTTATGGGATCCTTTTTCTGGGTAGTAACGGCGGCTGAGAGCCCCGAAGATTTTGAACGCATGAGAGAGGATAACCGTGAACTTCTTGGACAGGAGGGGGAATCCCTTTTTGATCAACTTTCGCAAACTGTTTCCCGAATTGAGATTATTCGGGGATATATACGGCCAGACCTTGGATACCAACCGGGAAATTAAATCATTCCATAATTCACCAACCAATAAAAATCAGACTTTATGAAAAAACCATCACACTTTTTGCTGTATTCAATTTCAACCTTTTTATTTCTCACCGGCACTGTATATGCACAGGATGCTGTAAAAGCAGATCCTCAACATTACAAGGTTGAAATGGAAAATGATTTTGTACGGGTGCTGCGCATCACTTACGGACCAGGTGAGCAATCTACAGTTCACGAACATCCAAAAGGGGTTGCTGTATTTTTAACCGATTACAATGTTGAATTCTCCTTACCCACAGGTGAAGTAATTCCAGCAACCGGTAAAAAGGGTCAGGTTATTTGGAGTGATGGAGAAAAACATCAACCTACAAATAAAGGGACCACACCTCTGGAGGTTATTCAGGTAGAATTAAAGAACGCTAAAACCCCGGTTTTTGATCTGGAAACTGCGAAGACAGAAATTAAAGAGAGGAACAGGGAATTCATAAAATTTATCAAAGATAAAGATGCAGCCCAGCTCGCCAATCTTTATACCAGCGACGGACAATTTATGGGGAATAATATGAGATCTTCAAGTGGAAAAGAAGCCATACAGGAAACATTTCAAAATTTTTTAAATAACGGAATTGCTAAAGTTGAACTCGAAATGCTCAATTTATGGGGAGATGAGAAGATGGTTGTTACCGAGGATGCCTGGAAAATATTCCTGGAAGACGGTACCCAGGTAGATCAGGGAAAAGCCATAGTGATTTGGAAAAAAGAAGATGGTACCTGGAAAATGTTTCGGGACATTATAAATTCAGATCTTCCTGTGCCTTCTCCTAATTAAAAGCATTTCTTTTGAATATTTCTGAAAAGAAAGAGCTCATAAAATGGAACCCTATCAAAAATAAATAAGCCTGAAACTTACAAAGGAAATGTGAAGTTCAGGCTTAATTGTTGAATATTAATAGAAGAGAGGAAGTTACTTACGCACTTCAACGCTTATAACTTCAGTTTGTATGGTAGAAAGCATTTCAAGTTTTCCCTGCTCATACATTTCATCAAGATCTTCCAGCTTAGTATTGAAATTGGAAGTGGTATAGTTCATATAATCTACAAAGCGTATTCCTTCGATCTCCCTTGGATTGAAAGCCGCACGAAAACGTATGCCGCCATCATTAACAAGAAATTTATAGGCGAGGTAATCTATCGTGAACTTTTCTTTATGTATCCAGTACATGAATTCGTCATGATGGTCTGCTCCTCCTCCATCCTGTTGGAAAGTAATGTTTATTTTATAATAGGGTTCTCCCTTGAGAACGGTCTCCCCTGCAAGTTTTTTGTTTACGGCCCTGTCATTTAACCCATATGGTAAATGAGCAAAATAATGAACAGAATTTACACTGCTGGTATAGCGCACAATCATTGAGTCCGGTACGCTGGCAAGGGTATCGTTAATAAATCTCTGGAAACCGGTATTGTTAATTACATCACGATATTTTCCGGTAGAATCTGTAATACTGCGTTCCAACTGAAACTCCCCTCTTTTACGGGAACTTTTATACATGTGGTCCCGAAATTTAAACTCTATCCTGGCATTTTTATATTTGCTCCCTCCGGCATTTTCAATTGTTTTATCAATTATTTCCTGGGCCGTAAGGGAATCTTTTTTTCCCTGGCATGATACTGTTAATATCAATGCCATAAGAATAATAAGGTATTTCATAAAATTTCAATAATTTTCCAAATATAAAGAAATGTTGCTGAAAAAGCCGTTTTTGAACCGAATCCTGAAAATCCAGCCGGAAACAAGCCAGGCAGGTTAAAAAATCTCTGTGTCGCGTAAGCATTTACTGCGGAAGGAACAGTTTGACAGAAAGGGAAAATTACAATTACATTATGGCTTATTCTAAAGAAACCTTCCTATTTTTGTGCTGTGCTGAAATTTTTGGGAGATATCAAATAATTTCCTTTGAAGATCTTTAGCTATTCAGAAACATAGCATGACCGCAAACACAATAAATATAAAAAACCGCAAGGCGAAATTTGAATTTGAGATCCTGGATAAGTTCGTTACAGGAATTAAACTTGCGGGAACCGAAATTAAGGCAATTCGCCAGGGGAAGGCTTCTATTGCTGAAAGTTTTTGTGAATTTCAGAACAATGAATTGTTTGTGATTAATATGACGGTAGAAGAATATTCTCACGCTACCCACTTTAATCACGATCCTAAGAGTGCCCGTAAGCTTTTAATGAAAAGGCGGGAACTTAAGAAACTGGAAAAAGAAGTGAAGAATTCAGGACTTACCATTGTTCCCTTAAGATTATTTATAAACGAGCGCGGGCTCGCGAAACTTCAAATTGCTCTGGCGCGGGGTAAAAAACTCTATGATAAACGCGAGACTATGAAAGACCGCGACAACAAGCGCAGGCTGGACCGCATTAAAAAAGATTACAAATAACTATCATTCCATTTCTTTAAAATCAAGTATATTAACCGAAGTTAAGCCGGCATTTATGATTGGAAAACTTCAGTTCCTTCTCCTTTTTCTATTTTTTATCAATCTTACATTTTCCCAGGTGACGGGAAAGGTGACAGACCTGGAGGGCCAACCTCTTCCTTATGTAAATATTTATACCGGCGATGGAAGGTCCGGAACTACCACAAACGAAGATGGGGATTATTCCTTAAAACTTTCTTCCACCGGCATACATCTACTTATTTTTCAATACCTGGGGTATGAAACCCACCGTAAAGAGGTACGCATTGAAAATTTTCCGGTTGTTGAAAATGTCAGGCTTACGCCCACCACAACAAATCTCGATGCTGTTACTATAAATTCAAATGAGAATCCGGCCAATAAGATCATACGCCTGGCAATAGATAACAGGAAACAAAATCTTGCAAAAATTGAACGTTACACAGCTGACTATTATTCCCGCGGATTATGGCGTATAAAAAATGCACCAGAAAAGATCCTGGGGCAGGATATTGGTGACCTGGGAGGCGGCCTGGATTCTACCCGTAGCGGCATTGTTTATTTAAGCGAGACCATCTCTGAGATCACTTATAGGGCGCCAGATGATTTTAAGGAAAAGATCCTGGCTTCTAAAGTGAGCGGTAATGGCAATGGCTTTAGTTTAAACTCTGCCCGGGAATCTGAATTTTCCTTTTATGAGAATACCGTAGAAATAAATGCAAAAATTGTTTCCCCTATTGCCGATTATGCCTTTAATTACTACAATTACAAACTTGAAGGTGTTTTTTATGATGATTCCGGCCAGTTGATAAATAAGATCACGGTGACCCCAAAAAGGCCACAAGACAGGGTTTTTTACGGCAGCATTTATATCGTGGAAAATTCCTGGCAAATTTATGGGGTAGCGCTCAATGTTACCGGGAAAGCTATACAATTCGAACCTATTGAAACACTTACTTTTACCCAGAATTTCAAGTATTCTCCAGCGAATGATTTCTGGATCAAGATCTCTCAAACGGTAGATTTCAGCTTTGCTATGTTCGGGATCTCGGGTGACGGAAGGTTTACGGCTGTTTACAGCAACCACGATTTTAAACCCGGTATTGATAACACAACCTTTAGCCGCGAAGTAATGTCCTTTGCCGAGGCGGCGAATAAAAAGGATTCCCTTTACTGGCAAACGGTACGCCCGGTTCCCCTGACATCAGAAGAACTTTTTGATTACATAAAAAAGGACAGCATACAGGTTTTAAGAAATTCAAAAACCTATCTGGATTCGGTAGACCGCGTGCGGAATAAATTCAATATTTCCAATCTCATTTTTGGCTACAGTTACAGCAATTCATACGAAAAGAATAATTTTAGTATTTCCTCCCCGTTGTTCGGCACCAATTTCAACACAGTACAAGGCTGGAATACATCTTTGAATCTAAACTTCAGGCAAAATCTGGATGAGAATTTCAGTAAATACTGGAGAATTTCGGGAGGTGTAAATTATGGATTTAGTGATGAAAGGTTGCGATACAAAGCCCTTTTTCAGAAAAAATTCAACAATTACTCACGGCCCATCCTTACCCTTTCGGGAGGAGTTGAAACCGCTCAAATAAATAACAGGATCCCCATTTCAGAAAGAATAAACAGTATTACCAGTTTATATTTTGAGCGTAATTATCTGAAATTGTATGAGAGGAAATTTGCAGAACTGGGATATCAACAGGAATTGTTCAATGGGTTTACACTCTTTTCAAATTTAAGCTACCAGCAGCGAAATGGACTCTTTAACACCTCGACCCAGTACTGGAGAGACAGAGATGGAGTTGAGTACACTTCAAATAACCCGCTGCAACCTCAAAATTTTGGATCAATTCCGTTTGAAGAGCACAGAATTTTTAAACTAAACCTAAGTAGCAGGATAAATTTTGCGCAAAACTATATGAGTTATCCCGATGGGAAATATAATATGCCAAACAATAAATATCCTACAGTTTATCTGGGATATGAAAAAGGTTTTGGAGGCAATGTGCAAGATTACAATTATGACAAATTCACTGCGACCCTTAGGCAGGATATAAGCCTCGCCAATAAAGGCACTTTTAGTTATAACTTAAAAGGCGGCGCTTTTCTAAATGGAGAAAATATCGCTTATTTAGATTATCAACATTTTAATGGCAATCAAACCCGCATTGGGAATGGGAATTATATGGACAAGTTCAACCTGCTGCCTTATTATGCTTTAAGCACGAATGGCAGTTATGGGGAAGGGCATTTTGAACATGATTTTAAGGGCTGGATCCTGGGAAAGGTTCCGGGAATAAACAGGCTTAATTATAATCTTGTACTGGGCGCTCATTTTCTTTCTACGGAAAACAATAAGCCATATTCTGAATATTCTGTAGGAATAGATAACCTGGGATTTGGAAAATACCGTCTCCTGCGCCTGGATTATGTGGTTTCAGAATTTGAAGGGAACAGGCAGGGAGCCTTCATTTTCGGTCTTAAATTTCTTGGATTGCTGGATTAACCTCTACTATTAGTTTTTGTCCTCCAGCAATGGAACAAACCGGAAATCTCCAAACTCTTTTTTATCGAAACCTTTTTCAGAGGTACGCACATACAGGGTCATAACCTGTACATTTTCTCCCACCGGAATTACCAGCCGGCCGCCTACTTTAAGCTGTGCAAGAAGTGCCTTGGGAACAAAAGGAGCTCCCGCGGTTACTATGATCTTATCAAATGGGGCATATTGGGGCAGGCCTTTATACCCATCTCCAAAACTTAAGAATTTAGGCCTGTATCCAAGTTTAGAAAGGAAGATCTTTGTTTTTTTAAATAGCTCCTGCTGGCGTTCAATACTGTAAACTTTGGCCCCAAGTTCACAAAGCACAGCGGTTTGGTAGCCGCTGCCGGTACCTATTTCCAGGACAGAATCCCCTTTTTTTATTTCAAGCAGTTCGGTTTGATAGGCAACGGTATAAGGTTGGGAGATTGTTTGATCTGCAGCAATGGGAAAGGCCTTATCCTGGTATGCGTGATCTTCAAAACTACTGTCCATAAACAAGTGCCGGGGTATAGTTTTTATGGCTTCCAGCACTTTCTTATCTTTCACCCCTTTGCCTTCAACTATAGCAGCTAATTGTAATCTTTTACCTTTATGTTTAAATGTATCCCGTAGCACTTTGAAAATTTTCTTTGAGCCTATAAAATTAATGAAACAAATGAAAGGCTTCAAGCGAACTGTTAATTAAAATTTAAAATACTTTACCCGCTTCCCGTTAAGAGCCTGATAATCTATTTTTTCATATTTATCATTGGAAGTTTTACGGCTTTATTTTTCAGGTTATTTTAAAATCTTTATTTCCCTTTCCTATTAAAGATTTCTTCTCAAAATAGTTTATTAACCCCCAAAATCATCTTGACCTTTACTCAATAAATGCTATTTTTGTTGAAAACACAATAAATATGCTGAAAGCTGGTGTAATTGGTGCCGGACATCTTGGAAAGATCCATTTAAAACTTCTCCAACAGTCCTCTAAATATGAACTTGTAGGATTTTATGACGGGAATGAGGAAGTAGCCGCCAATGTGGAAAAGGAATTTGGATACAAAAGGTTTTCTAGCGCCAATGATCTAATCCAGGCTGTGGATATGATTGATGTAGTTACCCCAACGTTCTCACATTTTGAAATAGGTAAAAGCGCTATTGCTGCCGGCCGGCATCTTTTTATTGAAAAACCCATAACTACCACTTATGCCGAAGCCGAAGAGCTCATAAGCCTGGCTAAAAAGCATAAGGTAAAAGGCCAGGTGGGCCACGTTGAACGTTTTAATCCAGCCTTTACCGCGGTAGCCGATAAAATAGAATTCCCAATGTTCATTGAAGCCCATCGCCTTGCCGAATTTAATCCAAGGGGAACGGATGTGCCGGTGGTACTTGACCTTATGATCCATGATATTGACGTGATCTTAAGTGTTGTAAACAGCAAGGTGAAAAACATTAATGCCAGCGGAGTATCTGTAATAAGCGAAACGCCGGATATTGCCAATGCGCGTATAGAATTTGAAAATGGTTGTGTGGCCAATTTAACCGCGAGCAGGATCTCCCTGAAAAATATGCGGAAAGCAAGGTTTTTTCAAAAGGATGCCTATATCTCTGTAGATTTTCTGGAAAAAAAATGTGAGGTTGTAAAAATGAAGGATGCACCTAAGGATCCGGATGATTTTGCAATGATCCTACAGAATGCCGAAGGAGTAAAAAAGCAGATATATTTTGACAACCCAAAAGTCGACGCCAATAACGCGATCCTGGATGAGTTGGAATCTTTTGCTTTTGCCATTGAAAATAACACTACTCCAACGGTAAGCCTGGAGCAGGGGGCTATTGCACTTAAAGTGGCCAACCAGATCATAGAAAGTTTTAAAACGAATAAGTAAAAAATTTCCCTGCTACTTAAAGCGGGAACAGATAATATAAATCACATGAAAAAAATTGCAATTATAGGAGCAGGAACCATGGGCAACGGGATTGCCCATACTTTTGCCCAATTTGGGTATAAAGTGAACCTTATTGATATTTCCAAAGAAAGCCTGCAGAGGGGAATGGATACCATCTCCAAAAACCTGGACCGGATGGTAGCAAAGGAAAAGATCACCGAGGCCGACAAAAAAGAGACTTTAAATAATATAACAACGCACATAGATATTCCTTCAGGAGTAAAAAATGTGGGGCTTGTGGTAGAAGCTGCTACGGAGAATGTAAAACTGAAATTACAGATCTTCAAGCAACTGGATGCTACCTGTTCCGAAACAACAATCCTTGCCACGAACACCTCCTCCATTTCTATTACTCAAATAGCTGCTGAAGTTTCAAATCCGGAGCGGGTTATAGGAATGCATTTTATGAATCCGGTACCTGTAATGAAACTGGTTGAAATTATAAGGGGATATAATACTTCAGATAAGGTTACAAAAACCATAATGGACCTATCCAAAAAACTGGATAAAGTTTCGGTAGAAGTGAATGATTATCCTGGATTTGTTGCCAACAGGATCCTTATGCCCATGATAAATGAAGCTATTGAAACCCTTTACAACGGCGTTGCAGGGGTTTACGAAATAGATACGGTTATGAAGCTGGGAATGGCTCATCCAATGGGCCCTTTGCAGTTGGCAGATTTTATTGGGCTGGATGTTTGCCATTCTATCCTGGAAGTAATGTACAATGGTTTTAAAAATCCGAAATATGCCCCTTCCCCATTGCTTACCAATATGGTAATGGCAGGGAAACTTGGTGTAAAATCGGGTGAAGGATTCTATGATTATTCAGAGAACAGAAAAGCAGAAAATGTCTCTAAACAATTTTCTAAAAAGGCTTAGGGGTTAAGTGTTAGGAGTTAGGAGTTAGGAGTTAGGAGTTAGGATTATAAAGATGTGAAGAGCTTGGAAGCTGCCATAATAAAATCTGGAAAACATGCTTCCCTTTTCTAATATCCTCTTTTCCATGATCCACTCTACTCTTTCCATTAAAAAAATTATCACCATTGACTTTTTAGCTTTTTAACGCTTTAACTATAAATAAAATTTGACAAAGATAATTCCATTTAAAGCGGTAAGGCCCACCCGGGATAAGGCCGGTCTTGTGGCATCCAGGCCATATGAAGATTATACAGCGGGTGAACTTACCGCCCAACTGGAGTATAATCCTTTTTCGTTTTTGCACATAATAAACCCGGGCTATAAATTTCAACACACCACCACAGGAGAAAAAAGATTTCATCTGGTAAAAAACCGTTTTCTTGAATTTAAGGAGGACCACATTTTTATTAAAGATGAAACTCCGTGTTATTACATCTATAAAATTATTGCCCGAAATAATACTTTTTGTGGGATCATTGCTGCCACCAGTGTTGAAGATTACGAACAGAACCATATTAAAAGGCATGAGGATACCATTTCGCTGCGGGAAAATCTATTTAAAGATTACCTGAAGGTTGTAGGATTTAATACAGAGCCGGTGCTACTCACCTATCCCGATTCTAAGGTGATAGATGATATTATTACCAGCGAAGTGCAGAAACGCCCTGAATATGAGTTTTCCACCTATAATAAAGAATTGCATTATCTCTGGAAAATTGACTCCCCGGAAATAATTGAAAAGATCAAAGCAGAATTTGCAGCGATGCCGCAGGTCTATATTGCAGATGGACACCACCGGTGCGCTTCCTCTTATTTACTTGCAAAAGAATCTAAAGCTGCAAATCCAAACCACACCGGGGAGGAGCCTTATAATTTTTTCATGAGCTTTTTGATCCCCGAGAGTGAATTGCAAATACATGAATTCAGCAGGCTGGTAAAAGATCTTAACGGCCTTAGCAAAGAAGAATTTTTGGTGCAGCTGGATGAATGGTTTCGAATAGAAAACCGCGGGCTGGAGGTTTATTATCCTTCAAAGAAACATCATTTCAATATGTACCTGGATGGGGAATTCTACTCCCTGTACCTGCGAAGGACAAATTATGAGTTCACTGATTCTTTAAGCAGCCTGGATACCTTCATATTGTATGAAAAGATCCTGAAGCCTGTTCTGGGTATTGAGGATCTTCGCCACGACAGCCGTATAGCTTATGTTCACAGCAAAAATGACCTCATAGAGATAAAAACCCTTGTAGACCAAGGAAAATTTGCCGTAGGCTTTGGTATGCTTCCCATTACTGTAGATGAGATCAAGCAGGTGGCAGATGAAGGTCTCACCATGCCTCCAAAATCCACTTATATTGAACCCAAATTAAGGAGCGGGTTAACTATCTACGAATTTTAATAAGTGTAATTTTTTCCTAAAGAATTGATATGCATTTAATTGTCTCCATTTCAATCAGTTTTCCTTAAATTTACCAAATGAATATTTCAGAAATAATTACAAGTTATAAAGAAGAGTTAGGTCCCGATATTACTCTGGTTGCAATCTCCAAAACAAAGCCTGTAAGCGATATTCTTGAAGCATATAATGCGGGTCAAAGGATCTTTGGTGAAAATAAGATCCAGGAAATGACTGAAAAATGGGAAGCACTGCCCAAAGATATTCAATGGCACATGGTAGGCCATGTACAAACCAATAAGGTTAAATATATGGCACCATTTGTGAGTTTGATCCACGCCGTAGACAGCCTGAAGCTATTAAAAGAAATTAATAAAGAAGCAATAAAAAATAACCGCAGTATCGATTGCCTGTTGCAAATAAAGATTGCCGAAGAGGATTCCAAATTTGGAATAAGTGTTGAAGAGGCCAGAGAGATCCTGCATTCTGAAACCTATTCAAAATTTACCAATGTAAAAGTAACGGGCCTTATGGGAATGGCAACTTTTACCAATGATATGGTCCAGGTTAAAAATGAGTTTGAGTATTTGAAAACAAATTTTGATACACTTCAAAAAAAGTATCCGGAATTGAAAATACTCTCCATGGGAATGAGCTCAGATTACAAGACAGCAATAAATTGCGGCAGTAATATGGTGAGGATTGGAAGTTCCATATTTGGAGAAAGAAATACTCATTAAAATGGTTTCGCACTGCGCGTAAAATTTTTAAGGAAGATGAAAGAGATTAAAAAATACAATTTGAACATTATAATATTATCCCAGGTAAGGGGGAACGGTAGGCTTATGTATGCAATTTTAGATATAGAAACTACCGGTGGAAAATATAATGAAGAGGGGATCACAGAAATTGCCATCTATAAATTTGACGGTCACAAAGTTGTAGATCAATTCATTAGCCTTATAAACCCTGAACAACCTATACAGCCCTTTGTAATAGGACTTACAGGAATAAATAACGATATGCTGCGCAGTGCCCCAAAATTTTACGAGGTAGCCAAGCGCATTGTGGAAATAACCGATGGCTGCATTGTGGTTGCACATAACGCCAAGTTTGATCATAGAATTTTGCGTCTGGAATTTCGCAGGCTTGGGTATGAATTTGACCGTAAAACACTTTGCACTGTAGAACTTTCACAAAAATTAATACCGGGACAATTATCCTATAGCCTGGGTAAACTTGTAAGGGCCCTGGGAATCCCATTAAGTGACCGCCACCGGGCAACCGGCGATGCGCTGGCAACAATCCAATTGTTTAAAATGTTACTGGTAAAGGATGTAGAAAAAAATATCCTGAAAGAGCATGTGCGTACAGAACCCACCCTACAACTGGATACCAAACTGGTGCGCATCCTGGAAGACCTTCCTTCTATTACCGGGGTTTATTATCTACATAATGAGGAGGGAGAGATCATTTACATTGGCAAGAGCAAGAACATAAGAAAAAGAGTAAATCAACATTTCACCACAGATCATCATAGATCAAAACAAGTACAAAAAGAAGTAGCTTCAGTAAGTTTTGAGGCCACTGGAAATGAACTTATAGCGCTCCTGAAAGAAAATGAAGAAATTAAGCACAATAAGCCTAAATTCAACAAATATTCTTCAAAACCTATTTTTAATTACGCCCTGTACCACTTCAAAGATGAGGATGGGTATATTAACCTTAAAATAGGTAGGGCTGACAGGCGCAGGGAAAATATCACTACATTCAGCGGACTGCAGCAGGCCAACACAGTCCTGCAACAAATTATAGAAACCTATCAACTCTGCCAGCGTTTTACAAGTTTGCATAGCGGAGATGAAACTTGCCTGAGCTACTCAATAAAGACCTGTAATGGAGCCTGTGTAGAAGTAGAAACTGTAGAGGCGTATAATGAACGGGTACTGGAAATGATCTCAAATTACAGCTTAAGCGATCAAAATATGCTTGTTATTGACCGCGGGCGCGAAATTGGTGAAAAAAGTGCCCTCTTAGTAGAAGAAGGAGAATTTAAGGGAATAGGTTATTTTAATTTAAACCACCAGGTCAACAATATCGAAATCGTTCGGTCTATTATTACCCCAATGAAAAATGATCATGATGCCAGGCATATTATCCAGAGTTATTTACGAAGGAACAAGAAATTAAAGATCATTCAGTTTTCCACTTATAATTAAATTTATTTCTGGCAATACAGCAAGAATAATTTATTTTTAAGGGTAGAAGTACCGATGGTTGAATTCGGCATTCGATAAAGAATTTTTCCAATAAATTGCGATCATAGAGTCCCGTACTGTTTTTTTGAAGGGATTGAGCATGGTTCACCTACAATCTTTCCAAGTTATCCGGGAAATTATTTAACTTTATCCCAATAATTTTCGTTTTTGAAAAAAGGAACCCCCAAATGGAAAGTTAAGCTTCACGAAATAATCTATGAAGCAGATACCCCCATGGGTAAACTATTTGATGTAATTCTACTTTTAGTTATTGTACTAAGTATTGCCCTGGTAATGCTGGAAAGTATTGACTCCCTTAATCAACGGTATTACTGGCAATTCTATATTGCAGAATGGGTGATCACCTTTTTTTTCACAATAGAATACATCTTGAGGATCATTGCCATTAATAAACCGAAAAAATACATCTTCAGTTTTTATGGCATAGTGGATTTTCTATCCACAATTCCCACCTATGTTTCTATAATAGCAGGGGGCCATAATATGTTGTTTGCAATCAGGGCCTTAAGACTTTTAAGGGTTTTCAGGATCCTTAAGATTACACGCTATATTGGAGAATCCAACAGGCTTCTTCTGGCACTTCGTAACAGCAGGGCAAAGATCCTTATCTTCTTATATACAGTTATTATAATATGCATCATCATGGGTACATTAATGTACCTGGTTGAAGGAGAAGCAGGTGGTTTTGATAACATTCCCCTTGGTATATATTGGGCCATTGTCACCCTTACCACTGTAGGATTTGGGGATATTCACCCAATAACCCCTTTGGGAAGGTTTATTGCCTCTATTATCATGGTAACAGGTTATGGAATTATTGCCGTACCTACGGGAATTGTAAGTGCTGAATACACTAAATATTTTAAACAACCCACTATTCCTACAAACACCCAGGTTTGCCCACATTGCAATGAAACCAAACATTTGGATAAGGCTGAGTTTTGCCATAACTGCGGAAGTAAATTAAATGAATAAACCTTACCTTATAAGTATTGTAGGGCCTACCGGAATTGGAAAAACGTCGTTAAGCATACAACTGGCCCGGGCTTTTAATAGTGAAATACTTTCTGCAGATTCCCGGCAGTTTTTCAGGGAAATGCATATTGGTACCGCGGCACCTTCAGCCGAAGAACTATCGGCCGCCCGGCATCATTTTATTCAGCATAGATCTATTCAGGAAAATTACTCTGTGGGGGATTTTGAAAGGGATGCTCTTGAAAAGATTGAGGAACTTTTCCAAACATACCGGCTGCTTATAATGGTTGGCGGCAGCGGACTTTATGTAAAAAGTGTGTTGGAAGGCCTTGATAGCTTTCCGGAAGTTGATTCTGCCATTCGCGCTGCGCTGAATGATAAAGTCCAGCAAACGGGACTTATACCATTACAGGAGCAGTTGAAAAATCTTGATCCCGAAACCTTTGAAAAGATTGACATTAATAATCCACACCGGGTAATACGTGCACTCGAAATTTGTCTGGGTACCGGAAAACCATATTCTACCTTTCTACAACAGGGGAAATCTTCAAGAAATTTTAAAGCCCTTAAAATTGGATTAAGTGCACCCCGGGAAGTGATCTATGACCGCATTAACCAACGTGTTGATCAAATGTTGAAAGAGGGCTTATTGCAGGAAGCCCTGGGACTATTTGCTCAAAAAGATCTCAACGCACTAAACACTGTGGGTTATAAGGAATTATTTGAGCATTTTGAAGGAAAAACAACTCTGGAAGAGGCGGTGGAAGAGATCAAAAAAAACACCCGAAGATTTGCCAAAAGACAGCTTACCTGGTTTAGAAAAGAGGAAGATATACATTGGTTTGACTACACTACCCCTGCTTCTGAAATAATTTCATTTATAGAAAATGAGGTGAAGAAGGATAGTTCTTCTATTTGATTATTACCCGGATTATTTTGTTCCCGTCGCTGGTAAAAAGATGCAGTATATACACCGCCTGCTGCAGCCCGCTAAGATCCATTTGATATCTTAAAACAGATTCGGGAAAAAGTTGCATCATTATAAACCGGCCCCGTTGGTCATACACCTCCACCTTTTCAATTTTTGTATTGGCGGGTGTCCAGAAAGTAATGGGTCCCGTGGTTGGGTTAGGATAAATATAGATGTATTCATACCTGTCCTCGCCCGGCTCCCCAGGTTCCTCACAATTACCGGTAAGGCTTACTATTGCGGTTCCTGTTGAAACATTGCCGCTGGCATCGGTCACTGTAAGGGTAATAGTATTATCCCCTAAATCTTTACAGCTAAGAGAGGTCTTGTCGATACTAAAAGTCACTGGTCCGCAATTATCTGAAAATCCGGCATCAAAAAGGAACGCACTTAGTTGTACTTGCCCGGTTTGGCTAAGGAACATTGAAATATTCCTGGTTCGCACTACGGGAGGTATTTCATCTTTAACCACAACTTTTATTACACAGGAACCGGGGCCATCACTACCTGTCCAGGAAAGAGTCACCTCATTATTTCCAAGATTAGAGCAGTTAAAATTAGCTTTGCTCAGGGTGAAAATTTTATCAGCCGCATCTCCGGTATAAAGGTTTGAAGCTTCCAGAATCGCATTTCCTGTCGAATCCAAAGACAAGGTAACTTCGGTACGGCAAGTGAAATTGGGGTTTGTAGTTCCCTCATAAGGCAAAACATTCACCAGGGCCTGGCAGGTATCTGTATAACCTGAGGCATCGGTTACCGTAAGGATTACTGTATTTTCACCTATATCAGCAGTTGTAAAAATTGTTTTATCAAGGCTCATGCTCACGATTTCGCAATTATCTGTAGACTGTGCCCCGAAGTCTGCTGCGTTTATCGATGCCGTACCATTCTCATTAAGCTGTAGCTCAAAATCTGTGACACAAACAGCCACCGGCGGAGTTGAATCCTTGGTAGTTAGCAAAAACGAACATTCATCTGTCTCTCCGTTTAAGGTAGCCGTTAACCTGATAGTCGTATTTCCACTCACCGCGGTTCCGGGTACGGGAGATTGAGTAACCGTAGCATTTTCAAAATTGACACTTGCCAAGGAAGTATAATCGGGAACCACCAGTTCACAATTCTCATTTATTTCCTCTTCCTGATCTTCAATACAGCTAATTTCCAAAACCTCCTCCTCACTTAGGTTTACCATAAATTCACATTGGGAAACAAGATTAGCATTACTGGTTACAATCAGTTGCACCTGCGTATTTACATTTATGATAGTTCCCGGGGATGGGGTTTGGGTTATTCCCGCAATTCCGCAATCCCCTGTGACTTCTGCCAGGTTACGGTAATCGGGCAGTACAAATCCTTCTTCCGGGTTGTAAAATTCTGTTTGGGTGCCGGGGCAGGTTATGACAGGAGGACTAACCTCCTCAACCCGTATCCAAAATTCACAGGTTCCTACGCTTATTCCTTCATCCCGCACATCAAGAATAATTAAGATGTCCTCTAAAATTTCGGTTCCGGGTGCAATATTCTGAAATACAGATTCATTCGTGAAATTTCGAAAATTGGAAACCCCTTCCACTTCATAGTTTCCTACTATGAATTCACAATTCTCATTAGGTGGTAATATAATTTCTCCTATCAAACAATCGAATGTAGGTGGATCTGGATTAGATTCCTCCTCAATAGTTAAAGTAAAAGAACATTCAGTGGTATTTCCCGCATCATCTGTCGCGGAGAGGGTTATCTCAGTATCGTTAAATACCACGGTTCCTACATCAGGCACCTGCTTAAAACTAGCAATCCAGCAATTATCTGAAGCGTCTAATTGTAAAATATAATTGGGTAGTGAGAAGCCTTCTCCATCTTCAACTGTTTCAGTTTGGTCTGCAACACAATCAAAAACAGGGAATGTAGTATCTTGCATTGTATACTTAATAGTACAGGAAACTCTTTGATCCTCATAAACTGCAGTGAAAGTAACATTTGTTGACCCATTAATTGGAAAACCGGGTTCCGGGTGCTGAGTGATACGGGCTGGTGGTATATTAACGGTTACCTCCCCTCTAAAATCGGGCATTGTGGTTCCGCAATTTGCTTCTGCTGTATAAATTTTATCTTCAGGACAGGTTATATTCAGTTGTCTGCTGTCCTCCAGGATTACCCAAAAAGCACATCCGCTCTGTGCTCCGGCTTCATCTTCCACGGTGAATCTTATCCAGGTATCCTGGGTCACTATTGTTCCCGGTTGTGGATCTTGCGTAATTATCAGATCTTGAGTACAATTATCTGAAGGGTTAAATTGGGCTGAAAAATTGGGGATTACAACCTCTTTTTCGCCTTCGTATTGTATTATATAATTTGAAGCAGGGCATTGAACCGTAGGAGGAGTGTTATCTCTTACCGTTACTGTAGCTGTACAACTGGAAGAAACTCCATTACTTCCTGTAACGGTTAAAATCACCTGATTTGCTCCCAAATCTTCACAGGTGAAATTTTCTTTATTTAAGGTCAAAGTTACTCCATCCTGAACAGCATCACCATCATAGATCTGGCCTGGTGTAATTACAGCTTTACCTGTATTATCAAGGTCTATGGTTATATTAAGACATTCTGCCTTTGGAGCAGGCTGTTGGGTTAATGAAACAGTGAAAGTGCATATACTTTTATTTCCAGCCTCATCTGTAGCTGTAAGATTGATCTCTGTGTCTTCATTTATGTTGGTTCCTGGTAAGGGCAATTGAGTAACACTTACCACACCGCAGTTATCTGAGGCAGTTGCACTTCCTGTATAATTGGGCAAAGTGAAGTTTCCGTTGGAATCTGCATTTACGGAAGTGTTTGGGGGACAGGAAATAGTTGGTTTTATATTATCAATTACTGTGACCTTAAAACTACATTTTACAGCAATGCCATCTTCACCGGTAGCTTCAAAAATAACGGTACTCTCACCTACAGGAAATATCTCTCCTGATCCAATTTCAGAAGTTAACACTACTTGTACAGGTCCATTACCATCATATGCATTTGGAGTAGAAAAGGTGACGGATGCGCCACAGATCCCCTGGGTAGTTGATACCGATATATTACCTGGGCAATTTTCAAAAACTGTTGGTGCTGGCGGAACTTCTCCGGTTACGGTAATAGTAAAAGTACAATCTGATGAATTTCCAGCTTCATCGGTTGCAGTAAATTGAATGTTATGTATTCCTATGGGAAACTGACTGTTGGAAGCTAAACCTAAAGTTTGGGTCACTGTAACTGTTGAACAATTGTCACCTGCTGTGGGTGTATCAAATTGAACTATGGCAAAAGTTTGACCTGCGGGAGCTGGAACTGTAATATCCGGAGAACAATTTGTTATTTCGGGCTCTTCGGTATCAAAAGAAGGTGTTCTTTTATAGATTTCAAGATCAAAATCCATGGTTGCATTGAGTCCAAAATAAAATGGAGGTGATCCCGTGGTACCGCTTAAAATCGCATTATTAACAAAAAGTTTATCACAAGAATTCAATGCAAAATCGATTGGAAAATCAATCTCTTCGGAAATTGCACCGGTGTACTCAAAATCTTTATAAATATTTATTTTGAACACATTATTTTGAATTCCTCTTTTAACTGGTTCAAAAATCTCAAATAATTTAAAGGGGTCATTACCTGCCTCCAATATACTAGTCATGCTTACCTCATTTCCAAAATCTGCAGCATGTAAATAATCATATCTATCAATATAAAGACTTCCTGGTGATCCAATTTGGTCTCCTACTCCACCTATAATTGCAATTCTTTTAGGAATATTATTATTATCGAGTTTAATTACCTGAATCCTTGCGTTTCCAGTAGAATTACCTTGCTCTGCTACATATATATATCCCTGACTATCCGCCGCAATTCTATAAGCAAAAAATAACTCCTCACCTTCTACCTGGTGAAATTCTGTGAGTAGTCTGTTAACATAGCTTCCGGTAGGACCCTTAGTATATATCTTTACCCTACTCGGTTGGGGAACATTCGTTTCGCTACCTGTATAATGATCGGCTATAAAAAGATTGTCGTGCACATCAAATGCTACTCCCACTGGACCCTTAAAATAATTAGGTCCTGTTCCAAATGCACCTGTTCCAATATTTTCAGATGCTAAGAAGACACCCGTGGCAGAGAATACACGAATAGATTTATTACTACCTGAGTTAACTGCCACATAAAATTTTCCTTCACTATTAATTGCAAAATCCATTGGAGAATTTAACCTACCGCCACTATTTGGTATAAAATCAATTAATTGACCTGAAGATCCTACTTTTTTAATACCATTGCCAAAAGTTAAAACGAAAACTTCCCCTTGAGGATTTACATCAACAGAAATTATTACTCTATTAACTTTTTGTTCAATATTTAATGCATCAGCAAATGTTACATTAATATTTTCCATTTGTCGCTCCTCCACATGAGCATATGTCGGATCCTGCCCCCTCACCTGCGTCACCCCCATAAAAAAGAAAAGTACCCCCAGAATAAACCATAAGTTTCCCTGTCCAATAAAATTCGGGGAGAGAGATGACATATATGTTTTTTCGGTAGGGCTACCGCTCATTTAAAAAGTTTAAGCGGTAAATATAGTGTAGTTTCAAGAGAAACAGGGTTGCAGTTTTGTTAACGTTTAAACGCAAAAGAGCTGTATAAAGATTAAAAATGAGTAGTTTATATAACGGCAGATCACCAATTTTATTTGACAACCGCAGTCTTCTCCTCTATTTATCTTTATACAGCTCTACTTGTAGAAACTGAATATTTTATCGCTTAATCTAAGCTTCTGTAGTTTCTTTATTCTTCACTACCAGCCTGAATCCTTCACCATGAATGTTCAATATTTCAACATTCTCATCCTTCTTAAGATATTTACGCAATTTTGCTATGTAAACATCCATACTTCGGGAGGTAAAGTAATTGTCATCTCTCCAGATTTTGGTTAATGCAAGTTCCCGTGGCATAAGATCATTCTCGTGCAACGCAAGAAGGCGCAATAACTCATTTTCCTTTGGAGAAAGTTTGGTTGGTTCTTCATTATTATAGGTAAGGAACCTCAACTTTGAGTTAAGATGGAATCCACCTATCTGGAATTCGAATTGTTTACTGTCTGCCACACTATCTGTAGCTTTTCGCTGCATAATAGCCTTTATTTTCATAAGTAACACTTCGCTGTCAAAAGGCTTGTTCAGGTAATCATCTGCCCCAACCTTGTAACCTTTCAACACATCTTCTTTCATCGCTTTTGCGGTTAAGAAAATAATTGGAACTTCCTCATTCTTGTCGCGAATCTCCTTTGCCAGGGTAAACCCGTCTTTATAAGGCATCATTACATCAAGAATACAAAGATCAAAATCGTCTTTTTTAAACTTTTCAAATCCTTCCATTCCATTCTTGGCGTGAGTAACCTCATAGTCATTCATTGCCAAATAATCTTTTAAGACCGTTCCAAAATTGGGATCGTCCTCAACCAGTAAAATTTTCTTGCTTTCAGTTTCCATATTTTCTACGTTATTAATGGTAATTTAATTATAAATATACTTCCCTTTCCTTTTTCACTTTCTACCGTAATGGTACCGTGATGATCGTCCAGGATTCGTTTTGTGTAAGCCAGGCCTAAACCATGACCTTTCACATTATGTATGTCTCCCGTGTGTTCACGGTAGAACTTTTCAAATATCTTTTTTTGTACTGTCCTGCTCATTCCAGATCCCTGGTCCCTCACCTTCATCACAATATAATTCCTCACATTCTCTGTGAAAATATCAATACGGGGCTCTTCGGGGGAATATTTTACGGCATTATCCAGTATGTTGATCACAACATTGGTCAAATGATCTTCATTTGCCAGCACCGAGGATTTTAAGGCTCCAAAATGTGTTTTTATATATCCGTTGCGATCTTCTACTATTAATTGAACGTGATTGATCGCTTCCTCGACCAGATCATGTAAATGCAGGCGTTCCTTTTTAAGATCCAGCTCATTCTTTTCCAGCTTGGAAATTTGAAGTACATTTTCAACCTGTGCATTCATTCTCTTATTCTCATCCCTTATCATTTGCAAATACCGGTTAACCTTTTCCTGATCATTGATGATCTTGGGGTTCTTGATAGCATCAAGAGCCAGATTAATAGTGGCGATAGGAGTTTTGAACTCGTGTGTCATATTATTTATAAAATCTGTTTTTATCTGCGAGATCTGGCGCTGTTTTATTAATTGTGACAAGGCGCTGGAATACGCAATAACTATAATAAGAGTAAAAATAATAGACAAGGCCGCCATTAGGGTAACTGCGGACAGTACAACCTTTTTCTTTCCTGTAAAATTCACCGCCAATTGATAATTGCTCTGTCCAAGAGCATTTACAAATAACGGTACAGAATACGTGGCAGGATGATCTGCCTTAAAATTATCTGAATGCACTTTAGTGCCCAGAGAATTGCTGTATACCGCATATTCAAAATCTGTTTCCAGATTGTAATTTTTCAGTTCGCGTGCAAGTATAGTTTCAATCTTCTTTTCTGAGATCCTCCGGTGAATCGGTATCTTAGAAGTAAATTCAGAAATATAGGAGCGCAGTAAATTTCTCTGCATTTCGCTCATCCCCATTAACTGCCCCAGCTTTGCTTCTGTAGAAAGTTCATTCCCCTTCGCGTCCTCCTTTTTAAAAAGACTGTTAATACTCTTATTCAATGCCTGTACAAACTCTGTACTGTCACGTGCTGAAACCAAAAAATCTGATGACACCTTATAATCCTCCTCCACAATTCCTTCAGACATGACATCTGTAGTACTTCCAAACCGGTTGCTTTCCATTTGAAAATGCCGTAACATTGATACTTCATTTAAAGCTACGGTCGCACTATCTCCCCTGTTGAATTCAAACCAGAAATTTTCAAGTTCTTCATTTTGGAGCTCCTTGGAAACATTTATTAATACCTGTTTGGCATTATAAGAAAATTGCTCCTCCTTATCATCTACCGTGGTTTTTATCCAATATCCCTGAACGAAAATTATTCCTATAAGCGATAAACTCATAAGTACCACGAGAAAGAGGAATAATTTTTTATTCATGCTTCAAAAGTAAGATTTTAACATTTAGAGGATAATCCCTTTAACCAAACGTTAACATAACAAACCCTAATTTTTACTAGGTTTTAAGAGAATTTCATGAAGAATTTGCACCTGTTCTTTAGTAAAAGATAAATCTGAATTAATAATTTCAAAATTTGCCAATTTACGTTTTTGTTCATCACTCCATTGGTGATGCATTCTGGCTTCAATTTCCTCTAAAGAACTTTGGTCCCGCTCGCGTAATCTTTCTATCCTTTTTTCTAACGGGGCAGTAACAAGAATTACCGCATCGCATTTTTTATAACCGCCACTTTCAAAGAGGATGGCAGCTTCATATATAATATAAGGAAAGGTTTGCGTGGTTACCCACTGTTCAAAATCCAGGGCCACAGCGGGATGAATAATCCTGTTAAGAGCTTCCAGTTTTTCGGGAGAAGAAAAAACTTTTGAAGCAATATATTTTCTGTCCGGCAATCCGCCTGTGTATGCTTTTGCACCAAGAAGATCAATTATAGAGCCTTTAACTTCTTGGGAGGTGACCATTAAATTTTTCCCAGCCTCATCTGCAATATATACCGGAACATCCAGTTCTTTAAAAAAGCCGGCCACAGTGGTTTTACCACTTCCTATTCCACCGGTAAGGCCTACAACTTTCATCGTTTTACTACGAATTGGATCTTCTTTTCATTTAACCGAACATTATTAACCAGGCTGGGTTTTTGAATTACCTGCGCCAGCAGAAAACCTTCTTTAGGCAGTTCATTTCTAAAATCTACCACTACTTTAAATGCGGTAGATTTGATCTTTTCAAAATCATTCAGACTTACCTGATAAAATACCGCCACTTCTTTTGGAAAAATTACCACGTTATATCCTTTGGGCACATTTTGAAGCTCAATAGGAATTTCAATCCTGCCCTCAGTAAATTTATCGGTGCGCAGGGAATAATTCACTTCCTCCTGGAAAAATGTAACTTTTTCAAGTCCGCCTTTATCCAGTTTTATACTCCCCTGCAGATCGTTACTTATATTATTTATCTTAAGCTGTACGGTGCGTACCTCTTCCAGCGTGTCAAGTATACTTTGTGGGCCACTTACCCTCATTGTATCCGGCTGAAGTTTTACCTCTTCCAGCGCCGAATATCCTACCGCAAAACCAAGTTCAATATTTGGAACAATGCTAACCGTTTTTACGGCTTTCTGTTCAAAATTTATTCGCAGGTTATTTTGCAAAAAAGTCACATTTTCAAAATCTAAATTTAACTGGGCAAGGAGGGCAGGTTTTTGCTGTTCCAAATCATAGACCAGTTGCCGGTTATCTTCCCGGGAATCACTTACATCTATTCGAAGGGCCGGAGGAAACATTTTGAAACGGGCAATATTAAATCCGTAATCTTTAACCCTAAGATTAAGAGATGCAGGGTTTTGGTCAACCAGAAGCTTATCCTTGGGAACATTTATATAAGTAAGTGGCAATTCCACGGGAACTGTATATTGTTTGGCGAACTGCACAAAGATCCATATCACGGTAGAGAACCCCAGGAAGAACAGGAATGTCTTCAGCGGGCCGCGTTTGATCCAGGGCTTACCTTGTTTTTTCTTTTTTGATATCATTAAAAAATAATTCTGGGAATGCAATTTCAGGCTCCATCTTCAAAAAATTTATTTTCCAAACCGAAATAAGGAACCCTTTACCATAACCCAAAAATTGGATGAATGTTGCAGGGATCGCTGCTATTCCAATATTAAAACTTTTATTCTTAATGGCAGCATCCAAACCTATTATTCCAAAATAGAATAAATAAACAAGGAATAAAAAGGGATTTCCCGCCAATAAAAGTAAGGCGGCAATTAACAGACCAATTATAAACAGCGAAGGAAACCAATAAGTGATCTTGGCCGATTGTGGATGCCAATTATTGAGAATGGGCCTTACTTTTCCAAATTTATATACCTGAATATGAAATTTACCCCAGTCTATCCTTCTTTTATGATACACAAATGCCTCCGGAACGAGGGCCGTTTTGAATCCCAGCTCCTCCAGTCTCAATGCAAGATCCGGATCTTCTCCCGGGTGAATAAAGCCGAAACCTCCTGAAGCCTGGAAAGCCTTTTGAGAAAGTCCCATATTAAAACTCCTGGGCTGGAATTTCCCCACTGCATTTTTTTGGCCTCTTATCCCTCCCGTAGTAAAAAGAGAGGTCATTGAATAATTTATCGCTTTTTGAAGATCTGTAAAACTTTCATCGGCCGCATCGGGCCCACCAAAACAGTCGAAATAATTTAAGGATAAAGAGAGATCGACCTCCTTTAAATATTGCGGCGGAAGGAGTACATCTGAATCAAGAATAAGAAAGTAATTTCCTTTTGCTTTTTTCATCCCGTAATTACGGGAATCTCCCGGGCCGGAATTGGGTTTTTGGTAATAACTGATATTTAATTTATTCCTGAACTGAGCAACCACCTCCTCACAGGGCACTGTGGAACCATCTTCTACCACAACTATCTCATATTCCCTATCAAACCGCAGTGCCACCATACTTTGCAGCAATTCCAGGATCTCCCCGGGCCTGTTGTAAACCGGAATTATAAAGGAATAGGTTAACACATTAGGTTGGTTCAAAAAGTGAAAATTTAGGCTAAAATAAAGCCCCGAATAATAACGGGGCCAATTTCAGGATAAGTTATTGCATTATTATTCCTGGTCTTTCATAAAAGTTTCCATCACCTGCTGGCTTACACCCATGTTTGAGAATCCGCCGTCATTAAATAAATTTTGTAGGGTGACCTTTTTTGTAAGATCTGAAAATAAACTTACGGTATAATCTGCACACTCTAAAGCTGTAGCGTTACCCAATGGTGACATTTTATCGGCATACGCAATAAAACCGTCAAAACCTTTCACTCCCTGTCCCGCTGTTGTGGGAGTTGGGGATTGGGAAATGGTATTTACACGTACCTTTTTCTCTGTTCCAAAGAAATATCCAAAACTACGCGCTATAGACTCCAGATACGCCTTGTTATCGGCCATATCATTATAATCCGGAAAAACACGTTGGGCGGCCATATAGGTCAACGCAACAATACTTCCCCACTCATTCATCGCATCTTTTTTATAAAGGACCTGCATGGTCTTATGAAAAGAAACAGCCGAAATATCCCAGCCTTTGGTGGTGAAATCATAGTTCATATTGGTATAATGATTCCCTTTACGCACGTTAACGGACATTCCTATGGAGTGCAACACAAAATCAAGTTTCCCCCCAAGGATCTCCTGTGCTTTTTCTACTAAATTTTCAAGATCCTCAATACTTGTGGCATCTGCAGGAATGATCTCAGAATTGGTTTTTTCACCCAAAGCGGTAAGAGTTCCCATTCTTAAAGCAATTGGAGCATTTGTAAGTACAAATTTTCCCCCTTCTTCGTGAACTCTTTCGGCAGTTTTCCAGGCAATGGAATTCTCATCCAGGGCCCCGAAAATTATACCTCTTTTTCCTTTTAGTAGATTGTATGACATGTGATATTTTTTAAATGGTTGTTTAAGCTTGTAAATATAACAAACTTGAATTAATTAAGTAAAGCCTTTGCATGGGCCATTGCCGATGCGCTTAAAGTATTACCGCCAAGCATCATGGCCAGTTCTTCAATACGCTCTGCAGTTTCCAGTTGCCTAATCCTGGTAACCGTGGTTTCTTCAACATCTTCCTTAAAGATCTTGAAATGGCTGCTGCCCTTCCCTGCTATTTGCGGCAAATGAGTAATTGCGATCACCTGCATATCAATACCCATCTTTTGAAGTATATCTCCCATTTTTTGAGCAATATCTCCCGAAACCCCGGTATCTATTTCGTCAAAAATAATCGTTGGTAATTTACTTTGGGTTGCCAGTATACTCTTTATGGCCAGCATGATTCTGGAAAGCTCCCCACCGGATGCTGCTTTTTTAATATCATTAAAATCACCGCCTTTATTGGCTGAAAGATACCAGGTGAGCTCGTCCTGCCCGTTGGTAAAATATTCCTTCTGTAATTTCAGGTCAATTTTTAGTCGGGCGTTGGGCATTCCAAGATCGGCAATTATGCGCTCAACATTGCCAACAAACCCGGGAATAACTTTTGCCCTGTTGTCGTGTATCTTTTTTGCAATTGCTGAAAGTTGGTCTTTTTTGGCCTTTATTTCCTTCTGAAGATTAGAAAGATCTGCTTCAGCATTCTCCGTAAGGTCAACTTTTTCCTGAAGCGTTTTTGTAATTTCCAACAGTTCTGCTATTGTCGAAGCGGCATGTTTTTTCTGTAAATTAAAAATCACCTGAAGTTTCGCGTTCACTTCCTCCAGCTCCCCGGGATTGGCCTCCACACGCTCCAGTAAATTTTCAAGTTCCAGGGCAATGTCATCCATTTCTATGATCACGCTCTCCACACGTTCCCTTAAACCTGCATAGTTCCCTGAAAACCCGGCTATTTTAGTAAGGTGTGCCCTTATCTCCTTTAACTGCGAAAGGGTTCCTGTCTCCTCCTGTTGTATTAATGAAACGGAGGTTCCCAATTGTTCGGTAAGCAACTCCACATTGCTCAGCTCCTCACTTCGTTCCTCCATTTCCTCCTGCTGCCCGTCCTTTAACCTTGCTTCCTTGAGTTCCTTTAAAAGATAGAGATTGTAATCATGTTCTCTAATGGCCAGAGCCTGCTCTTCTTTTAAAGTATTTAATCGTTGGTCCAGCTTTTTAAGGGATCGCATTTCCTCCCTGTATTCTTTCAACCCCGGGGTGTTTCCTGCAAGAATATCTATTACCTGGAATTGATATTGATTTTCACCAAGGCTTAAGGTTTGGTGTTGCCCGTGAATATCTATTAAAAGATCACCAAGTTTTACCAAAACCGGTAGGGTTACGGGAGTATCATTTATAAATGCACGGGATTTTCCGGAAGTAAGGATCTCCCGTCGAATAATTGTTTGTTCCTCAAAGTCGAGATCTTCAGCAAGGAAAAAGTCCGTCAAATTGTAATTGGAAATATCAAAGCTTCCTTCAATTACACATTTATTTCCCGTATTTCTTATTACGCTGTAATCTGCCCGCTTGCCAAGGAGCAGGCCCAGGGCACCCAGCATAATAGATTTCCCCGCCCCGGTTTCCCCGGTTATTATAGTAAATCCCTTTTTAAGATCAATTTTAATATCTTCTATAAGGGCGTAATTTTTTATGGATAATGCTGTAAGCAAAGTGTATCAATTTTGAAGCTAAAGATACATGAGAAAATCTTCTCTGTCAAAGCCGGAATGAATTAGAATTGAATCCTGCGCCAGTTTTCTGAATACATAGGAGCAGCGCGGTTTAACACGTCTACCATATCCCGTAACGGCACGTTTGGCCCCGCAGTAAAGATCTGTTCAATTTCCTGAGCCTTGGCATCAAAGAAAATACGCATAGGAAGTGAATTTGGCCTGTTTTGATTCAGCGCTCCAAGGCTTTCTACAGCCTTTGCAATTCCCTGTTTCCCTGCTGCGGGATCTTTATGCATAAGGTCCAGGCCCTGCCTGTGATATTGGTAAAGGGCGGTGCGGTAACCTAAAAATGCATTTGATAATAGATCGGCATTAAGGCGGTATCTCGAGCTGTTCCCGTCAGACCCTCTCCAACCTGCCAGATTGCTTTGTTGGGCCGTAGTAACAATTCTGTTTGCTTCTTCAAAATAGGGTGTGCCCCCACCCTGTTGAAAAGTATCTGCATCCAGACCCAATATGGTAAACACATAATATGAGATCACAGATACCAAATTGGAAGAATAAGAAGCCGGGCTGTAATTTAAAGGTTCAAATTCCCTGTAGTTAAAGGAGAATTGTGTATCGTTAAAGTTAAACACAGGCGTTATTAGCGTGGAGCCAAACACAGGCCGCGAAGACTGCACCTGTATTGTACCTGTGAAAGATTCATTGTCAAAACTAATAATATTGATGAAAATACTGCAATTGATCCTTTCATTAGGACTAAAATCCTGGGTAGTCCATGTGGTCTGGTTTACAAATTCTGATATAGACCTTTGCAAGGTCCTAAAAACGGGTAAATTGGTTCTTCCGGTTTGTTCAGAATTTACGATAACATCACAGTTAAGTTCCTGTGCCTGCACAAAACCAACTGTAAAAAACAAAGCAATAAGAAGTTTAATTTTTTTCATCCAGCAGTAAAATTACTTCATTTAAAATATCCCGGGCAACTTCGGTCTTGGTCTTAAGGTCAAACCGTTTTACCTCATCGCGGGTCACAATACTTATTTTATTGGTATCGCTCTTAAATCCTGCCCCTTCATCCTTAAGAGAATTAAGAACAATGAAATCCAGGTTCTTTCTTTCCAGTTTTCCCCTGGCATTTTCAAGTTCATTATCTGTTTCAAGGGCAAAACCCACCAGTTTTTGGTGCTGTTTTAATGCTCCCAATGAGGCCAGAATATCCCGGGTTGGTTCCAGCTCAATATTAAGACTATTTTCCTGTTTTTTAAGTTTGTGGGCTGCAACAATTTTAGGTTTATAATCTGCTACCGCGGCTGCGGCAATAACCACATTCGCCCCCTCATATTCGGCGTGAACAGCTTCATACATTTCCCCTGCACTTACCACTCTAATAAGACGAATACTGTCATTTTCGGTTTTTAAATGCGTAGGGCCGCAGACCAATACCACCTCTGCTCCTAATTTTGCAGCTTCCCGTGCCAGTTCAAAGCCCATTTTCCCGCTGGAATGGTTCCCTATAAAACGCACAGGGTCTATAGCTTCGTATGTAGGACCGGCAGTGATCAATATTTTTTTATTCCGAAGGGGTAAATGTTGCAAGAGGTCCTGGGTTATAAAGCTAATTATATTTTCAGGTTCGGCCATTCTTCCCTCTCCATATAATCCACTGGCGAGTTCTCCTGTTTCAGCAGGAATCATTACATTCCCGTAAGACTGAAGCTTTTCAAGACTGCCTTGTGTGGCAGGATGCCTGAACATATCCAGGTCCATTGCAGGCGCAAAATAAACAGGACATTTAGCTGAAAGATAGGTAGCGAGCAAAAAATTATCACTTTCTCCCGCCGCCATTTTTGAAAGTGTATTGGCAGTGGCGGGTGCAATAACCATAAGATCGGCCCAAAGGCCGATCTCTACGTGATTATTCCATTTGGCATTCTCATCTTCTTCATTGGTAAAAGATGATAGCACCTCGTTTTTAGAAAGAGTTGAAAGGGTGAGCGGGGTAACAAAATCCTTTGCTGCAGGGGTCATAACAACCTTCACCTGCGCCCCGGCTTTTATAAATAACCTTACCAGAGGAGCCGATTTATAGGCAGCAATTCCGGCGGTGACGCCTAAAAGCACCTTTTTGCCCTCCAGTATGCTCATACTATTACTTTTCCCCGGTTTCCTTTGTATTCCTGTAGTATATTTTATCCTCTAACCATTCCTGTACTGCAAGGGAATGTGGCTTAGGTAATTTTTCATAAAATTTTGAAACTTCGATCTGCTCTTTATTTTCAAAAATTTCGTCTAAACTGTCATTGTAAGTTGCAAACTCATCCAATTTCTCTAAAAGTTCCTTTTTGATCTCAGAGTTGATTTGAGTTGCTCTTTTTGAAATTACCGAAATTGCCTCATAAATATTATTTGTTGGGGCATCTACCAGATTTTTATCTATGGTAGTGGTGTTAATTGGTGCACTGCTCTTTTTTAAATCCATCTTCATTCGTATTAAAAATTTTGTAGTCTTGTTTCAAGGTCCAGATTGGAAGCTTGTATTTGATTGTAATAAGGGCTTCCTTCAGAATAAAACCTGATATAATTATTATAAAATCCCTGGGCCTCTGTTAGTCTTTCCTTCTGTAAATACTGGTAACTGTTAATAGCCAGTTGGTATGCTGAATCAAACCGGTGATAAAATGCGGCTTCTCTAAAAGGAGATCCCGGGTATTCATTTATAAAATTGGTGAAAGCTACAATTGCCGACTTATAATTCTCTGTATGGTGATATTGCTTTGCAATCTCATAAGCCTTCTTCTCCAGCTTTACGCGAAGCTCTGTGGCCAGTTGATTGGCTTCCTGAATATTCTCACCCTCGGGATATGTAACTATATATTTTTGCAATTCGTCGATGGCCTTAACTGTTTCAGTTTGATCAAGGTCATATCTTGGCGATAATTCGTAATAACTTTTTGCGCTTTTAAAAGCTGCCTCCTCTATACGTTCACTGTTTGGATAAGATTGTGTAAATCTCTCAAACTGGTACCCGGCAAGGTAATGATCACCCAATTGGTAATACGTGTTGGCAAACAAAAAGGTAAGCTTCTCACCCTGAGGTTTTCCCCGGTATTGAGGCACAATTTGTTCAAAAAGACGAAGTGCCTTACGGTATTTTGATTTACTATTCTCTGCTTGCGCCTCGTTATAAAGCTTCTCGGCAAGGGCGTATTTTTCTCCGGGTTCTGCACTTTTTAATACCTTTTGGTATTCACCGCAGGAAACCAGCATTAAAAACATTCCCAATAACAATAATCCTTTTTTCATTTTTGGTAAAAACATCTGGCAAAAGTACTCTTTTCTAAGTTATAATAAAAACTTTCATTCAGGGGCATTTGAGGCCCGTTTCAGGGGTTAAAACTCCTTTACAAATGTGTCAATTTCAACCGTCAGTTTTTCAGAAGCAGGTACTAGAGGCAATCTTAATACGCTTTCCACCATATTTTTTGAATTAAGCAGCGATTTAATTCCTGCAGGATTTCCTTCCGCAAATATCATATCAATAGACGGGGCAACTTTATAATGCAGTTTATATGCTTCTTTCACGTTTCCTTCAAGACCCAGGTGCACCATTTTTGAAAATTCTTCAGGGAACCCCTGTGCAATAACAGAGATCACCCCGTGACCGCCCGCAAGAACCATTGGTAAAGTGATCATATCATCGCCGGAGATCACCAAAAAATCTTTTGGCACCAGGGAAATTAATTTCATTGCCTGTACCATATCTCCTGCCGCTTCCTTGATCCCAATAATATTGGGAACTTCATTTGCCAGCCTTTTTACCGTAGCCGGTAAAATATTGGAAGAGGTCCTGCCTGGAACATTATAAATTATAAGGGGTTTTGGAGAGGCTGCCGCGAGGGCTTTATAATGCTGAAAAATCCCTTCTTGTGTAGGTTTATTGTAATAGGGAGAAACCGAAAGCACCGCATCAAAATGAGAAAGATCTGTAGATTTTAATTCTTCTACCAGGGCAACCGTATTGTTACCTCCAATTCCCAGTACCAGGGGAAGGCGCTGCTGGTTTACCTTCACAACTGTATTTATAACCAGCTGCTTTTCTTCACCAGTTAATGTGGCACTTTCCGCCGTGGTACCCAATACAACCAGGTAATCTATTCCATTCTCTATTTGGTTTTCAACAAGAGCCTTAAGGGCTTCAACATCTACAGAAAGGTCTTTTTGAAAGGGCGTAATAAGAGCTACTCCTGTACCTATAAATTTATTCATTGGTGTTTTTTGTTAGGTGTTTCAAATACTTCAATAATTCTTCAATAAACAATTCAGGATCTTCTTCCGTTTGAAGAATTAGATCATATAACGCAGCATTCTGCTGGTATCTCCCCACTTTAAGCCCCGCCTTAAAATAAGCGGTAAGTAAATGGGCAGTTGTATTATTTTCAGCTGCAAATGTAAGAAGTAAATCAACTCCTTTTGAAGATATTTCTTCAATTTCCTCATTAAGGATTTCCCCTTTTACACCAAAATCCTGAATATTAAAAACAACGGCTTCAAGATCTACGGGTTTGGATTTATTGGCCGAATTATACAAAATCATAAAGCCTGATGCAGGTATCTTTAACTGTTTTTGTAAACTACCAAGAACCTCAAGGGCTTTTTCATTTTTGCCATCTATAATTATGCCTAAAGATTTTGGAGTACCCGGAAAGGATTTTGGAGGTTGCTGCTCAACAAGTTGGGCAACTTTTTTTCTGGCCGCAGAAAGCCGGGCACTGTTAAAGATCATAGATTACTTTTATAAGAATGAAAATAGCAATTATTTGAAGATAACGAAAAGATGACTTTTAAAGTGTTCCCTAAATCATATTTAGCAACCTCAATTGTTTTTCTTTGGTCACAAAAAACCAGACCGCAAAAACCGCACAACTAAGCCTGATAATGCTTTCGGCGATTTCCACACTTATATCTTCGGGAAAGAAAACCCCCATATCCCGTAAAATATCAGCAAAAATAATTCCAAGGGCCAGGGAGATGAAATACATGGATTTACGCGAATAAGAATTAAGGTAATAGATAAATGCAAAAATCCCTAAAAGAAGAAGGTTTATATAATACAGGATATAGATGGATAACACCGCGGTATTCTCTATATAGTCCTTTATACCCCACACATGGTATCCCAATAAGGCAGCATTAACCCCAACAATAAGCAGAAAATACAGCATCATTAAATGGCTGGCATTCTTAAACTCAATATAGCGTGCCGCCTCTTTTATAAGAATTATATTAGCAGTTGTAAGAAACACCAGTGAAATCTCATAGGAATAACCCTCTCCGGCAAAGGAACGGGTGAGATAAGACAATATGGTTAAGCCCAGGAACAAATACATGGGTCTTGCAAACTTTTTATATTTGTCCTGAACCAATAATACAGCCGCGGCAAAATAAAGTATATAGGTTGTATTTTCAACCCAATAAACATCTGTAAATTTGGCCCATATATTGGTGAGAATGAGCAATGCTAAGATTGCCCAGGCAAAAGTTCTAATTTTCATAAATAGGTTAAATCATGGTAAATATATAGAAACAGCTGAATGTTTACACAATAAAATTATAATTTTCTTAACACTTGTCCCATTTTATTTATCCCTAATAAACTTTCTATCTTTAGCCTCTTAAGCTCAAATGAAATGCTGAAAACATCCTTTGCACCACTGATATTTTTATTTCTTCTTTTTTCCTGTAAAACAGAATCCTTTAAAAATGCTGAAATTACTGCTGAAAGAATTCCCATTGATAAAAACATTCGTGCAGATGCCGAGATCGAAGCCTTTATAAAGCCTTATGCCGAACAGATCAATAAAACCCTGGACAGCGTGGTAGCTTACAATCCTACCGATCTTAATAAAAGTGATGGCGAACTTAATACCGCTATAGGAAATTTAATGGCTGAAATTGTAATGGAACAAGCCAATCCTGTATTTAAAAGCCGAACAGGGAAGGAAATTGACATGGTTTTGTTAAACCACGGCGGCATACGCTCTACCGTGGGAAAAGGGCCGGTTACCGCCAGAACAGCATACAGCCTGATGCCATTTGAGAATGAGATAGTAGTTGCTGAACTTAAAGGAAATAAGATCCTCGAAATGCTCACTTACCTTGAAAATAACCGCACCGCACACCCTTTAAGCGGTATTAAGATTAAGGTGAATAAAAATTATAAAGTGATAAGTGCTACAATAAACGGAAACGAAATTGACCCTAACCATACATATAATGTTGCAACATCCGACTATCTACAGCAGGGCGGGGATAATATGACTTTTTTCAAGGATCCTGTAAATCTATACCGTGTAGATTACAAAATAAGAAATGCGATTATAGATTATTTCAACAGGGTAGACACGCTAAGAACCGCGAGGGATGAGCGTTATATAAAAATTGATTAAGATGAAAAGGAGAAGTTTTATTCAGAAATCCACAGCAACAGCGGCTTTCGTAGGCCTGGGAGGTCTATCCCTTTCACTATCTCCCAATAAGCGGAAACATATTACCATCCTGCATACCAATGATGTGCACAGTCATATTGAACCTTTTGGGCCCAATGACCCCCGCAACCCGAATATGGGAGGCATTGCACGCAGGGCCACTCTGGTTGAAAAAATAAGGCAGGAAAATCCAAATACTTTATTGCTGGATGCCGGTGATATTTTCCAGGGCACGCCATTTTTTAATTTCTATGGCGGCGAACTGGAATTTAAACTTATGAGCAAGTTAAAATATGATGCCGCAACTATAGGAAATCACGATTTTGACAACGGGATAGAGGGCCTGTACGCCCAACTTCCCCATGCCCAATTTGATTTTATCTCTTCCAATTATGATTTCCGGAATACCGTAATGGACGGGCATACAAAGCAACACCATGTATTTATAAAAGATGGGATCAAGATTGGAGTATTTGGTTTGGGGATAGAATTAAAAGGACTGGTAAATGATCATCATTACAAGGAAACAAAATACCTGGATCCCATAGAGATCGCCACAGATATGGCAAGGATCTTAAAAGAAGAGAAAAAATGTGAACTGGTTATTTGTTTGTCCCACCTGGGTTATGAATATGACAGCGATAAAATTTCAGATATAAAACTGGCTGCTGCCACCACAAATATAGACCTGATAATTGGAGGGCACACCCATACTTTCCTGGAAAAACCGCACATTGCAACTAATAAGACCGGAAAGAATGTGCTTATAAATCAGGTAGGATGCTTCGGGTTATATCTTGGAAGAATAGATTTTTACCTCGATGATGCCAGAAATATATCGGCAGAGGGACTCCAAATTTCGGTGTAATACTATTTAAGGAGCGCTTTACTATTATTTGACCATTTCCAGAAATTCCTCTTCACTAAGGATACGGGTGCCAAGTTTTTCGGCTTTGGCAAGTTTACTTGGGCCCATATTTTCTCCCGCTACAAGGAAATTTGTTTTTGAAGATATGGAACCTGATACTTTACCCCCGTTTTCTTCAATGATCTTCTTTAACTCATCTCGTGAAACCCTGGAAAATACTCCCGATATTACATAGGTATCCCCGTTTAATTTATTGGTGTGGTGAGCAAAATCTTCGGCCGCTATTTCCATTTGCACACCTTTTTCCTTTAATCGTTGCACCAGGACCCTGTTTTCTTCGAGAGAGAAAAAAGCCCTTATGCTTTGTGCTATACGTACCCCAATCTCATCTACACGAATAAGCTCCTCTTCTGAAGCTTCTGAGAGGGCCGCAATACTTTTATAATGTCGCGCCAGCTTTTTTGCCACGGTTTCCCCAACATACCTTATTCCCAGAGCGAATAACACCCTTTCAAAAGGAATTTCCCTGGATCTTTCTATTCCCTGTATTAAATTTTCGGCAGATTTATCGGCCATCCTTTCCAGCGGTAGAACCTGCTCTTTGGTAAGGTCATAGAGATCGGCATAATTCTCTATGAGCCCTTCATTTACCAGCAATGTAACTGTCTCTCCTCCCAGCCCTTCAATATCCATCGCCTTTCGTGAAATATAATGTTGTATACGGCCAATGATTTGTGGGGGGCAACCGCTTAAATTGGGGCAATAATGTTGTGCTTCACCCTCATTTCTAACTAAAGGGGTCTCACATTCGGGGCAATGGGTAATATATTTTGTGGCAAGGGAATTTGGATCACGTTTGGTAAAATCTACTCCAACTATCTTGGGGATGATCTCCCCCCCTTTTTCAACAAAAACAGTATCTCCTTCCCGTATATCGAGTTTTTCAATTTGATCTGCATTATGAAGGGAAGCTCTCTTTACAATGGTTCCTGCCAGTTGAACAGGTTCAAGATTTGCTACCGGGGTTATTGCGCCGGTGCGGCCCACCTGGTAAGTGATCTTCTTTAATATAGAAGATTCCTGTTCTGCCTTGAATTTATAGGCAATTGCCCAACGGGGAGATTTCGCGGTAAACCCTAGTTCATCCTGCTGGTGAAAATCATTCACCTTCACCACTACCCCGTCTATTTCATACGGAAGATCATGACGGTGCTTTTCCCAATGGTTTACATATTCCAGGATCTCATCTACATTATTTACCAATTTTGCTTCTTTTGGCACTTTGAAACCCCATTCCCTGGCATGTTCCAGGCTTTCATATTGCGACCTTATGCCAAGTTTCTCCCCTACGATATTATACAAAAGACAATCAAGGGGCCGCTTGGCAACCTCAGCACTGTCCTGTAGCTTGAGACTTCCTGAAGCCGTATTTCGCGGGTTCGCATAAGGTTCTTCGCCGGCCTCAATTCTTTCCGCATTCATTTTTGCAAATCCTTCATAAGGCAGTACGATCTCCCCGCGGATGTCAAACTTAGGTGGAAAATCTCCCCTCAAATGCACCGGTATGGATAGAATAGTTCTCACATTGCTGGTAACATTATCGCCCTTTACCCCGTCTCCCCGGGTTATAGCCCGTGTTAATTTTCCGCTTTCATAGGTAAGGCTTATTGATGCACCGTCATATTTTAATTCGCAAACATATTCCACCTTTCCATCTACCAATTTTTTTACCCGCTTTTCCCAGTCTTCGAGCTCCTCCCGGGAATAGGAATTTGAAAGCGAATACATAGGATAATCATGTGCTAAGGTTTCAAACTGCTTTGTGACAGCCCCGCCTACCCTTTGTGTGGGGGAATTGGGATCATAGAATTCCGGGTTGTGGTCTTCCAGTTCCTGAAGCTCCTTCAGTTTTATATCAAAATCATAATCTGAGATCACAGGTTTATCCAGCACATAATAATTATAATTATGCTGGTGAAGTTCTTCTCTCAGTGTCTTTATTCTTTCTTCAATATCCATCTGGAAACCTATTTTGCAGTTTTAAAATCAATTTTAATTATAAAAAATTAGGTGTAGGACTCAAGACAATCATTATTAAAATCAAAATTATACTCCCCATCCTTATGAGTGAAATTTATGCTGAAATTTGAGGAGTACGCTTTATCCTGAGTGGGAAACCAATCTTTTTTGTTTTTGTCAATTGTAATGAGCAATCCGCTATCATCACCTATCGCGCAAAATACTTCAAAATTTCCATCAAATATTTCCAGCTCACATTGCTTGTTCAAAAGGTCAAATTTCTCCTTTATGTTTGCCGTAGGCAATCCAATTTCGGCAATTCCCAGTAAACTTTTTGCTGAAAAATCTTTTGGTTCTGAAGTATTAAAGTCACGTCTGGAAATAAATTCAATTATATTCCCGTCCCGGTCATAGAAGTATACAGAACGTGCATTCCACGCAGGAAAATCTATTATTTCTTTCCCTTCATTTTTAAGGATCGCAACTTTATCTTTAAGCCACTCCAGGGCTTTTTCCTCTTGTTTATCCGGAATGTGGAAGGCCATATGATAAGGAGTAAAATTTTTTGCCGAAATAAATTTTAAAATTGAATAGCCAAGAAGCAGCTCAAAAGATTCTTCGTTTACATCTCTTGTTTTGAGCCCCATCACATTCCTGTAAAAATCAAGTTGTGCGTTTATGTTGCCCGTTTTTATTTCCAGCCTCTTGATCTTCATTTTTTAAGTTTGGTCTTTATTCATCCATTTTGGAACAGGCATAGGTTTGAAATTCAGCATATTTTCATAAAGTTCGAGAATGCTGCCTGATACCAGAACCAGGTTCATATATTCTTCCCTAAGCAATCCTTTGCGCACCATATTGTTCATCATTTCCAGCAGGTCATCATAATATCCATGGCTGTTCAGGATCCCTATGGGTTTTTTATGCAGGCCCAGTTGTGCCCAGGTAAGGATTTCAAAAAGCTCCTCCAAAGTACCAAAGCCCCCTGGGAGCGCAATGAAGCCGTCGCTGAGGTCATGCATCTTTAATTTTCGCTGGTGCATGTCCTGGGTAGTAATTAAATTGGAGAGACCGGTATGCACTACTTCCTTCGTCTTTAAAAATTCGGGTATAACCCCGGTAACTATACCATTGTTCTCCAATGCTCCTCTTGCCACCTGGCCCATAAGGCCAAGTTTGCTTCCGCCGTAGATGAGTTCGATCTTATGACGGGCCAGAAAAACCCCCACTTCATATGCATCTTCAAAAATGAAGGAATCGGTTCCATCGCTGCTCGCACAAAAAACAGCAAGACTATGTATTTTATTATGAGCTTCCAAAATCCTAGTTTAGTGTTTATTACTCCCCTTTAAGCATTCGAAAATTTCCGTAGATATCCTTTTTTAATCCTGCTTTGAACCCTTCATTGTTAAGCAACTCTTTGGTTTCCTGTCCCAAATATTGATTGATCTCGAAATATAATACCCCTCCGGGTAAAAGAGCGCTCCTGGCTAATTTCGTGATTTTTCTATAAAAAATCAGCGGATCCTCATCTTTTACATAAAGCGCCAGATGCGGTTCATTTTCCAGAACATTTCGTTGCATTTCCTGTTTCTCCAATTCCCTCACATACGGCGGATTGGATACGATCACATCATAATCGTGCGGCAGATTAGTACAGGTTAATATATCCTGATGCAGGAAATTCACAGCGACATTATTTAACTGCGCATTTGTCTTTGCGATCTCTATGGCCGCTGCAGAAACATCTATGGCGGTCACAGTTGCAGCGGGAAGATTTCTGGCCAGACTTATGGCAATACAACCGCTGCCCGTGCCAATATCCAAAATTGAAATTTCTTTTTTTTCCCGCTTTTTAACATCCTCAAGGATCCAGGAAACAAGTTCTTCGGTTTCAGGCCGTGGTATTAATACATTTGGATCTACAATGAAGGGCAGTCCAAAAAATTCTGTTTTACCAATAATGTACTGGATGGGCTCATGATGAGACAGACGCTCCATAGCATCTTCAAATTTCCTCTTGTGGGTAGCAGGAATTTCCCTTGCAGGATCTAGTGCAAGGTCAAGACGGCTAAGCCCCAGAAAAGCTTCGGTTAACAGATGAAAAAAGGAATTTATTTCCTCAATTGGATATTCCTTTATTAAACGATCCTGAAACTCTTTTTTGAAAACTGATATTAGCAATTTGGAATGTTTTAGAAGCCGGGTTTTCGCCCACCTGTAAAATATTAAAATCTGAGGTCTACCAAATCCTGAAAAATCTTACAGGTCCAGCAACATCCACATTGTACAGTTATAATGTCCCGTATTTCCCATAGGCTTATCAAGTGATTTAAACCCGGTTCGCGCATAAAGTTTTCGTGCATGTTCCATATATGGAAGGGTTTCAAGGTAACATTGTTTATACCCTGCAGTTCTTGCAAAGTCCAGGCATTTTTTCATCATCCCGGCCCCAATGCCACGGCCACGAGCCACGGGTAGAAAATACATTTTTTGAAGCTCACAAATGCTTTCATCTGCCTTAAGGAGTGGAGCAATGCCGCACCCGCCAATAAGTTTCCCCTCTTCCTCTACCACAAAATACCGCTCGTTCTTATTTTGATAAGTGCTGTGCATATCATCAAGGGATTTGTCTTCATAAGCTGTCCCTATTTTTGGAACTCCCATTTCTACCAAAACTTCCCGTATCACCGCAGCTATTTCTCTGTTGTCCCGCGGTTCTATTTCACGTATCTTAAAACTATTCATTCTTACTTTTAAATCCTATTTTTGTGGCGTGAAGATACACGAAAAATATATAAATAGGTGCATCCAACTCGCCCAAAACGGGCTGGGAACCACCTATCCCAATCCCATGGTTGGGAGCGTTTTGGTGTATAAGGAAAATATCATTGGAGAAGGCTGGCACCGCGCAGCGGGAGAGCCGCATGCAGAGGTAATGGCCATACGCTCAGTTAAAAACAGGGACCTCCTTAAAAAGGCCACCATCTACGTAAGCCTGGAACCCTGCAGCCATTATGGCAAAACTCCTCCCTGCAGCGATCTTATAATTGCCAGTGGTATTAAAAAAGTAATTATTGGCACCATTGACCCGTTTGCAAAAGTAGCAGGGAAGGGAATAAAGAAATTAATGGATGCAGGTTGCGAGGTGACCCTTGGGGTGCTGGATAAGGAGTGCCAGGCCCTGAACAAACGCTTTTTTACTTTTCATAAAAAGCAACGGCCATATATTATCCTGAAGTGGGCACAAACCCGGGACGGTTTTATTGCACCGGAAACCCGGGATAGCAGAAAACCGGTTTGGATCACCGGAGCTTTATCCAACCAACTGGTTCACAAATGGCGCAGCGAGGAACAGGGAATTTTAATTGGTACCAATACAGCGGTAGAGGACGATCCTAAATTGAATACCCGGTTATGGGATGGCCCGGATCCTACCCGTATCATAATTGATAAAAATTTACGCACCCCCATAGATTCCTGTGTATATGATCAAAGTGTAAAAACTATTTTTATCTGCGCAAAGCACCAGGCAAAAGATGTACAAATCGACCAGGGGAAACACCAGTTAATTTTTGCTGAAATAGATTTTGAAGCTGAAATTGCCTCCCAAATTTGCGAGATCCTGTGCCGGCACGAGATCCAGTCGGTTATAATCGAAGGCGGCACCCGTACTCTTCAAACTTTTATACAGGCCGGGCTGTGGGATGAAGCGCGTATTTTCACCGGAAATATCGATTTTAAGAGCGGAGTAAAGGCACCGGAATTTCAGGGGAATTTTAAGGAGCAGTACAGAACAGGAGTAGACACCTTGATGATATACAGCAATGATTAAAAACATAATATTTGATTTCGGTGATATATTCGTAAACCTGGATAAACCAGCTACCCTTCGGGAGATGGAAAAGCACAATATTAGCGGATTTTCAGGAGCAATCCTTCAAAAGAATCTTGCATACGAAAAGGGTTTGATCACTTCCGAAGAATTTTTGAAGGCCTACGGCTCAGAATACAATCTGGAAAAAGATGTTGTTGTAAACTCCTGGAATGCCATTCTAATAGATTTTCCCGAACATCGGTTTGAATTCATCAAAGAACTTTCAGCATCAAATCAATACCGCCTTTTTCTACTTAGCAACACCAACGAAATCCATATTGACTGGATAAAAAAAAATGTTCCCTTTTTTGAAGATTTTAAAAATTGCTTTGATGCCTTCTACCTATCCCATGAGATCAATTTTAGAAAACCAGATGCCGCTATTTATAAATTTGTGCTGGATGCGCACAATTTAAAACCGGAGGAGTGTCTTTTTATTGATGATACTAAAGAAAATACAGATGCAGCCACATCTCTGGGGTTGCAAACCTGGCATCTGGACCCTGCTAGCGAAGACGTAACAGATCTTTTCACCATTAAAAAAGAGCTGTTTTGATCTATCTACTGCTAAGCATTTTATCATCCAGCGTAATTTTTGTCATATTTAAGCTGTTTCAAAAATATAGGGTAGACACCCTGCAAGCCATTATCATAAACTACTTTTTTGCCTGCATGGTGGGTTTTTTTGGATATATAAAAAACACAGATGTCACTATTATCCCTGAAAAATTGTGGTTTCCCGGCACACTGGTATTAGGGGCCCTTTTCATATCTGTCTTTAACCTCGCGGCAATTACAACGCAAAAAAGCGGACTGTCAGTGGTCTCTGTCGCAACCAAAATGAGTGTTGCAATCCCTGTTTTTTTCGGAATTATCCTTTACAATGAAAGCACGGGGATTCTTAAAATTACAGGGATACTTTTGGCACTGGTAGCTGTATATCTCACGTCTATTAAGACTACTACCGGAATTAAGATCAAGAAGGAGAATCTCATTTTTCCCCTTCTGGTATTTTTAGGCAGTGGGATTATTGATACCACTATCAAATACCTGGAAACAACTTATGTGGCCGAAGATGAAGTAGCTTTATTTTCCACTTCCATCTTTGCCATTGCAGGAATGATTGGAATTGTGATCCTTACCGGGCAGGCTCTAATGGGTAAATTGAGAATTACGGGAAAGAATATTCTGGGTGGAATAATACTGGGGGTTCCAAATTATTTTTCAATTTACTTTCTTGTAATGGCTTTGAGAACGGAAGGATTTGAAAGCTCTACGGTTTTTACAATTAATAATGTAGCCATAGTACTCTTCTCAACACTTTTAGGAATTCTACTTTTCAAAGAACACCTTATTAAAAAGAACTGGATTGGGATCCTGTTGGCAATAGTAAGTATATTACTGGTAGCAACTAGCTAAATATTAGATTTGAAAGATACCTACAGAACTATATCTAAACCCTCTGAAGAAGTTTTATTCAAGGAAAAGAATTCCAAATTTTTTGGATTTGCCTTTCCTGTAACCAGCGAGGAGGAAGCAAAGTCCTGTATAGAGGAATTAAAGAAGAAACATCACCAGGCCAGGCACTGGTGTTATGCCTGGCAAATGGGCAAGGAGGAAGGTGAGGTACATTTTCGTGCAAATGATGACGGGGAGCCGTCAAACTCGGCAGGGATGCCTCTCTATGGCCAAATTCAATCTTTTGATGTGACAGATATTCTGGTAGTTGTGGTTCGATATTTTGGGGGAGTAAAACTGGGAGTGGGCGGCTTGATCCAGGCTTATAAGACTGCAGCCCAAATGGCATTAGAGAACAGCCCTATTGTAGAAAGAACTGTAAATAAAAAATTCCGGATAAAATTTGATTATCCGGAGATGAATATTGTAATGCGTATTATCAAGGAAAACAATCTTGAAATCATTAAACAGGAACTGGCGTTGGATTGTGCTATTTTTATCAGCGTACGAAAAAAAGATGCCGAAGAAATATTTGAAAAATTTGATTCGGTCTATAAAGTTGAGATCACCAGGACCGAAGTTTAAGCCTCAAGTTTTTCAAGAATAAAATCCGGACATTTTATAGGTTTTCTGGATACGGAATCCATAAAAACCAACACCGTAGAAGCGGTGGTTAGTAACTCATTTTCCTGGTTGTAAATTGAGTACTCAAATTCGATTTTTACCTGCGGAATTTTCTTTAAACGGGTCTCAATTTTAAGAATATCATCAAAGGTGGCAGATTTGATGAATTTAAACTCCATAGAAAATACGGGGAGCATAATTCCTTCAATTTCCATTTGTTTATATGAAACCCCAAATTGGCCAAGCCAGTCAATACGCGCCATCTCGAGATATTGGGCGTAATTTCCATGGTGTACTACCCCCATTTGGTCGGTTTCAGCATAACGCACTTTAACATAGGTGTGATGAGTTTTCATAGAAAAAAAGGGGGGATTATTTATTTAGGTTTTGTACTTTCATAGCCTAGAGCTAGTATGCATAAAATTTTCTTAAAATTCAATAGTAAAAGAATTTTTTTTTCACATATTTTGTTCACATATTTGTTTCACCAAAAAGATTGACAGGATATTATTACTGCTCAATTTACGACCAACTACTAACCTAAAATAATCTAACAAAAAGCATGTCAAAAACTGCGCAATCAGTTTGGAATAGCTGTCTAGCTTTTATCAAAGATAATATAACCCCTCAAGCCTACAAAACATGGTTCGAGCCGATACAGGCAGTAAAGCTTACAGATTGTGCTTTAAGTATTCAGGTACCCTCCAAATTTTTCTATGAGTGGCTTGAAGAGCATTATGTAAAATTATTAAAGGTTTCTCTTACAAAAGAGTTGGGGGAAAAAGCAAAACTGGTGTACGTTATTAAAATGGAAAACACCTACGGCAACAAACTCCCCTTTACAGAAAGAATTCCCAGTACACAACGCAGCCATATGGCATCTCAGGAAGTAGATGTCCCGGTAAAGAACCGTAATCCGGAATTACGCAACCCCTTTATAATACCCGGTATTAGAAATGTGAAAATAGAATCACAATTGAACCCGAATTATAATTTTGAGAATTTCCTGGAGGGAGATTCCAACAGGTTGGCAAGATCTGCAGGGCTCGCCGTGTCCAATAAACCGGGAGGAACATCCTTTAATCCGCTTCTTATCTTTGGAGGGGTAGGTTTGGGAAAAACTCACCTTGCTCACGCCATTGGAGTGGACATTAAGGATAAATACCCTGAGAAAACGGTTTTATATATTTCTGCTGAAAAATTTACCCAGCAGTATATTGAATCTGTAAAAAAGAATAACAGGAATGATTTTATTCATTTCTACCAAATCATAGATGTTCTTATTGTAGATGATATCCAGTTACTTTCCGGTAAGGCAGGTACGCAGGATGTATTCTTCCATATTTTCAATCACCTTCATCAAAACGGAAAGCAGGTTATTTTAACCAGTGACAAGGCCCCGGTCGATATGCAGGATATTGAACAACGCCTGTTATCAAGATTTAAATGGGGACTATCAGCCGAGTTGCAACACCCGGATTTTGAAACCCGGGTTTCCATCATAAAAAATAAATTATATCGTGATGGGGTTGAAATGCCTGAGGATATCATCGAGTTCCTTGCAAACAATATCAAAACCAATATCCGGGAACTGGAAGGCGCTATAATTTCCTTAATAGCCCATTCCTCTTTTAATAAAAAGGATATTACTTTGGAACTGGCAAAAAAGATTGTTGACAATTACGTTAAGAACACCAAGCGTGAGGTTTCAATAGATTATATCCAGAAGATCGTTAGTGATTATTTCCAGATGGATGTGGAAACTTTACAATCTAAAACCAGGAAACGTCACATTGTACAGGCAAGACAACTTGCCATGTTCTTTGCTAAGAAATTTACCAAGGCATCCCTTGCAAGTATAGGAAGCCAGATTGGAAAACGCGACCATGCCACCGTACTTCACGCCTGTAAAACAGTAGACAATCTTGCTGCGACAGATAAACAATTCAAGAAATTTGTTGAAGACCTGAATAAAAAGCTTACTCTTTAAAAATCTTTTTTATGAAAACCCGTGTGTTAATGGTGTGCCTCGGCAATATATGCCGATCTCCCCTGGCCGAAGGAATTCTAAAATCCAAAGTTGACCCTAATAAGATCATCATAGAGTCTGCCGGCACAGGATCCTGGCACGTAGACCATTCGCCAGACCCGCGATCAATTTCGGTGGGCAAACGTTATGGTTTGGATATAACAGACCAGCGCGGAAGGCAGTTTGAACCGGCAGATTTTGACCGTTTTGATCATATCTATGTTATGGATACCAGCAATTATGATGATGTGATCGCCCAGGCACGGAATGATGAGGATATTCAAAAGGTAAAATTAATTCTTGACGAGATATTCCCCGGGGAAAAAGTTGATATTCCAGACCCTTATCACGGCGGAGCCCATGGTTTTGAAAACGTTTTTCAAATGCTTGATGAAGCCTGTGAGGTTATTGCATCAAAACTTAACAAAGAGTAATTTTAACTCTTTAGATACATTATAATTCCATATTTCATGCAACAGTCTCCTTTTAAATTTTCCGGAAAGTTATATTTAATTCCTACTACCTTAGGAGACTCAAATCCAATAGATGTTCTTCCCTATTCCATTAAAAAGATAATAGAAAAAGTAGATCATTATATCGTTGAAAATGAAAAGACGGCAAGAAGGTCTATTAAAATGGTAGTTCCCGGAAAAAAACAACCTTTACTCCAACTAAGCTCATTAAATAAATTTACTGAGGCCCGTAGCATCCCCTCATATTTAGAACCCTGTAAAGAAGGAATTGATGTAGGATTACTAAGCGAAGCCGGCTGCCCCGGTGTGGCCGATCCCGGAGCTGAAGTAGTGAAACTTGCCCATGAAATGGGCATCCAGGTTATTCCACTCGTAGGCCCCTCCTCTATCCTCCTCGCTATGATGGGTAGCGGAATGAATGGGCAAAGTTTTACATTTCATGGATATTTACCTATTGATAAAAAAGAAAGGAAACACGAATTAAAAAACCTGGAGAGAATTTCACTGGAGAGGAACCAGGCCCAGATCTTTATTGAAACCCCCTACCGCAACAATAATCTGTTAGAAGACATCCTGCAATCTTTAAGCCCGGCCACGAGGCTTTGCATAGCCTGCGACCTTACCCTTACTTCTGAATATATTATTACAAAAAGTATTAAGGATTGGGGTAAAACAAAAGTAGACCTTCATAAAAGGCCTACTATATTTATAATTCAGAAAGAAAACTAATTTTGAAAAGCTACTGCCCGCGCATTTTTATCGGGCTCAATAAAGGAAGTGTCATAACCTCCAAACTTCTTTAAATAAAATCCAATAGTGGTTCCAAAGGCATCACTAAAAGCATTCGCCCCCCAACTTCTAAGATATTTCTTTACACTCCCCGGCCCTGCAAGGTGTGCAGCTGCAAGGATTCCGGATTCAGTTATCTCAATTCCATTTATTACTTTCCCTTCAAACCTTTTAATATCACGAATTAGGATCCATTTGTTACGGGATGCATTGGCATAAAATGCCGCCTCCTGTAACTCGGGTGAATTTAAGAATAAGCGGGTATCCTTTATACCAATAAGGTTAAGTGTACCTTTACCAAACTGGTATTTGCCCATGTAACCAAACTCATTTATAACTTTGTAATTACCGCGGGATTCTTTAAATGCAAGGGCTTCTTTAAAACCGGTATAGGATTTTCCAAGGACTGGAATTATTCTTGGGGATTCTTCTTCTACAGGCACATAATCTTCAGATGAAATTACGGTATACTCTAGATTCTCTACTTTGGAAGTGGAAAATATATCTAAATTCGCAGCCTCTTTTGTTGAAAAACTAAAAAAAACTGAACCTGCAATAAGGGGTAGGATTGAAAATTTGACAACTTTCTTTCTCATAAAATTTTGTTCTGAAAGGTTAGTGGCAAAAACGGTGCCCCTTTCAATTTCACCGTGCAAAGATACGATAAAATTTAATAATCTGATTTGCAGAGTGTTAATCTAATCCTAATATGAATTTCCTGTTAACGTAAGAAATATTACCGTTTAACCCCCTGCGCGTTTATCCAGCGTACATATGCCTGCTTATTACGGTTGTGCTGGTCAAGATTTTCAGCAAATTTATGGTACCCGAAATTTTCAACGTCGGCTACAAAATAAAAATACTTGTGCCGTTCATAATTAAGTACCGCATCAATAGATGAAATATCCGGCATTGCAATGGGGCCCGGGGGTAGTTCCTTATACAAATATGTATTATATGGAGAATCCAGGGTTAGATCTTTATAAAACACCCGCTTAATTATAGTATCAAAATCTTTATTCTTAAGCTTTAAAGCATAAATTACCGTAGGATCTGCATCCAGTTTCCATCCATTTTTTAACCTGTTCATATACACCCCGGCAACCTTGGGGCGTTCATCTACTTTTGCAGTTTCCTTTTGCACTATAGAGGCCACCACCGCTACTTCGTTGGGGGTTAATCCTATTTCTTCAGCTTTTTGTAATCTTTCGGCAGTCCAGAATCTGGTGTATTCCTTCTTCATACGGGTCCTAAATTCTTCCGCAGAAGTATTCCAGAAAAATTCATATTGATTGGGAATATACATTGCAAGGGCATTCTCAACCTTAAATTCATTTTGGCTTAAAAATTCCGGATCCCTCATAGTATTCAGGAGTGAGACACTGTCTGCCTCAATTTGAGTGGCGATCCTGCCGGCCAGATTTTCAAGCCTTTCCTGATTGTTGAACACTACCTGTACCGGTTTATTCCCAATTCTCAGAATATCGGTTATACGATGATTATTGGCATTTTTTTCTATAACATATTTTCCGGGCTTCACTTTACTTACATAACCCTTTTTTTGGGCCACATCGTCAAATGATGCAAGGTCCTTTAAATAGGGCCTAAGGCTATCGCGTACCTGTGAATACGTTGCGCCGGTTGGTATATAAATTGTTACATTTTCACTGTCGAAGACGGTGTTTGCATTGAAGATATTGTTGTAGATCTTATAGCTGAAGTAACCCAGTGCGGCTAGTCCTAGTACCGCAATGAGTATGAGAATTTTTTTAATGTACATTGATAAGCTGATATAATATCTCGTCTTTAAATTTTCCTTTTATTAGCACCCAATCTTTTTTGATACCAACTTTTTCAAAATTATTTTTTTCAAATAATTTTATACTCGCAACATTATCTGCCGTTACATTGGCATAAACCTGGTGAAGGCCAAGATGGGTAAAACAATAATTTGTGATAAGTGAAAGCACCTCTGCCCCATAGCCTTTTTTGCGGTGTTCGCGGTTTACAATAAGAATTCCCAGGGCTGCGCGGCGATCTCTGGGTTCAAGATCAAAAACATCTATCATTCCAATCCTGGTGTCCTCCATATCACATATCATAAGTCGCAATTGCTTGACCTCATAGATATCCCGATGGGAATTTTGAATATATTTCTTAATTAAATACCGGGAATATGGCACGCGCGTAGCACTTACCTCCCAAAATTCTTCGGTGTTTTCCACCTCAAGAATAAAATCGAGATCCCCGGGTTCCAATGCCCTTAAATATATCTTATCTCCTTTTAATGTTAGCATTCAAATTCTCCCTTAAATACATATTCTGCAGGGCCGGTAAGCCAAATATTGAAATACTGTTCTTCTTTTTCATCAAATGAAACCTGTAGATTACCTCCCCTGGTTTTCAGGGTGATATCTCTAGAATTAGTGCGGCCCAGGGCGTGTACGGCCAGCGCAACTGCAGTTACACCGGTGCCGCAGGAATAGGTTTCATCTTCCACCCCTCTTTCATAGGTTCGTACTAAAAAATTATGATCTCCATCCTGTTGAACATAGTTCACATTGGTGCCACCGTTTTCTTCATATTTTGAGGAATACCTGATCTTTGCTCCCTGCCTTTTTATATCTATATCTCCTACTTCATCTGTAAACTCGATATGATGCGGAGAACCAGTATCCAGAAAAAGAGCGGCTTCATTAAGATCTGATGCATCTACATCCTGCATTTTTAAACTTACCTCCTGCCCGTTGATCACGGCCGAATGTTTCCCATCTATAGCTGTAAAACCGGCACTATTAGCTATAATCCCTAAATATTTAGCAAAAGCAACAATGCATCTCCCTCCATTACCACACATAGAGCTTTGGTTTCCATCTGAATTAAAATACACCATTTTGAAATCATTTTCCTCATCCCCGGCATTTTCCAATAAGATCAAACCATCGGCCCCTATGCCAAATCTTCGGTGACATAATCTATTGATTAGATTGGTATCATTTTTGGGGAAAATAGTGTCACGATTGTCAACCATAATGAAATCATTTCCGGTGCCGTGAAATTTATAGAATTCTACATTCATTGACTTTATATTGGTACGAACAAAGGTACAACAATATGACAAATTTTTTCGTTCTTAAACTAAGCAGCGGGGAAATGAAAAGTTAATTCACCTCCGGGAATACAGACTTAAAAATTTTACGAAAATGAAAAAATTCTCTCAACTAGTTATTGTTTCAATGCTTGGTGGAGCCTTAACCCTTGGCTCCTATAAAATGTTAATGGAAGAAGAGCCGGCTTTCTTAAATGATCTTCCAATAGAAACGAAAGCCGCTAATATCCTTCCTGTCTCTTATGAAAACATTTACGGTACGAATGCCGATTTCACAGAAGCAGCAGAAAAAACGGTGCATGGCGTGGTTCACGTGAAGAATGTAGCGGTATTTAAACAACCCACAACGATTTGGGAATACTATTCGCGCGGAGGAACGGCGGGTAAAGCACTTCGGGGCGCGGGATCTGGAGTGATCATTACTCCAGACGGTTATATAGTTACAAATAATCATGTAATTGAAGGTGCCAGTGAGATTGAAGTGACCCTTAATAACAATCAAACCTACAAGGCTGAATTGATAGGATCTGATCCCCGGGCAGATATTGCCTTAATTAAAGTAGATGCAAAGGACCTCCAATACCTTCCTTTTGGAAATTCCAATAATGTGAAGTTGGGAGAATGGGTGCTGGCAGTGGGTAATCCTTTTAATCTTACCTCTACTGTTACTGCTGGTATTATAAGTGCAAAAGCACGGGACCTGGGAATTACCGATGGCACACCCCAATCTTTTATCCAGACAGATGCCGCAATTAATCCTGGAAATAGCGGCGGCGCCCTGGTAAATATTAATGGGGAGCTTATAGGAATAAATACGGCAATTTCTTCACAAACCGGAAGCTATGTAGGCTATGGTTTTGCTGTTCCATCTAATAATGCCCGTAAAATTGTGGAGGATATTATGGAGTTTGGAAATGTACAGCAGGGAATTCTTGGAATACGCGGGCAGGATGTGAATACCGCAATCTCCAGCCAACTTGACCTCCCCGTCTCACAGGGTGTGGTGGTGAGCGATGTTGACTCAGGTAGCGGAGCTGCCCTGGCAGGCATAAAACCTAAGGATGTAATAAGACAAATAGACAACATTGAAGTGCGCAGAATGGCAGACCTTACCGGATATATTGGATCGAAAAGACCCGGTGATGTAGTAAAAGTAAAAATTCTACGTAATGGTAATGAAAGAGATCTTAATGTGAAGATCACGAAATATGAAACCTTTGCTATTACCCCAATTGGCCTTGAGGTTACTAATGCCTCTCCTGAAGACCTAAAGCAATATAATATATCACAGGGTGTAAAAATAAGCAGGGCCCTAAAAGGTGACAAACAATCTCAGGCCCTTATTGGTATTATTATAACCAGAATTGACAATCAGGTAGTAGCAAATATTTCCGAAGTTCAAAAGATTATGAATTCCAAGGATCCATCTGAACCCATAAGCGTGACATTTATGAATCGCGAAGGGCAGGAACAAACATATATCTGGCGTTAAACCATTATAATAATCGGCTATAACCCGCTCCTGAAAAGGGCGGGTTATTTTTTTTATAAATGTTTTACGAAAACGTTTGAAATCTATACTTTTGCACCGTTTTAAACACACAACCTAAACGCATTACAAAAATGGGATTTAACGAAGTTTACGAAAAGGAACTTGCTTTTCAAGCCGACCGCAGAAGGGCATCGGTTGAATTTATTAAGATTGTTAGCGATCTTTGGTATGATAAATCAATTGAACTGGTTTTATTCAGAAACCAATTGATAAACCGCAATGTTAGTGATATATTGAACCTGCACGAATATGCCGGTGAGTTTGTACAAAAACCTATTTCAATATTTGATTCTGTAGAAATAGCCCAGGCCATAAAGGACCTGGACCTTCCACCGGCAAAACTGGATATTGGAAAACTTACTTATGAGTACCATCTTGAAGATGTTGATTATCAAAATGCGAAATCCTTTATTTCTGGCAAACTGAAAAACGCGAAAGACTACCAGGAAGTAACCCCTAAGGATGTAGTATTATACGGCTTTGGAAGGATAGGAAGACTTCTGGCCCGCGAATTAATGACACGCACAGGAAAAGGAAGCCAGTTAAGACTTCGCGCCATTGTTACACGAGGAAAAGTTGACAGAACAGTATTGGAAAAAAGAGCTTCACTTTTAAAGAGTGACTCTGTACATGGAGATTTTTCAGGAACTGTTACCATCGACGAAAAAAATTCGGCATTAATAGTTAACGGCACTACAGTTCATATAATTTCAGCCAATGACCCTGAAGACATAGATTATACTTCCTACGGCATTGAGGATGCCTTGGTAATTGATAATACCGGAGCCTTTAGAGATAAAGAAGAATTAACTCGCTTACTTAGCAGTAAGGGAGCTTCAAAAGTTTTACTTACTGCCCCGGGCAAAGGAATTCCAAATATAGTACACGGGGTGAACCATAAAGAATACAGCCCAGATGAATATGACATTTTTTCAGCTGCTTCCTGTACTACCAATGCGATAGTTCCCGTGTTAAAAGCAATGGAAGATACTTTGGGTATTGTACACGGTCATATTGAAACTATACACGCATACACTAATGACCAGAACCTTGTTGATAACTTTCATAGCAAATACCGACGAGGCCGTGCTGCGGGATTAAACATGGTTATTACAGAAACAGGTGCAGGAAAAGCAGTTGCGAAGGCTTTACCACAGTTGGAAGGTAAGCTTACTTCCAATGCCATACGGGTACCGGTTCCAAATGGTTCCCTTGCAATCCTTAATCTCGAGGTGCAAAAAGCAACTTCTTTAAATGATGTAAATGAGATAATGAAGCGATTTGCCCTGGAAGGAGAATTGGTAGAACAAATAAAATATTCTATAGACAATGAACTTGTATCTACAGATATCATAGGCTCTGCACAACCTTCTATTTATGATAGCAAAGCTACCATTGTAACAGAGGATGGTAAAAACATAGTCCTGTATGTATGGTATGACAATGAATACGGGTACAGCCAGCAGGTAATTCGTCTTGCCAAATACATTGCAAAAGTAAGACGCTATAACTATTATTAAATCCAGGTTCAAAATTTGAAATTCAAACCCACCTTAACCGGTGGGTTTTTCTTTTTAGGAGTACATTAACCTAAAAAACAATTACTTATACCCAATTTTGTAAAAAGCTCTTAGAATGGAGGAAGCAGCAAAAAAGATCCGGATCTTTTATAAAAGATATACAATTCCCATTATTATAGTGGCCCTTATAATAATTGCCAGATTGTTACTACCAATATATCTTGAAAAATATGTTAACCGGACCTTGAATGATATCCCAGGTTACGAGGGTTATGTCAAGGATATTGATGTTGCACTATTAAGGGGAGCCTATGTAATTGAAGGGCTTGTGCTTAAAAAAATAGGTGCCAGAACTAACACCCCTATGTTGGATTTTGAAAAATCGGATATATCAATAGAATGGAAATCCCTTTTCAAAGGAAAGATCGTAAGTGAAATTGAACTACATAATCCAAAATTCAATTATATTTTTGAAGATCAGGAACATGAGCCCATGGAAGGGGAAGCAGATGTTGATGACTGGACCAAAGCCCTAACAGATCTTGTCCCCATTGACATAAATCATTTTACGGTACATAACGGAACTGCAAATTTTGTACAACTATCTTCAGACCCTGAAATAAGTATGTTCCTGGAATCGATAAATCTGGAAGCAACCAATTTGAGCAATGTGGTTAATAAAGAGAAGACACTTCCATCTTACTTACATGCAACAGCAGTCTCTATAGGAGGGGGTGATGTGATTCTGGAAGGAAATTTAAATCTCCTTAAAAAAATACCCGATCTGGATATGGAGTTTTCATTAAAACAGGCAGATGTTAGAGCATTGAATGATCTAAGCCTGAGGTTTGCGGGGGTAGATTTTGAAAGTGGCACCTTTGAGCTCTACAGTGAGGTTGCCATTGCAAATGGATATCTCAAAGGTTATTTAAAACCAATGTTTATAAATACCAAACTCCTTGGAAAAGATGATGAAGGGGGATTTTTTAAAAAGTTATGGGAAGGTTTTGTAGGAGTTTTTAAATTCCTTTTAAAAAACCAGGGAACAGATACCCTGGCAACACAGGTCCCGCTGGAAGGAGACCTAAATAATGTTGATGCAAAAACCCTCCCTACTGTTTTCAATATTTTCAAAAATGCGTGGATTAGTGCATTTTCGGGAGACGTAGATGAAAAAATCGATTTTGAGGATGCCGTAAGAGCCAAAAAGGAATAAATTTTTAAGGAAAAAATATTTGCGGCAATAAGTTTTTTCCTGAGGCGTTGTGTAAATAATTCAAAGTAAAATTCACCCCATGAAGAAATTATTATTTTTTGGAATTTTAAGTGTTGCCCTTAATTGGAACAGTGTGGCACAGGATACTAATTCCGGTCTTAATCCTGTTGAAGAAGATTTCACAAACCTAATAGAAAGGTCTAATGACTATCAGGGTTACAAAGTTGTGGATTATAATGAACTGATAACTTTAAAGAATAAGACAGGACAGTATTTTTCGACATTAAATGAAGACATCATTACCCAGAAAAATACCATTGACCAACAACAAGACCAGATCAACCAATTGAAAGATGACCTGGAAGCAACACGGCTGGAACTGGAAAAGGTAAATGCCGATAAAGATGCTATTACCTTTTTGGGAATGCCCTTCAGCAAAGGGGGTTATATGGCATTTATGTGGGGCATCGTAGCTTTGCTGGTATTAGCCTTATTGTTTTTTATTTTTAGATACAGGCAGAGCCATTCTCATACGGTAGAAGCAAGAAATAAACTTCAGTCTACTGAAAAAGAATTTGATCTTTACAGGGAAAAAGCCCTGGAAAAAGAACAACGCCTTGGCCGTTTGCTCCAGGATGAACGCAACAAAGCCAGCGACAAGTAAGCAAAGGTCCACGGGAAAAAATTGTTAAGATACTTCCCTATCTTTGCAGCTTCCTAATTAAGACTTAAATGCGAATAGATATAATAACCGTAGTACCGGATATACTTACCAGCCCCTTTGATGTTTCTATATTAAAAAGAGCCATTGAAAAGGGACTAGTCGAGATACACCTTCATAATTTGCGAGATTATGTTACAGATAATTATAAGCAAATTGATGATTATCAATTTGGTGGAGGTGCAGGTATGGTGATGATGATAGAGCCTATAGACAAATGTATTACCGGCCTTAAAGCTGAAAGGGAATATGACGAGATAATCTACATGACCCCCGATGGAGCAACCCTTAACCAAAAAACGGTAAACACCCTATCTTTAAAAGAGAATATAATCATCCTTTGTGGCCATTATAAGGGAGTAGACCAGCGGGTTCGGGATCATTTTATTACCAGGGAAATTTCCATAGGTGATTATGTGCTTTCGGGGGGTGAACTTGCCGCAGCGGTGCTTTGTGATGCCGTAATACGATTGATCCCCGGAGTTTTGGGAAATGAAACTTCAGCATTAACAGATTCCTTTCAGGATGATCTCCTCGCCCCACCCGTTTATACCCGACCGGCCGACTATAAAGGATGGAAAGTACCTGAAATATTAACCTCAGGAAATTTTCCAAAGATAGAAACCTGGCGGGAAGAACAATCCTATTTGAGGACCAGGCAATTAAGACCTGATCTTTTAAAAGATGAATAACCAAAATTATTATTGCAGGTGAAGTTAATTTTATTAATTTTGCACTCGTTTCTAAACCAACCTCTGGCGAAAATCGTGAATGTTGCTTTAGGCTATATCCAAACATATAACTATGGAATCGTTAATTAAATTCGTTCAGGACGAGTTCGTTACAAAAAAAGATTTTCCGGAATTTTCAGCAGGTGATACTATCACTGTGTACTATGAAATTAAGGAAGGCGCAAAAACCCGTACTCAGTTTTTTAGAGGGGTTGTTATTCAGGTTAAAGGAACAGGTTCATCTAAAACATTCACTATTCGCAAAATGAGTGGTACTGTTGGTGTTGAACGTATCTTCCCTGTAAACTTACCTGCACTTCAAAAAGTAGAAGTGAACAAGAGAGGTAAAGTTAGAAGAGCCCGTATTTATTATTTCAGAGGTCTTACTGGTAAAAAAGCCCGTATTAAAGAAGAAAGAAGATACTAACATCTCTTTTATAAAAAGTTTAAAAAGCCCCTTTTTGGGGCTTTTTTTATTAACCAAATTTTAACGTTATTACTCTAATATTTGCACATTTCGACACTTTAACTTTTGTTGAATTATAAAATTCTGTTAATGTGATTAAAAATAGATTACCTTCCGCACTCAAAAACCTAATTACATGAAAAAAAACAAATTACAAGGAATGGCGCTTCTACTTTGCGCTGCAGGAGTATTATTCACATCCTGTGAAAAAGAAGATGTTACTAATGAGGTGATGGTAACAGAAACCGATTTAAATGAACCTCCTTTTACCAATTATATGGTGGTTACAACCAATGGTGAGTTAACCAAAAGTGTGGAAAATTTTCTAAAGAACAGCGGCGGAGAGATTGTAAGCTCCATTCCTGAAATTGGAATTTCCATAGTGAGTTCTAAAGATGTCAATTTCATCAACAACACTTTAAAGAACAAGGATGTGGAATCTGTGGTTCCCGATTATGAAATTGCGTGGATACCAAAGGAAAAAGAGGGGATTACTCAGGAGGATTTCTTGGCCAATGCCTTAACTCCAAGCCCTGGTTCTACCGAGACTTCTTATATACGTTTATGGGGAATGGAGGCTATTGAGGCGCCTAAAGCGTGGAATCAAGGTTTTACGGGAAAAGGAGCAAGTGTTTTCGTTCTGGATTCGGGTATAGATAGAGAGAACATAGAATTTGCTCAAACATTAAATAGAAATCTTTCCGCATCTTTTATAGCCAATGAACCCTACTGGACCAGACCTGGAAGATTTGCTAATCATGGCACCCACGTAGCCGGAACCATCGGAGCAAATAAAAATAATTTTGGGGTAATAGGTGTAGCATATGAAGCCGAGCTTGTTGGAATTAAAGTTTTATCTGAATTTTCCGGTAGCGGTCCATTTAGCTCAATAAATGCTGGTATTGTATATTCCGGAAATAACGGGGCAGATGTAATAAATATGAGTTTAGGTGCTACCCTTAACAAGAATGGTAAATTAATTGATGCGAATGGAGTAGAATACAAAATTCCCGCAAAATATATAATGGAAATAGTGATAGCACAACAACGAGCAATTAACTATGCTCATGGCAAAGGATCCACTATTATCGCATCTGCCGGGAATGGCGCAACAAATTTTGACGGAAACTCTGCTTATATTAAATTGCCGGCAGGCTTAAATAATGTAATTTCCATTTCGGCTTCAGCTCCAGAAAATTGGCACCCATATTCCAACCCATACACAAACTTCGATGTTCCTGCAAGTTATACAGATCATGGTATATCTTTGGTAGATTTTGCGGCTCCTGGTGGAGATTTTGATGTAGCCCAGTTAGATATGATATATAGTGTTGCAAGCGGTGTAAATGCTTTCAATTACAATGCAGGCACAAGTATGGCCGCTCCCCATGCATCTGGAGTTGCAGCTCTTATTATTGCTAAGAATGGAGGTCAAATTGGGCCTCGCGAGGTGGAAGCTCAATTGATCAAAACTGCAGATAAGGTAAATGGGAATGGTCAAAGCATATTCTTTGGTCATGGTAGAGTAAATGCATATAGAGCAGTTACTGAATAAAATTTTTCCTGTTTTAAATTACTTTAAAGCCCCACTCGGGGCTTTTTTTGTTTATATCATTTAGACTTTCACATTTTATTAAATTAAATGATTTTCCAAAATACCTGATTCCACGTCATTTTGGTAAATTCTTCTTCTTTGGGTTTACACTTTTTTAACACTATAACCTGTTGAAAAGTAGCAAGTTAAAACTTCTCAATTTCATAAATAAAAATATTATATTGAGAGATATTAAAAAACCTGATAGAATGACACAAGGATTTCCAGGTTTTTAATACGGTAAAGCCAAGTTCTTTACATATGTTTTTATCTTCTATATAACAATTAATTTGCACAGCAAATTCAGTTCGAAAGATGAAAGCACCTTTGATACTTTTTGGGCGCGTTTGTGAACAACAGGTATCGAGTGAAATAATGCACGTAGTAAGTTGTGGTAATAGACTTACAATTGATTTTAATATCCTGCGGTAAAGCGTTATTTCGTTAGAAGCCATTTCAATATACATTGTATTTTGAAATGGCTTTTTTATTGTAAATTTTTCTTAATCCCTCCACTTCCCGGTATTCATATTATGAATAGAGGCCTAAAAATGTTATCTTCGCGAGGCGGAGGTTACTTTTTTCTGAATACTTCCCCGAAATTTTTCAATTAATTTAAATCCTCATAATTATAGCTGAATTTCTAAATCCGGCCTATAAACTGAATAATAAAAATAACTCATGACAAAAAGATCGACCATTTTTTATACAAAAACTGATGAAGCGCCCATGCTGGCGACTTTTTCTTTTTTACCCATAGTAAGAAGCTTTACTGCCACTTCCAAAATTGATATTGAACCCACAGATATTTCCCTTGCTGCCAGGATACTCTCACAATTTCCGGAGGTGCTTAGCGAAGAGCAACGGGTCCCCGATGCCCTTAAAATGTTGGGAGACCTGGTAAACCAACCGGAAGCCAATATTATTAAACTTCCAAATATCAGTGCATCAGAACCACAGCTGGAAGCAGCGATTAGGGAATTACAGGAAAAAGGTTATGCGTTACCAGATTATCCATCTAATCCACAAAATGAAGAGGAAAAATCCATTAAGAAAAAGTACGACCAGGTTAAAGGAAGCGCGGTAAATCCTGTTCTTCGCGAAGGAAATTCAGACAGGAGAGCCCCACGTGCGGTGAAGAATTATGCAAAAGAAAATCCCCATTCCATGGGAGAATGGTCCTCAGATTCTAAAACTCATGTTTCCACTATGGATACCGGGGACTTCTATTCCAATGAAAGGTCTTTAACTCTTGAAAATGAGACCGGCGTTAAAATTATTTTGGAAGATAGCTCGGGAAAAGAGGAGGTTTTAAAGGAAAATTTAAAACTTCAAAAAGGGGAAATTATAGATGCCACCATGATGAGCAAAAAAGCTTTGCTATCATTTCTTGAGGATCAGGTAGCAGATGCCAGGGAAAAAGATGTTCTTTTCTCCCTGCATATGAAGGCAACGATGATGAAAGTTTCAGACCCTATTATATTTGGTCACGCGGTTAGAGTATTCTTTAGGGATATTTTCAAAAAACATGGCGACACCTTAAAAAAGTTGGGTGTGAATGCAAACAGCGGTCTGGGCGAATTGGTAAAAGCTCTTTCAGGACTGGAAATGGAGCAAAAAGCTGCAATTCAGGAAGATTTAAAAGCTGCTTTTGAAAATGGCCCATCCATCGCGATGGTAGATTCAGATAAAGGAATCACCAACCTGCATGTGCCAAGCGACGTGATCATAGATGCATCTATGCCTGCTATGATTAGGACCTCTGGGAAAATGTGGAATAAAAATGGTCAACCTCAGGACACCAAAGCGGTGATCCCGGACAGTAGTTATGCCGGTATTTATCAAGCGACCATAGAATTTTGCAAAAAACATGGAGCCTTTGATCCTACCACTATGGGTACAGTTCCCAATGTGGGATTAATGGCCCAAAAAGCTGAAGAATACGGATCTCACGACAAAACTTTCGAAATAAAATCGGCCGGAACTGTAAAAGTGGTTGATGCCAACGGAAAAACCCTTCTCACACATGAAGTTGAAGAGGGAGATATTTGGAGAATGTGTCAAACCAAGGATGCCCCGGTAGAAGATTGGGTAAAGCTGGCGGTAAACCGAGCAAAAGCTACAGGAATGCCCGCCATTTTTTGGCTGGATGAAAACCGGGCTCATGATGCAGAGATCATTAAAAAAGTAAACAAATATTTAGGAAACCTGGACACAAAGGGGCTGGATATAAAAATTCTTTCTCCTGAGAAAGCGACTGAATTTACGCTTCAACGAGTTAAAGAAGGTAAGGACACAATTTCGGTAACCGGAAATGTGCTGCGCGATTATCTCACAGATCTTTTCCCAATTCTGGAATTGGGAACCAGTGCCAAAATGCTTTCAATTGTTCCATTGATGAATGGTGGAGGATTATTTGAAACCGGTGCCGGAGGATCTGCTCCCAAGCATATTCAACAATTCCTTGAGGAAGGCCATTTAAGATGGGACTCGCTTGGAGAATTTTTGGCGCTGACGGTTTCCCTTGAGCACCTGGGCGAAACTACAGGAAATACCAAGGCCGTGATACTTTCTGAAACACTTGATAAAGCAACTGAATTATTTCTAAAAAATGATAAATCCCCTTCGCGTAAGGTTAATGAGCTGGATAACCGGGGAAGCCATTTCTATCTTGCACTCTACTGGGCACAGGAATTAGCAAAACAGGATAAGGATAAGGAGTTAAAAAACCATTTTGCAAGTATTGCTGAAAAACTAAAGACCAATGAAGAAAAAATTCTTCAGGACCTTGTAGATGCACAGGGAAAACCGCAAAATATTGAAGGTTATTATTACCCCACAGAAGACCTGGTTAGCAAAGCGATGCGTCCAAGTGAAACTCTGAATGAAATATTGGGATTTTAGTCTTTAACTGAGAATTCAAAATTAAAAATGCCCGGTATTAAACCGGGCTTTTTTATAATCTTATTTTATTCCAGCTTGAAAACCATTTTCAAATAAATTCTATCAATACCATATTTTAAAAATATGGTTCCACAAATCATAATTAATGAGGTTGAAAACAATTCAAATTTTATCTTTATCTAAAAAATTCAATTGAAAAATATCCTTTTTGTTTTACTTATTTTTTTGAGTACCAGTTCCCAGGCACAGGAGAGATATACCCTAAATGGAATTATAAAAGATGCTGCCAGTAATGAGACCCTCTATGGGGTTAATATACTTTTTCCCGATCTTAATACCGGGACCACCAGTAATGAATATGGCTTTTATTCCATAAAACTGCCGGCGGGAGATCACCGGATGCTGGTTTCCTTTATTGGATTTAGTGAGGTTAACCTTGAAATAAGCATTAATTCCAACACAACCCGAAATATAGACCTACGGGAATCCTCTGAAACGCTTGATGAAGTTGTTATAAGCCAGAATAATGAGAGCCTTGATATTATTTCACCGGAAATGAGCGTTAACCAACTTGATATAAACACCATTCAAAAAATTCCTGTTGTATTTGGGGAGGTAGATATTATTAAATCCTTATTACTACTTCCCGGGGTTTCAAATGCGGGAGAAGGCTCCTCCGGATTTAATGTACGTGGCGGGGCTGTAGACCAAAATCTTATTCTTTTAGATGAAGCTACCATCTATAATTCTTCTCATTTATTTGGATTGTTTTCAGTATTCAATCCCGATGCTGTTAAGAACCTGAAACTATATAAAGGTGGAATACCGGCAAAATATGGAGGAAGGGCATCATCTGTATTAGAAATCTATCAAAAAGATGGGAACAGTAAAAATTTTAAAGCCAATGGTGGTATTGGCTTAATATCCAGCCGTCTTCTTTTAGAGGGCCCAATTGTAAAAGATAAAGGCTCCTTCCTTGTAGGTGGAAGGGGTTCCTATGCTCACTTATTCCTGAAGTTGACAGATAATCCAAATGTGGCCTACTTTTATGACCTTAACACCAAATTGAGCTACAGGTTGAATGACAATAACACCCTGTTATTTTCAGGTTATTTTGGAAGGGATGTTTTTAATCTTAGCGAACGCTTTAAAAACACTTATGGTAATGCAGTGTTTAATTTGCGATGGAACCACGTGTTATCCAATAATATTTTCACAAACCTCTCTGTGATCTACAGTGATTATTATTACGGCTTAACCCTGGATTTTGTTGAATTTAACTGGAACAGCGGGATTAAAAACCTCAATATGAAGTATGATTTCAATCACTACCTCAATGAAAATATAAGTTTGGATTACGGGATCCAGAATACCTATTATGAATTTAATCCGGGAGAAATAGAACCCAGTAATCCGGGATCAGGAATTAACTATTTTGAACTTACCAAGAAATATGCTTTTGAAAATGCAGTATACTTTTCAATGGAACATACTATTTCTCCCAGGCTTGCTGCGGAATACGGATTAAGATACAGTAGTTTTTTCCGGCTTGGGCAACAGGAGCTGAATGTTTATGAAAATGATCAACCTGTGGTTTTTAATGATGCTTTTGGAATTTATGAGGAAGCAGACCCGGTAGGTACAAGAAGTCTTTCAAAAAATAAAATTGAACGCAGTTTTGGAAATCTTGAACCCCGCATAGCATTGGCATACAATTTTAATGAGTACCAATCTATAAAGGCGAGTTATAACCGGATGAGCCAATATCTCCATCTTATCACAAATACCAGTTCCCCTACTCCCCTTGATGTATGGGCACCAAGCGGTAAATATATAGAGCCCCAGATATTGGACCAGATTGCAATAGGGTATTTTCAGAATTTAAGAAATAAACTTTATTCCCTGGAGGTAGAATCCTTTTATAAGATCATTGAAAACAGGCTAGACTATATTGATGGTGCCAACCTGGTAGCGAACAACGCCATAGAACGGGTAGTATTACCGGGAGAGGCAAGAGCTTACGGGCTTGAGATCCTGATTAGAAAAAATGCAGGGAAATTTACCGGTTGGCTGGCCTATACGCTTTCAAGAACCCAACAGAAAACAGCCGGTAGAACGCTGGTAGAAACAGGAATAAATAATGGAGGATGGTATAATACAAATTATGATAAACCCCATGACCTGTCAATTACCGCCGGTTATGAATTGAGCAAAAAATGGCAATTCAATGCAAATTTTGCTTACCAAACAGGATTGCCCACAACATTTCCCACGGGACAGTATGTTTTTGAAAATCTTACAATTCCGGTATATTCCCTTCGCAACAGTAACAGACTGCCTGCTTATCACAGGCTGGATATTTCTGCAACCTATTCTCCAAATTTTGGAAAAAAGAAGGCCTATACTTCCTCCTGGAATTTTGGCATATACAATGTATATAACAGACAGAATGCAGTTTCATATACTTTCAGAAAGAATCAGGACAACGGACTAAATGAAGCTGTAAGATTAAGTCTATTCGGAATAATCCCTTCAGTAACTTATAATTTCAAATTTTAAGCCATGGACAAAAGCTATATAGTTTTCCCACCTCAAAAGACTTTGAAAAGCGGTATTAAAATTTTATGCATACTTATAATTACTGGGATATTAGGTTGTGAAGAGGTGGTGCAGGTAGATCTTGAGGAAAGTGAACCAAGACTTGTGATTGATGCTTCTTTGTTACGTGACAAGGAAAATCCTTCATCTATGCAAACCATTAGATTAACAACTACTGCTCCATTTTTTGAAGACAGGTCAATTCCTGCAAAGGAAGCGACGGTATTGGTGAGAGATTCATCTGGCAGGGAATATATTTTTGACGAAATTGAATCGGGTTATTACAGAAACAATAATTTATATCTAAGTTTTGATAGAACGTATGAGCTTGAGATCCTTTATGAAGGAGAATTATATACGGCCAGCGAAAATCTTATTCCAGTTGCGAGTCTGGAGAATGTGGAACAAACTACCGGTGGTGGTTTTACAGGAGATAATATTGAATTAAAAGTTTTTTATACAGATCCCGTAGAGGAACGCAATTATTATCTTTTCAGGTTATTGCATGAAGATTTGTCGCTTCAAATTTATGATGATGAATTCACGAATGGTAACCGCACATTTGCTTATTTTAGCGATGAGGATTTACGCCCCGGTGATGAAGTGCGTTTTGAAGTACAGGGAATGAGCAGACGATTTTATGAATATATGTTCATTTTAAGATCACAAGCCGGATCTGGAGGAGGTCCTTTTCAAACGCAGCCTACGACCGTAAGGGGAAATGTGATTAACGTCACCAATCCGCAGAATTATGCACTCGGGTATTTCCGGATAGCAGAAACAGATTATTTAAATTATACTGTAGAGTGACAATCTATTATAAAAAATGAAACATACAAATAAAGCTTTATTAGGGAAAGGTTTGAAATATTTTGCGGGTGCAATCCCACTATCAGGTATTGGTCCTATAGTTTTATACAGCGCCTTTAATAACCAGAATCATCCCTGGTATCTTGCTGTGTTGATTTTTGGAATTTTGGCCTGTGCAGCAGCGGTGTTTTTTATGTTTAAAGGCATTACCACATTGGTAAGATCTTTATTTGATTGATTGATTTACTCATTTGATCACCCAATAAATGTTCTCTTACGGAATGAACATATTTTTATGCCTGGAATAATAGTAAGGATCACAAGTAACTATTAGTAAGAAAGATGATCCTGGCCGTGCGATTTCAATCTTCCCCATAGATTATTTCAAAACACAACTCACACCCCCGAGACTTAAGGTATGTATTTGCCCGGCGCAGATTTACGATAAGTGCCTTCCATTTCTTTAAATAAAAAGCACCAGTCTTTTGGAGAGGTGCGTTTGGGAATAATATAAACAAAAAAGATCTGCCCAAACATACCTTAGGCACGGGTGTGGGATAGCTATAGGTTGGTATGGATTAGTTACACAAATAAGAAAAGCACCAATCTCCCGAGAGGTGCTTTTGAAAAAAGTATAAAACAAAAAAAGACCTTTACTTTTCAATAAAGGTTTTCAAAAAGAAGCCTGCCGGCAGGCAGGCAGGCCTGCCCGAACGGTACGGGCGGGGCTCCCACAATACAACAGTACTTAACATTATTCCATAAAAAAACCCTTCATCGATATGATGAAGGGTTTTCAAAAACAAGGCGACGACATACTCTCCCACAATACAGCAGTACCATCTGCGCTAACGGGCTTAACTTCTCTGTTCGGAATGGGAAGACCCGCCCGAACGTACCGTTTCGGTACGGGCGGGGGTGAGCCTTTACAATTTCTACCAACAAAAAAAGCACGAATCTTTCGATACGTGCTTTTCAAAAAGTATAAAACAAAAAAGACCTTTACTTTTCAGTAAAGGTCTTTCAAAAACAAGGCGACGACATACTCTCCCACAATACAGCAGTACCATCTGCGCTAACGGGCTTAACTTCTCTGTTCGGAATGGGAAGAGGTGAGCCCCGTTGCTATAGCCACCTTAAATTATTAGTGATTAGTGATTGGTGAGTAGTGATTAGTTTAAAACTATTCACTATTTACTATTTACTATTCACTTCACGCCTTAGCGTGATAATAAGATTAACATATAAGGAAATAAACAATAGAAAAGAATAACGAAGATAATTAAAATGCTATTAGATAGGTTTTTAGCTCCCCTCCTAAACTCTCCCCCTAATGGGGGGAGCCGGAGGGGGCCGCACTAAGCTTTACGGATTATTAGTACCACTCGGCTATGACATTACTGCCTTTACACCTATGGCCTATCAACGTGGTAGTCTTCCACGATCCTTTAAAGAAATCTCATCTTGTGGTGGGTTTCGCGCTTATATGCTTTCAGCGCTTATCCCTTCCCGACGTAGCTACCCAGCAATGCTCCTGGCGGAACAACTGGTGCACCAGAGGTCAGTCCAACTCGGTCCTCTCGTACTAGAGTCAGATCCACTCAAATTTCTAACGCCCACTGTAGATAGAGACCGAACTGTCTCACGACGTTCTGAACCCAGCTCGCGTGCCACTTTAATGGGCGAACAGCCCAACCCTTGGGACCTTCTCCAGCCCCAGGATGTGACGAGCCGACATCGAGGTGCCAAACCCCCCCGTCGATGTGAGCTCTTGGGGGAGATCAGCCTGTTATCCCCGGCGTACCTTTTATCCTTTGAGCGATGGCCCTTCCATACGGAACCACCGGATCACTATGCTCTACTTTCGTACCTGATCGACCTGTATGTCTCTCAGTCAAGCTCCCTTTTGCCATTGCACTCTACGCACGGTTACCAAGCGTGCTGAGGGAACCTTTAGAAGCCTCCGTTACTCTTTTGGAGGCGACCACCCCAGTCAAACTACCCACCAAGCATTGTCCCCCATTTTCAGGGGTTAGGCTTCAAACAAGTAAAGGGTGGTATTTCAACAATGACTCCACAACGCCTGGCGACGCCGCTTCAAAGTCTCCCACCTATCCTACACATCACTTGTCCAAAGTCAATACTAAGCTATAGTAAAGGTGCACGGGGTCTTTTCGTCCCACAGCGGGTAATCGGCATCTTCACCGATACTACAATTTCACCGAGCTCATGGCTGAGACAGTGTCCAGATCGTTGCACCATTCGTGCAGGTCGGAACTTACCCGACAAGGAATTTCGCTACCTTAGGACCGTTATAGTTACGGCCGCCGTTTACTGGGGCTTCAATTCAATGCTTCGCCGAAGCTAACATCTCCTCTTAACCTTCCAGCACCGGGCAGGTGTCAGGCCCTATACATCATCTTTCGATTTAGCAGAGCCCTGTGTTTTTGATAAACAGTCGCCTGGACCTCTTCACTGCGGCCCATCCGAAGATGGGCGACCCTTCTCCCGAAGTTACGGGTCTATTTTGCCTAGTTCCTTAGCCATGAATCTCTCGAGCACCTTAGAATTCTCATCCCAACTACCTGTGTCGGTTTGCGGTACGGGCTGCCACCACTCGCTTTTCTTGGAAGTCGATTTGCTAGATTATCACGCCAGCCGAAGCCTTTGTGTACTATCAGAGTGTTACCACATCCTTCAACGTACTATTCCGTCAGTACGCACTAACTTTTCGCCTCCGTCACTTTTATCGCGGGGCAGGTACAGAAATATTAATCTGTTGTCCATCGACTAACCCTTTCGGGGTCGCCTTAGGTCCCGACTAACCCTCAGCTGATTAGCATAGCTGAGGAAACCTTAGTCTTTCGGTGTGCGGGTTTCTCGCCCGCATTATCGTTACTTATGCCTACATTTTCTTTTGTAATTAGTCCAGCAAGCCTTACAGCTCACCTTCAACCCCATTACAATGCTCCCCTACCACTCCATATCTAAATATGAAATCCATAGCTTCGGTAGTATATTTATGCCCGATTATTATCCATGCCGAACCGCTCGACTAGTGAGCTGTTACGCACTCTTTAAATGAATGGCTGCTTCCAAGCCAACATCCTAGCTGTCTGGGCAGTTCAACCGCGTTTTTTCAACTTAATATACATTTGGGGACCTTAGCTGATGGTCTGGGTTCTTTCCCTCTCGGACATGGACCTTAGCACCCATGCCCTCACTGATAATAAACATTTTATAGCATTCGGAGTTTGTCAGGAATTGGTAGGCGGTGAAGCCCCCGCATCCAATCAGTAGCTCTACCTCTATAAAACTATAATTATCGCTGCACCTAAATGCATTTCGGGGAGTACGAGCTATTTCCGAGTTTGATTGGCCTTTCACCCCTACCCTCAGGTCATCCCAAGACTTTTCAACGTCAACGGGTTCGGTCCTCCACTATGTGTTACCACAGCTTCAACCTGCCCAAGGGTAGATCACACGGTTTCGCGTCTACCACTACCAACTATAGCGCCCTATTAAGACTCGCTTTCGCTACGGCTCCACATCTTAAATGCTTAACCTTGCTGGCAACGGTAACTCGTAGGCTCATTATGCAAAAGGCACGCCGTCACCCCACTAAAGGGCTCCGACCGCTTGTAAGCGTATGGTTTCAGGATCTATTTCACTCCGTTATTCACGGTTCTTTTCACCTTTCCCTCACGGTACTGGTTCACTATCGGTCTCTCAGGAGTATTTAGCCTTAGCGGATGGTCCCGCTTAATTCATACAGGGTTTCTCGTGCCCCGCACTACTCAGGATACTGCTATGGTTTATGATCTTTACTTATACGGGACTATCACCCTCTATGGTCACTCTTTCCAAAGTGTTCTAATTCATTACACAACCAATATCGCAGTCCTATAACCCCTGCATTGCCGTAACAATACAGGTTTGGGCTAATGCGCGTTCGCTCGCCACTACTTGCGCAATCACTGTTGTTTTCTTCTCCTCCGGGTACTTAGATGTTTCAGTTCCCCGGGTTCGCCTTCCTTACGGAATACTATATCTTCAATATAGTGGGTTGCCCCATTCGGATATCTGCGGATCAAACTGTATGTGCCAGTCCCCGCAGCTTTTCGCAGCTTATCACGTCCTTCTTCGCCTCTGAGAGCCTAGGCATTCCCCATACGCCCTTATTTAGCTTATGTGCTTTTACCTAATTTGCTCTGATACTAAAAACAGCCGTGCAGCTTGTTCTTAGTATCAATTTTAATTATTTCATATCCTTTGCAGTTGCCTGCAAAGAACGTATTCTCTCGTATTCTTTATTTCCCAATATGTCAATGAACGTTTTACAATTAGCAATTAACAGTTACCAATTAACAATTTTCATTGTTTATTGATCATTGTTTATTGATCATTGTCTTGTGGAGAATATCGGAGTCGAACCGATGACCTCCTGCGTGCAAGGCAGGCGCTCTAGCCAGCTGAGCTAATCCCCCATTTCTCTAGTTAAGAGTTATGAGTTGGGAGTTATGAGTTGATAACCCGCAATAACTCTGCTCCTAGAATTTCCTTTAGTATTTTAATGAACGTACAGCAAAGACTTTTACCTCTTTAACTCTTTTCCTTTTTAACTTCGCAAGCTCTCGCTTGCGTCGTAGTCTCAGGCAGACTCGAACTGCCGACCTCTACATTATCAGTGTAGCGCTCTAACCAGCTGAGCTATGAGACTGTCTTTTTGAGAGACAAGACTTATAGATTCTAGAATCTAGACTCTATGGTCTTTTTTCTCTTATAAAATAATATATCGAAATTGACAGCTAAATTAAGACCAAAAGAATCCTTTCAAGAAACCTTTGTTTGATAATTGCGCTTTGCCCTTTAATAAGGCAATAGCTCTAGAAAGGAGGTGTTCCAGCCGCACCTTCCGGTACGGCTACCTTGTTACGACTTAGCCCCAGTTACCAGTTTTACCCTAGGCGGCTCCTTGCGGTGACCGACTTCAGGTACCCCCAGCTTCCATGGCTTGACGGGCGGTGTGTACAAGGCCCGGGAACGTATTCACCGCATCATGGCTGATATGCGATTACTAGCGATTCCAGCTTCACGGAGTCGAGTTGCAGACTCCGATCCGAACTGAGATAGGGTTTGTAGATTCGCTCCTGGTCACCCAGTGGCTGCTCTCTGTCCCTACCATTGTAGCACGTGTGTGGCCCAGGACGTAAGGGCCGTGATGATTTGACGTCATCCCCACCTTCCTCACGGTTTGCACCGGCAGTCTGGTTAGAGTTCCCGACATTACTCGCTGGCAACTAACCACAGGGGTTGCGCTCGTTATAGGACTTAACCTGACACCTCACGGCACGAGCTGACGACAACCATGCAGCACCTTGTAATCTGTCCGAAGAAAAAAGTGTTTCCACTCCTGTCAGACTACATTTAAGCCCTGGTAAGGTTCCTCGCGTATCATCGAATTAAACCACATGCTCCACCGCTTGTGCGGGCCCCCGTCAATTCCTTTGAGTTTCATTCTTGCGAACGTACTCCCCAGGTGGGTTACTTATCACTTTCGCTTAGCCACTCAGCCTTACGACCGAACAGCTAGTAACCATCGTTTACGGCGTAGACTACCAGGGTATCTAATCCTGTTCGCTACCTACGCTTTCGTCCATCAGCGTCAGTATTTTATTAGTGATCTGCCTTCGCAATCGGTATTCCATGTAATATCTAAGCATTTCACCGCTACACTACATATTCTAACCACTTCATAAACACTCAAGAACAACAGTATCAATGGCAATTCTATGGTTGAGCCACAGACTTTCACCGCTGACTTATTATCCCGCCTACGGACCCTTTAAACCCAATGATTCCGGATAACGCTTGGATCCTCCGTATTACCGCGGCTGCTGGCACGGAGTTAGCCGATCCTTATTCCTACAGTACCGTCAAGCTCCCTCACGAGGGAGTGTTTCTTCCTGTATAAAAGCAGTTTACAACCCATAGGGCCGTCTTCCTGCACGCGGCATGGCTGGATCAGGCTCTCGCCCATTGTCCAATATTCCTCACTGCTGCCTCCCGTAGGAGTCTGGTCCGTGTCTCAGTACCAGTGTGGGGGATCTCCCTCTCAGGACCCCTATCTATCGTAGCCATGGTAAGCCGTTACCTTACCATCTAGCTAATAGAACGCATACTCATCTTATAGCCATAAATGTTTAATCATAAAACAATGCTGTTCTATAATACTATGGGGTATTAATCCAAATTTCTCTGGGCTATCCCCCTCTATAAGGTAGATTGTATACGCGTTACGCACCCGTGCGCCGGTCGCCACCAGATTGCAAGCAATCTTGTGCTGCCCCTCGACTTGCATGTGTTAAGCCTGCCGCTAGCGTTCATCCTGAGCCAGGATCAAACTCTTCATCGTTAATCTTTAAATAAATTTACAATTACCAAGGGTTCTTTCTATCTCCTATATATTTACACATATAAAAGACACTCAAAATGACTTTTCTAGTCTTAATTTAATTTCTTTGCTCTACTACCTACGTAGTAAAACGCGCTGTCAATTCAATATATCAAAGAACGTTGTGTCGCACCGCGACCCTAGTTAAAATAAAAGGACTCGAACCTCTTCTGCTTTTATACCCACCCGGGATCTTATTTCAGTACCATTTAATGAACTTTCGCTCGTTTTGTAAGCGGCTGCAAATATACAACCCTTTTTCTTTACCAACCAAACTTTTTTTTAAAGTTTTTTAAGGAAATTTTCAGGGAAAGAACAACCACCAGTTCAAAACTAAGCGGCTGCAAATATACCATGCTTTTCCTTTATCAAACAAACTTTTTTAAAATTTTTTTAAGAGTGAGTTTTATAAGGAACACTCCCCCTAAAACACCCCACAAAACCAGCAACAATCAATGAACTCCCGCTTCCCAATAACCACAAGGCCATCCCCTAAGCGGCTGCAAATATACACCGCTTTTTTTCTTACAAACAAACTTTATTTCATGTTTTTTGAAATAAAAAAACACCCTGATTATAATATGCTGAAGCTGTGTTTGCTACCATTGCTAATTAAATAATCATGGGTAAAATAATATCACTTTCAGTCTATCATATATAATAAGTAAACCGCTACATTTTATTAAGCCTGGCATTCTCCTGCAAAAACACAGTAGTATTTAATCAAAATAAAGGGGAACATCCCAACTATTAAATAGTATTATATCTACTTCTATATTGTACAGCCCCTTTTATCCTATTATATTTGCCTTATATTAAATTGTGATAATGATAAAGATAAGTTTGCCAGACGGCACAATAAAGGAGTTTGAAAATGGCAGCACTCCAATGGATGTAGCTTTCAGCATTAGCGAAGGCCTTGCCAGAAATGTAATTTCAGCCAAATTCAACGATTCCACGGTTGAAGCCACCACCCCATTGACAACAGATGGCAGCCTTACTTTATTTACCTTTAATGATCCTGAAGGAAAAAAAGCATTTTGGCATTCCACCTCTCACGTTATGGCGCAGGCCATAGAACAGCTTTATCCCGGGGTAAAATTAACCATAGGTCCTGCAATTGAGCGAGGCTTTTATTATGATATAGATTTTGGAGATCATAAGATCTCTGAAAATGATTTTAAAAAGATCGAGGATAAAATGCTGGAGATTGCCCGTGGGAAGCATGAATTCAAGATGAGATCTTCAAGTAAAGAAGATGCATTAAAATTTTATTCCAAACAGGACAACCCCTTCAAGGTAGAACTTATAGAAAACCTGGAAGATGGAACTATTAGCTTTTGTGACCATGATACTTTCACAGATCTTTGCCGCGGTGGCCATATTCCCAATACCGGAATAATTAAAGCAGTAAAATTGACCAGCGTTGCCGGAGCTTACTGGAGAGGGGATGAAAAGAATCCACAACTCACAAGAGTTTATGGAATTTCTTTCCCTAAACAAAAAGACCTTAAAGAATACCTTGAGCTTTTAGAAGAAGCAAAAAGACGGGACCACCGCAAACTTGGAAAAGAACTTGAGCTTTTTACTTTTTCTCAAAAAGTTGGCCAGGGATTGCCTTTGTGGCTTCCCAAGGGCGCAGCACTGCGTGAGCGTCTTGAAAACTTTTTAAAGAAAGCACAGAGAACTGCAGGCTATGAGATGGTGGTAACACCCCATATTGGACAAAAGGAACTTTATGTTACATCTGGCCATTATGAAAAATATGGAGCAGATAGTTTTCAGCCTATTAAAACTCCCAATGAAGGAGAAGAGTTTTTATTAAAACCCATGAACTGTCCGCATCATTGCGAAATTTACAATTCCTCCCCCTGGAGCTACAGAGATCTTCCTAAACGTTTTGCTGAATTTGGAACGGTTTACAGATATGAGCAAAGCGGGGAATTACACGGGTTAACAAGAGTTCGTGGTTTCACACAGGATGATGCACATATCTTTTGTACCCCAGACCAACTTGACGAAGAATTCAAAAAAGTAATTGATCTTACTTTATATGTGTTTGAATCCTTAGGATTTAATGATTTTACAGCTCAGGTTTCCCTAAGGGATCCGGAGAACAAAGCCAAATATATAGGAAGCGATGATGTGTGGGAAAAGGCCGAAAGCGCAATAATTTCTGCCGCAAATGAAAAAGGCTTAAGTTATGTGGTTGAAACCGGTGAAGCGGCCTTTTACGGCCCAAAACTGGATTTCATGGTAAAGGATGCCCTGGGAAGAAGCTGGCAGCTGGGTACTATTCAGGTAGACTATAACCTTCCTGAAAGATTTGACCTTACTTATAAGGGAAGCGATAATGAAATGCACCGTCCCGTAATGATCCACCGGGCACCATTTGGTAGTATGGAACGTTTTGTTGCTGTGCTACTTGAGAATACCGGAGGAAACTTTCCTTTGTGGTTAATGCCTGAACAGGCTATTATTCTCTCACTCAGTGAGAAATATGAAAAATACTCACAAAAAGTTTTGAGTTTGCTGGAAAATCACGAAATTCGCGCCCTGGCTAATAACCGCAATGATACTATTGGCAAGAAGATACGGGATGCTGAAATGAGCAAGGTCCCGTATATGTTGATAATAGGAGAGCAGGAAGAGAAAGATGGTACAGTTTCTGTACGAAAGCACGGGGAAGGTGATCTTGGCACAATGTCAATAGAAGACTTTACCCAATTAATAAATAACGAGATAAAAAGAACGCTTAAAGCGTTTAAAGTTTAATTAAAATTATATAGCCATAGCAATACGTAGAAAAAGATCCAAGCGACCGCTTAGAGAGATTAAAGAAGATCAACACCGCATTAATGCGAAAATCCGGACAGATGAAGTTCGCCTTGTAGGTGAAAATGTTGAAATTGGAGTTTATCCAATTAAAAGGGCATTGGAAATAGCTGAAGAACAAGGACTGGATTTGGTGGAAATTTCTCCAAACGCTAACCCTCCTGTAGCCAAGGTTATGGACTACAAGAAATTTCTCTACGAGCAAAAGAAGAGGGAGAAGGTTTTAAAAGCGAAAGCCACAAAAGTAGTGGTGAAGGAAATTCGTTTTGGGCCGCAAACCGATGATCATGACTACGATTTTAAAAAGAAGAATGCCGAAAAATTCCTGAAGGACGGGGCCAAATTAAAGGCCTTTGTATTCTTTAAGGGACGGTCTATTGTTTTTAAAGACCAGGGGCAAATTTTATTGCTGCGCCTTGCACAGGACCTTGAGGAAGTGGGCAAAGTAGAACAAATGCCAAAATTGGAAGGTAAACGTATGACTATGTTTATGTCTCCAAAGAAAACGAAATAAGAACGGTAATTAATAAATCAAAAGAGCATGCCTAAGATGAAAACAAAATCCAGTGCCAAGAAGCGTTTTAAGCTTACTGGTACCGGTAAAATCAAAAGAAAGCACGCGTTTAAAAGTCACATCTTAACAAAGAAGTCTAAAAAACGTAAGCTTGCTTTAACGCACAGTACTTTGGTACATGAAGCGGATGAAGCAAATATCAAAGCTCAGTTACGTTTAAAGTAATTGAACCTTGATGGTTTAAACAATTTATAAACCCTGGAGTCAGGCCTATCAAGTCCCAAAATGGGCGCCTGCTACAAAAACAATTAAAATATGCCAAGATCAGTAAATTCAGTTGCCAAGAGAGCCAGAAGAAAAAAGGTTCTAAAACAGGCAAAAGGTTACTTTGGAAGACGTAAAAACGTTTGGACAGTAGCTAAAAACGCAGTTGACAAAGCAATGTTGTATGCTTACAGAGACCGTAAGACCAAGAAAAGAAATTTCCGTTCACTTTGGATCATCCGTATTAATGCAGGTGCCAGACAATTCGGAATGTCTTATTCTCAATTCATGGGAGGATTAAAAGCCGCAAATATCGATTTGAACCGTAAAGTTCTTGCCGATCTTGCAATGAATCACCCAGAGGCGTTCAAAGCTATAGTTGACAAAGTAAAATAAATTAAATACCATTATCGTTCTTATATAATTGATCCCGCTCCCTGAGCGGGATTTTTTATTACTAAAAACCTGCTAGTTCCCGAACGCTGTTACAACCAGATCTCTTTCTCCCCCATCATCCCTATGCTCGCAAAGGTAAATGCCCTGCCATATCCCAAGGTTTAATTCCCCGGAGGTAATAGGAATTTGAATATTATTTCCCAGTAAAGCTGCTTTAATATGTGCAGGCATATCATCTGGCCCTTCAGAGGTATGTTTATAATATGCCTGCCCTTCCGGCACCATTTTATTAAAATGCCTCTCCAGGTCACCTCTCACCGTAGGATCTGCATTTTCATTGATGCTTAGACTGGCAGAGGTATGTTTAATAAAGACTGAAAACATGCCTGTGCTAATTTCAGCAATAAAAGGACATTGGAGAATGACCTCTTTTGTAATGAGATGAAAGCCTCTGGGTTTCGCTGCAAGTGTTATTTCCTTCTGAAAGATCTTCATTACATAGTTTGTTGTTTGGGATTGGTTGTTTAACCGAAAATATTTTTTAAATAAAACAATAAAGCCGCCATTCTAATTCCGAATTACTCAATCCCGAATGCCCTGTTTATCAAAAATGAAATTAACAAAAACAGAACTTAACAAACTTCCAACTTAAGTTTTCTGCTTCTTCTTTTTAGCAGCCGGAAACAATACATTATTCAGTATAAGTCTGTAACCCGGCGAAGTGGGATGCAGTTCAAGTTCGGTTTTTGGGTCCCCTACTCTATGTTGATAATCTTCAGGGTCATGACCACCATAAAATGTAAAAAATCCCTGGCCTTTGATCCCGTGAATATATCTTGCTTCTCCATTAAGTTTATTTTCTGCCAGCACTAACACTGTAGATTTTACGGTTGAAGGATCAAAAGCGGTAGTTTGTCCCATAAAGCCTTTTACCAGAACAGTATGATTCTGGTTAAGCATAGTAGGTACAGGATCCCATTTAGCTGAAAATTCCATCAGCGTAAAATAATCGGCTTCTTTTTCCAGATGCCGCCTTTTTTCGGTCATATCTATTGAAGAGAATTCATAGACCATAGGATCCCGTTCCAGAATAAAATTTTCAAAAGCAAAGGTTTTTGTAAAATCAATTTTTGATGGATATCCAGGATCGCTGGGATCGCCATCAAACATTGGCTCTGCAATATCAACCCCTTCAGCAGCGAGAGCAATGTCAAAACTATCTGTTGCGCTGCACATTGCAAACATGAAGCCGCCTCCGGTCACGTAATCCCTTATCTTTAAAGCTACGGCAAGTTTTTGTTCAGACACCTTGGAATATCCCAATTTGGTGGCGAGTGCTTCAGCTTCAGCTTTTTCCTGAATATACCATGGAGTTGTCCTGTAATTGCGGTAGAATTTTCCGTATTGCCCGGTGAAATCCTCATGATGCAAATGCAACCAGTCATACAAAACCAGTGCATCATTTAAAACCTCTTCATCATAAATGGTTTCGTAAGGAATTTCAGCATAAGAAAGCGCTAAAGTCACAGCATCATCCCAGGGCTTATTTCCTTTGGGGGAATATACCGCAATTTTTGGTGCCTTTTCCAGTATTACTGCCTCCATATTTCTGGAGGGACTTTCAATTTCTTCCAAAATCGCCAGGGTGCGGCTATCGCTCAAAACTTCAAAAGAAACCCCTCTTATGCGCAATTCCCTGCGTAGTTCTTCATTATCTGAAATAAGAAAGGAACCTCCCTGATAGTTAAGAAGCCAATGCACATTTAATCCCTTTTCCAGGGCGAAATAAGTAATACCGTAAGCTTTTAAATGGTTGGACTGGGATTTGGCATCCATAGGAATAAAAATGGATGAACTTAATACCGTATTGGAGATAAAAAAGAAAAGGAGTGCCAAAACAATTGTTTTGGCACTCCTGGTGATATTATGTATAAAATATGTTGGGGGGTAAAATTTTCTTTTTCCTACTAAAAATAAATGTTTAAAAAGGTACGTCGTTGTCGTCATCATCATGAAAATCATTCATCGAACTTCCAAAGGCCTCATTTGCACTTGGATTAGGCAAAGGTGCTCCACGGAAAGTGTCGTCATTGGCAGCTTCATTCATTTTGGAATGAAACTCAAAAGGGGAATCAAAGTCATCTAAGTTATCAAATTTCCCAAGGTGTCCAACAAATTTCAGTCGAATATTTTCAAGGCCACCATTCCTGTGCTTGGCCACAATAAATTCTCCCTGGCCTGCAGTTGGTGATCTTTCCTCATCATCCCATTCATCGATCTTGTAATATTCCGGCCGGTAAATAAAAGATACAATATCTGCATCCTGCTCTATAGCTCCAGATTCCCTTAAATCACTTAACAACGGGCGCTTACTCCCCCCACGGGTTTCTACCGCCCGGGATAATTGCGAAAGTGCTATCACGGGAATATTCAATTCCTTTGCAAGGGCCTTTAGGTTACGGGAAATTGTAGATATCTCCTGTTCCCTGTTCCCTCCTTTTACCGAGCTTCCCGCGGTCATTAACTGCAAATAATCTACCACAATCAATTTGATACCATATTGAGAAGATAATCTTCTTGCTTTTGCCCGCAAGTCAAAAATCGACAATGAAGGGGTATCATCAATGAACAACGGCGCTTTTTCAAGATCCTTCACCTTCACGTTTAACTGTTCCCATTCATGGGTCTCCAGGTTACCCGTTCTTAATTTTTCTGAAGATAATCCCGTCTCTGAAGAAATAAGCCTTGTAATAAGCTGTACGGCGGACATTTCCAAAGAGAAAAAGGCAACCGGAATATTATTACCCACGGCAATGTTACGTGCCATAGATAAAGTTAGCGCGGTTTTACCCATACCCGGCCTTGCGGCTATAATTACTAGATCACTGGGCTGCCATCCCGAGGTTAATTTATCAAGTTTATCAAATCCCGAAGGCACACCGCTTAATCCGTCTTTATTCGAGATCTCCTGTATCCTGTTCTTAGCCTGGATCACCAAACTATGCGCAGTCTCTGTAGAACGTTTTATATTTCCCTGGGTAACCTCGTAGAGTTTGGATTCTGCCGAATCCAGAAGATCAAAAACATCTGTACTTTCATCGTAAGAATCTTCTATGATCTCGTTTGAAATCTTTATGAGGCTACGCTGAATATATTTTTGCAGGATGATACGTGCATGAAACTCGATATGGGCAGATGAGGACACCTTTTGGGTGAGTTGTATGAGGTAATATTCTCCCCCAACTTTATCAAGACGGCCATCTTTTCTTAATTGATTGGAAACGGTTAATAAATCAATAGCTTCGGTATTTTCAAATAGTTTGAAAATGGCGTCAAAAATGAATTGATGGGCAATCTTGTAGAATACATCGGCATGTAAAATATCGATGATCTCATCTACTCCCTTTTTGTCTATCATCATAGCCCCGAGCACAACCTCCTCTAAATCAACAGCTTGTGGGGGTATTTTTCCTTTTTCCAGGTTAATTATATTACCTGTTCCATATTTTATGCTTTGGGGGGCAGTGATTTTTTCCATATTACGAATGTAAAAAAATTGTTAAGACAATCTTAATGAAAAACCTTTCGAGGAAGGTTTCGGTATTAACATTTGCCTGTTAACAACTAAATATTTTTGTTAACAAGGCCAAAAAAATCCGAAGATAAATCCCCGGATTATTTTGAAAGGGTGATGTCTAAAGAACTAAGATTTAAATACTCCCATATTAGAATATTTTTCCATTCGTTGATTTACCAATTCTGTTGGTGATAAGTTTTTAAACTCATCTAAAGAGGATAATATAGATTTTTTTACAGTCTCAAATGTTTCTTCCCTATTGCTATGCGCACCACCCAAAGGTTCTTTTACAATCTCATCTATGAGTTTTTGTTTTTTCATATCCTTAGCAGTAAGTTTCAAAGCTTCGGCTGCAATTTCTTTATATTCCCAACTTCTCCATAAGATAGAAGAACAGGATTCCGGGGAAATCACTGAATACCATGTATTTTCCAGCATTAATACCTTATCTCCAACCCCAATTCCCAAAGCACCTCCACTGGCACCTTCTCCTATAATTACAACAATAATAGGCACCTTAAGTTTGGTCATTTCAAAAATATTGCGGGCAATGGCTTCGCCCTGCCCACGTTCTTCAGCTTCAAGACCGGGATAAGCTCCCGGAGTATCCACAAAGGTTACAACAGGAATACCAAATTTTTCGGCAGATTTCATTAGCCTTAAAGCTTTCCTGTAACCTTCGGGATTTGCCATCCCAAAATTGCGATACTGGCGGGTTTTGGTATTATACCCTTTTTGCTGGCCAACGATCATAAAACTCTGGTCTCCAATTTTTCCAAGACCACCAACCATTGCCTTATCATCCTTCACATTCCTGTCTCCGTGAAGTTCAAGAAATGTTCCGCCGCAAATGGCATTGATATAATCCATGGTATAAGGCCTGTTTGGATGACGGGAAAGTTGTACCCGTTGCCACGCAGTGAGGTTCTTGTAAATTTCCTTTTTGGTAGCCTCCAGTTTTTTCTCTATCTGCCTGCAAGTGGCAGTTACGTCAACATTACTTTCAGAACCAATATTACAAGCCTTTTGGTGTTGTTCTTCTAACTCTTTAATGGGTAATTCAAAATCCAAATATTCCATATGAAGTTATGGTGTTTTTATTAGCTTACAAATATAACAAACTTTAAAAGGAAGACTTCCTAAGATAACTTATTAATTTTCTTTTTTGTTTTCAAATAACCGTTAAGGATAACAGTAGCAAGGATTATGGCTGCGCCATAATAGAACTGAGGGTTCATTTGTTCCTTACTTCCAAAAACAAGAAAAGCCAGAAAGATCCCGTATACAGGTTCCAGATTAATGGTGAGCATAATAGTATAGGGACTTAAATGTTTCATTACGGCAACAGATGCGATAAACGCGTAGGCGGTACAAACCGAAGCCAGGATTAAAAGATACATCCAGTCACTTGATGAAAGACTGAAGAACTCCCGGTTAAAACCGGTGTTCCCATCACCGGAAACAGTAACAAAAGCCAGGTAAAGACTTATGGCGATCACGCCTGTAAAAAGTTCATAAAAGGAAATAACGGAAGGGGCTGCATGGGCTATTAATTTACCGTTAATCATCGTAAAAACTGCGGAAAGAAAGGCAGATATTAAGCCCAGAATAATCCCCAGGGCATATTCGGTTTCAACCTTAAAAATTATATATAAACCGGCCATTACTATCAAGCCGAAGATTATCTCATACCCCACAAATTTACGCTTGTAAAAAAGAGGCTCCAGAATTGAAGTGAAAAATGCTCCTGTTGAAAGTAAAGCCAGGGTTATTGAAACGTTGGAAACCTTAATGGCTCCAAAAAAAGTAAGCCAATGCAGGGCAATAATAATTCCTGCGATTATTAAGATCAAAAGCTTTTTAGGAGCTACCCTCATATTCTTTTTCTTCCACCATATCCATAAAAAAATGAACCCGCTGGCAAGTAACATACGGTACCAAACAAGCGGTACTGCATCAATGGAAATAAGCGCGCCTAAAACGGCCGTAAAACCCCAGATAAAAACTATTACATGAAAATGAAGATAACTCTTTAATTTATCGCTTAGCATTGTAGAGGAGATAAATGGCCAATATCCCGAACAGTACGTTAGGGAACCAAACTGCAATTATGGGCGAAAAAGTAGACTGCTCGGCCATAGTACCAAAAACCTTGTCAAAGAATATAAATACAAATGCAAGTGTAATACCCACAGCCAGGTTCACCCCCATTCCCCCACGTCTTTTGCGCGAAGAAACTGCTACAGCTATAATGGTAAGAATAAAGGCAGATACCGGCAAACTCCAGCGCTTGTACGCAACAACAAGATACCGGTTCATATTCCCGGACCCCCTTTTCCTTTCCTGTTCAATAAAATTTTGCAGCTCCCTGTGATTAAGGGTTTCGGCAATATAGGATACTGGGGTTAGTTGGTCAAACTCGAAAGGCAAAAGGGTATCTTTTGTACGTTCATGAAATATCTCATCCTCCCCGTCCCCAATAATCCGGGTATTCACATTCGTGAGTTTATAGGAATTTGTTGAATCTATATATTGTAATCTGGAGGCGCTTATTTTAAAAACAAGCTTGTTGCCATCAAAATGTTCCAAAGTAAAATTTCGGGCAGATTTTGTGGCAGGCTGAAAATTGCTGGCATATATATATTCTGCATCATTGATTTGCCGGTATACATCACTGGTTTCCTGGATCTCTGTACCACTTTTTAGGTAGGTATATTTAAACTCATTAAAACCTTTACTTGCTGAAGGTGCCAGGTACTGGCTCAAAATTAATGCACCAATAGTAACAATGGTTGCTCCAATAAGATAGGGACGTAAAAATCTCCAGAAAGACACCCCGCTACTCAAAAAGGCAATGATCTCTGTATTATTGGCCAATTTTGAAGTGAACCAGATTACCGCAAGGAATAAAAAAAGCGGAAAAAGTAGATTGGTGAAATAAATGGTGAAATTCATATAATAGATCAACACCTCTATTAAGGGAACTTCAAACTCCAGGATCTTCCCAATCTTTTCTGCAAGGTTCACCGTTATTCCAATGGGAATAAACAAAACCAGCATAAGGATAAAAGTTCCCAGGTATCGTTTTAATATGTACCAGTCAAGAATTTTCAATTAGAGACGCTTATCCATTTGAGCTACCATTTTGTTTTTCCAGGTATAAAAATCACCTGCTAATATATGTTTTCTGGCTTCACGAACCAACCAAAGATAAAAACCAAGATTATGGATGGTTGCTATTTGTTTGCCCAGCATTTCATTCACAGAAAACAAATGTTTTAAATAAGCTTTGGAATATTCGGTATCTACCCAGGTAATGGCCATATCATCAATAGCTGAAAAGTCATCTTCCCATTTTTTATTCTTAATATTAATGGTACCATGAGCGGTAAACAGCATTCCGTTACGGGCATTACGGGTAGGCATCACACAATCAAACATATCTATACCCAGGGCGATATTTTCTAAAATATTGACGGGAGTTCCCACGCCCATCAAATACCGGGGTTTATCTTCGGGAAGAATTGCAGTTACAACTTCTGTCATTGCGTACATTTCCTCTGCAGGTTCACCTACAGAAAGTCCTCCAATTGCATTCCCCTCCGCACCCACAGAAGCGATATATTCGGCAGATTGTTGGCGCAGGTCCTTATAAGTACTCCCCTGAACTATTGGAAAAAATGCCTGGGAATAATCATAGGCAAATGGTGTTTTTTCAAGATGCGTGATACACCTGTCCAGCCACCTGTGTGTCATATGCATAGAGCGTTTTGCATATCGATAATCACATGGATAAGGTGTACATTCATCAAAAGCCATAATGATATCGGCCCCAATGGTACGCTGTATTTCCATTACATTTTCAGGAGTAAAAGTGTGATAAGACCCATCAATATGAGACTTGAACTTAACGCCTTCCTCCTTGATCTTTCTTCTTTCTGAAAGCGAATAAACCTGGTAGCCTCCACTATCTGTTAGAATATTCCGGTCCCAGTTTATAAATTTATGAAGACCTCCCGCCTTTTTCAGGATCTCGGTTTGAGGCCTTAAATATAAATGATAGGTATTTCCCAGGATCACATCCGGGTTGATCTCCTCTTTCAATTCACGCTGGTGCACCCCCTTCACAGAACCCACCGTGCCCACAGGCATAAATATGGGTGTTTCAATAGTTCCATGGTCTGTGGTGATTTTCCCTGCTCTTGCCTTACTACCGGGATCTGTAGCTAATAGTTCAAAATTCATAGCATTTTTTAAGTGGTGCAAAGATACTTAAGTAAACCACAAAGTAAAGACTGCCTAATTTAAAAATTGTTAGCTAATATGGGCAATTCGTTGATAACTGGTAAATTCTGGCTTTGAGTTACGTTTTTAAAAACTTATTTTTGCGTCATTCACAACAATAACACAACAATGCCAGAAACACATCAATTACAAGATTTTATTAGCCAGGTTCGCCGGGATATTTTAAGGCAGGTACATAAGGTAAATTCAGGCCACCCGGGAGGTTCCCTGGGTTGTACCGAATTTATTACCGCCCTTTACCAGGAGATCATGGACCACAACAGCAATTTCAATATGGATGGTAAGGACGAAGATCTTTTCTTTCTATCAAACGGCCATATCTCACCTGTTTTCTACAGTGTTCTTGCCCGCAGCGGTTACTTCCCGGTGGAGGAATTAAATACTTTTCGTCTTATCAATTCAAGGTTACAGGGGCATCCTACTACCCATGAAGGTTTACCGGGAGTGCGTATAGCATCGGGATCTCTTGGCCAGGGCATGAGTGTTGCCATTGGTGCAGCTTTAACTAAAAAATTAAATAAGGATTCCCACCTTGTTTTCTCGCTGCACGGAGATGGTGAATTGCAGGAAGGACAAAACTGGGAAGCCATTATGTATGCTGCTGCAAATAAAGTTGATAATTTAATATCTACGATTGATGTTAACGGGCAGCAAATAGATGGGTCTACAGAGAATGTACTCCCAATGGGTAACCTAAAAGCCAAATTTGAGGCTTTTGGATGGGAGGTATTGGAATTAGCAGAAGGAAATAACATAAGCAAAGTAATTGAGACTTTAAAAGAAGCAAAAAGCAGGACCGGAAACGGAAAACCGCTTTGTATTCTTATGACTACAGAAATGGGTAACGGCGTAGATTTTATGATGGGTTCTCACAAATGGCACGGTGTAGCTCCCAATGATGAGCAGCTGGAAAAAGCACTTTCCCAAAACCCTGAAACTTTGGGAGATTATTAGTTTTTAAAGCCATTATTACTCATAACAAGATAATTAAAATCATAATGAAAAAATATACGAATACAGGAAGCAAGGATACCCGCTCAGGTTTTGGAGCAGGATTGACTGAACTTGGGAAAACCAATTCAAATGTGGTTGCCCTTTGTGCAGATCTTACAGGATCCTTAAAAATGGATGAATTTAAGGAGAACCATCCGGAGCGTTTTTTCCAGATAGGAATCGCCGAAGCAAATATGATGGGGATTGCAGCCGGGATGACCATTGGAGGGAAGATCCCTTTTACGGGTACTTTTGCTAATTTCTCAACAGGCCGTGTATATGACCAGATTCGCCAAAGTATTGCCTATTCAGATAAGAATGTAAAAATATGCGCATCACACGCCGGAGTTACTTTGGGAGAAGATGGTGCCACTCACCAGATCCTTGAAGATCTTGGATTAATGAAAATGTTGCCGGGTATGACAGTTATAAATACCTGCGATTATAATCAAACCAAAGCAGCGACCCTGGCGATTGCAGAGCATCATGGTCCGGTTTATTTAAGATTTGGAAGGCCAAAAGTTGCAAATTTTACCCCTGAGGATCAGAAATTTGAAATTGGTAAAGCCGTTATGTTAAACGAAGGAAACGATGTAACTATCATTGCTACTGGCCATTTGGTATGGGAAGCTTTACAGGCTGCAGAGCAACTCGAGGAGAAAGGTATAAGTGCTGAAGTTATAAACATTCACACCATTAAGCCACTGGATGAAGAAGCAATTCTTCGCTCTGTAAAGAAAACAGGATGTGTTGTTACTGCTGAAGAACATAACTTTTTAGGTGGTTTGGGAGAAAGCGTAGCCAGGACCTTAAGTCTTAACCATCCTGCCCCGCAGGAATTTGTTGCTACCCAGGATACTTTTGGCGAAAGCGGAACCCCGGAACAATTAATGGAAAAGTATGGACTCAATGCCGAGGCCATTGTTAAAGCATCAGTAAAAGTTACCGGCAGAAAATAAAGACCCTTTAATAATTTTAAAACCCTTCAGGTCCAGGCTTTGAAGGGTTTTTTTCTTTGAAGCCGAAATAAGTGGCATAAATACTGCGTTATAACCACCTTAACCTAATAATCAATATATATGAAAAATTTGATCGTAGCAGTTTTACTTTTAATGGGAGGAAGTGCTTTTGCGCAGGCATCTTACGGGATAAAAGGTGGTTTAAACTATGGGGCCACCGGAGAATATGAAAATTATTCACAGGTTGCAGGAGATGTTTCAACCATTGAAAACGGAAAAAGTAAAACGGGATACCATTTAGGCTTGTTTGGAAAGTTTGAGATCCTGGGTTTCTTTCTTCAGCCCGAATTGGTGTACACCAAACTCAATACAGAATATGAGAACTTTGATTACAACATAAGTAAAATTGACGCCCCCATACTTTTAGGGGTGAATCTTCTGGGGCCCTTGCACATTAAAGCAGGACCTTCCTTTCAATATATTTTAAAAAATGAACTCGAAAATTCTTCCAGAGATATTTCTGATGTTGAAAATCCAATCACCCTGGGTTATCAATTGGGCGTGGGTGTGAACCTGGGACGTGTAGGCCTGGACCTTCGTTATGAAGGCGGGTTAAAGGAGAATAATGCTTTTGGGGAAATGGCAACAGATAATAATATAAAAATAGATTCAAGGCCATCCCAATGGATACTAGGCCTTTCTTACACTTTTTAATTGATCACTCAATATAAAATAAAAAGCCGCGAAGATCGCGGCTTTTTATATTTAGGGTAATTCCTCAAAGGAATCGGGATCTAAATAATTAGGTATCCCATTTCCGCTGGTATCCGGGAACTCCAGGGTTCCATCAGGATGTATTATAATTTCTTTTCTGGTGGAAGTCCCATCGCCGTCATCATCAGGGTCTGAATGATTGGGAAGGCCATTTTTATTGGTATCATCATTAAAAAGGTTTTCATCCCCATCAAGATCTTCCATCCAGGAAGGTATTCCATCATTGTCATGGTCTGCTTCAACCGCTCTTAATAAGTTAAAACTAAAGATTAGTGGACTATACGCAGGAATAGTAGATCCCATAGGCGAAGAATTGAAATACCCCAGTCCTGAAGGAAAAAATATTGCCCCTACCCCAAAATCATTATTCCATTTTATAGTATTATCAGGATTTACTACAAAGCCGGAACCTTCTTTAAATTCTACCAGGCCTTCGCTAAAACCGGCTATAGATCCTCCAAATCTTGATAATCTTCCCTGGCTGTCATAAGCAACATAGCCCGGGAGGTCAAACCAGCTGGGTACAACGGTATTACTTTCAAAAATAGTACGGTTTGCTAAAGATCCCTGGTAGGTTACAAAGGTAGAATCGGCAAATTTTGGTTGCCTACCAACACCTTCCCGTACTTTGAGAATATACATATTATAACTTATATCATCCCGGCTTACCACTTTGGTTGAAAGAAGAGGGGATTCACTAATGGGTGTTTTATTGGCATTAACTCCCGCAATAGTATCAAATCGTACTACATAGTCAAAATTTGCCGGCGGATTCTGGAAATCCTCATAATTATAAAAATGTGTCTCCAGGTAAGATTTTAAGATTGCATCGTCCTCGATTGCCTGTTCTCCCTTGTCCCTGGGTGGAATTTCTTCTATCTCATCATCATCCTTATTACATGCTATAAAAAAAGTGCCCGTTAAAACACTCATAAAAAACAACCTGCTCAATCTCATCATTAAATAAATTTAAGGCCGCAAGATACAATATTCTTGTATTTTTGTTGAAGATTTAGGCAGTTTTAAGAACAAGCTTATGAGAGTAGATAAATATTTATGGTGCGTACGTTTTTTTAAAACCCGAAGCCTGGCAACAAATGCATGTAAACAGGGAAAGGTGAAGATCCAGGGAGTAAGCGTAAAACCCTCCCGGGAAGTTTATGCAACAGATAAAGTAAGTATTAGAAAAGACCAGATAGATTATGAAATTGAAGTTCTGGACCTTCCCGCCAGCCGTGTGGGTGCAAAAATTGCGGGCCTTTATGTACAGGATATAACGCCAAAGGAAGCTTTTGAAAAAATGGAACTTTTAAAATATTCAAAAGAATATTATCGTAAAAAAGGAACCGGACGGCCAACTAAGAAGGACAGAAGGGATATTGATGAATTGCTTGACAATACCGAAGAAAAGAACAAAGAGGAAAGCATTAAGGAAGAACCACAGGAATGAAAACGGACATGGAATTTTGGTCCAGCCGTTATCGTGAAAACAGTATTGGCTGGGACCTTGGAGAGATCTCCCCACCTTTAAAGGCATACATTGACCAGCTAAATGATAAAACATTAAACATCCTTATCCCGGGCGCCGGAAATTCATACGAAGCCGAATATCTGTTCAAAAAAGGTTTTGAGAATGTATATGTTGTAGATATTGCAAAGGAGCCCCTTGCCAATTTAAAGGAAAGAGTTCCTGAATTTCCGGAAGGACAGTTAATGCATGTCGATTTTTTTGAAATGCAGGGGAAATTTGATCTTATCCTGGAACAAACTTTTTTTTGCGCGCTGCCTGTAAACCTTAGGGAAGCGTATGCCCATAAGGTAGCTGACCTGCTAAAGGAAAACGGAAAAATTGCCGGTGTCTTTTTCAATACTCATTTTACCAAAGAAGGCCCACCCTTTGGAGGAAGTAAGGAGGAATATTTGACTTATTTCAGCAAAAGCTTCAGTATAGAAACCATTGAACCTTGTTACAATTCTATCCTTCCGCGGGAGGGAAATGAATTGTTCTTTATCTTTAAAAAAAATTAAGCAGTATGAGCCAATCCAATATCATCCTTGACAGTGACCAAATAAAAAACAAAATAAGGCGCATTGCCTATCAAATTTATGAAAGCAATGTAGATGAAGAATTGCTCATTCTTGCCGGGATCTCCAAAAGCGGATATGTTTTTGCACAAAAATTAAAGTTGGTTTTGCAGGAAATCTCAGATCTAGAAGTAGTTTTATGCGAGGTAAAGGTTGATAAGAAAAATCCGCTGAATAAAGTAACAACATCCCTTAAACCCGCGGAATATACCAATATGTCTATTGTACTCGCAGATGATGTTTTAAACTCGGGAGCTACTTTGATCTATGGGGTTAAACATTTTCTGGATGTACCCGTAAAACGATTTAAAACCGCAGTACTTGTAGACAGAAGTCATAAAAAATACCCCGTCAAGGCCGATTTCAAAGGTATTTCCTTATCAACTTCGCTACACGAGATGGTGCAGGTTCATTTTGAAAAGGGAAAAGACCGCGTAGAATTAAGGTAAATTTTCAACAACTTCTGCGGCTATTGCATCAGGGTTTTTTCCTTCAACATTAATTATTTGATGCGCCTGCAAATAATAATGACTACGCTCAAACAAATGTTTTCTAATAAAATCTTCCAGATCCTCTTTCTTTACAAGATGGCTTATCACAGGTCGCATTTCTTTTTCAGTGTATAACCGTTCTGTAAGCAATCCTATAGAAGCTTTTAAATATATGATCCTGGAGTCTCTGTCATTTTTAATAATCTCTAAATTGTTTCCATAGCAGGGTGTACCCCCTCCAAGGGAAATAATTAGTGGATTTGGGTCTTCCAGGGTCTCCTTTAAAACTTTAGTCTCCAATTTTCTGAAAAATAATTCCCCCCTGAGATCAAAGATTTCCGGAATACTTTTTCCTTGCATTAGAGCAATTTGATCATCCAGGTCTATAAATTGATAAGACAACAGGTTAGATAAATGCTTTCCAACAAGGGATTTTCCCGAACCCATGTAACCGGCAAGAAATATTTTCATTTTATATAGTTTTGTTTTTTGGTTTGACCCTAAGCTGCTATCAGATTAAAAATTTGAATCAATTTTCAGCTAACCGGGATTCCTTTGTACATCTAGATGATTTCGCTAAAAAGTATGAAAAATCTAAAAATATAATTCTCTATACCAATATTATTAATTTCCAATTAATGAATATATACTGAAAAAGAGGAGTTTATATTTTAATTTAAAACATTTGCAAATTTATATGAAATTCCCCTTGAAAAATAAATTAATGATAGTATATTTGCACCCGCATTTGAGAAATAATGCAACGCCAGATTTGGTAGCTCAGTTGGTAGAGCATCTCCCTTTTAAGGAGAGGGTCCTGGGTTCGAGCCCCAGCCAGATCACTTAATTTAAGAAGATCTTTTTCTTCGAAATGTTCACTTTATAATCCGATTTGGTAGCTCAGTTGGTAGAGCATCTCCCTTTTAAGGAGAGGGTCCTGGGTTCGAGCCCCAGCCAGATCACTTATTGAAATTTTGATTTTGTTGGGCGATCCCGATAGTTATCGGGACTTAGAGAAGCTTTTAAGCGGAGACGAAGGAAGCCCCAGCCAGATCACTTTTTTACCGGAATTATCTTAGGCCTTTGGGAAGTTAAATTCCGAATGCGCATTTACCCGGGTGCTGGAATTGGTAGACAGGCATGGTTGAGGGCCATGTGTCCATTAGGGCGTGCGGGTTCAAGTCCCGCTCCGGGTACAAATCTTTTCTGTTTTTAAACCCTCGCTTTTCCCTTTTTTAAATTTATATTCTTATCCGCTACACTGGGCCGGAATATTTGAATCTATTTATTCCTTAATTGGATTTCATGCACTGCCGGCTCAAATAATCTGACGATCTGTTCCACGGTCTTCCAGAGTGTGTTTATAAATCTTAAAATAATTCATACCTACTCCCTTCACAACCCCAATTTTTAGCCTTTATTATTTCGTGTCGAAATGCCCAGATATTTCATTTAATAATACAAAACCAAATTGTGTTTAACTTTTTATAATATTAATTAAACATTTAACATTTTCCTTTAACTTTGAATTTGATTTTTATTTAGATTTGTCCATACTTTTTTCTAATATATGGAACATATCAAACAAAATTTCAGCATAAAAGACCTTGAACACTTAAGTGGGGTAAAAGCTCATACCATTCGTATATGGGAAAAAAGGTATAATATCTTAACTCCTGACAGAACAGACACGAACATCAGGACCTATGATGTGTGTAACCTTCAAAAGATTTTAAATATAACTTTTCTTAATGAGCATGGGTATAAGATATCCAGGATAGCAAAACTTTCAGATCCGGAAATAGTAAAAATGGTAAGGGAAGTTGCAGCGAGTTCCAGCCAACAGACCCGGGCTATTAATTCATTTAAAATGGCGATGATCAATTTTGATCAAGACCTGTTCAATAAAACCTATAATTCCTTATTGGAGAACAAGAGTTTTCAAAAAATATTCCATGAGATCTTTATACCTCTTCTTGATGAAATTGGACTCTTGTGGCAAACTGATACTATCAACCCGGTGCATGAACATTTCCTTGTTGGTCTCATTAAACAAAAGCTCTATCTAAATATTGCTCAACTTGAAAATGAAGGAGATTACCGTGATAACAATCTTTACGTTTTATTTCTACCGGAAAATGAGATACACGACCTGGGAATTCTCTTTTTAAATTATGAACTTAATTTAAACAAGCGTAAAACGATTTACCTGGGCCCAAGCATGCCAATTAAGGACATGAAATATTTATTGGAAATACATCCCAATCCAAAATTCATAAGTTACCTCACTATTGCTCCGCGGGAAATTTCAGAGTTTTTAGAGGAATTTGAAAAGGAACTTTGCCAGGAAGGTTTTAAAGAATTAAGTCTTTTTGGAGCAAGGATCCAATCTCTTGATCCCACCAAACAACCTTCCCATATTAAATTATATAAGTCTATTACTGAATTTGCAAATTCCCTGGAATGAAAAAAAATGTAAGCATTATAGGTTCAGGATTTGCTTCGCTTGCTGCGTCCTGTTATCTTGCCCAAGCAGGGTACAAGGTGACTGTCTTTGAAAAAAGTGACCGTGTGGGTGGCAGGGCAAGACAGTTAAAAAAAGAAGGGTTTACCTTTGACAGGGGTCCTTCCTGGTATTGGATGCCAGATGTATTTGAACGTTTTTTTGCCGATTTCGGTAAGACACCTGCCGATTATTATAAGCTGGAGAAATTGAATCCCGCATACCAGGTACTTTTCGGAAAAAATGAAAATATTGTTATTGAAGATACCCTGGAAAAGATCTATACAGCTTTTGAAAAAGAGGAAGCCGGCAGTTCGGAAAAACTGAAAAAATTCATTGATCTGGCACAAAGCAATTATGAAATTGCAATTAAAGACCTGGTATATAGGCCCGGGGTATCCCCCTCGAGTTGGTGACCCCTGCTACGATCAAAAAAATAGGCCAATTCTTCAGCAATATTTCGAGAGATGTGCGTAAGGAATTCAGCAATGAAAAATTGATCCAGATCCTGGAATTCCCTGTGCTCTTCCTTGGCGCGAAACCCAGCGATACACCATCCTTTTACAGCTTTATGAATTATGCCGATTTTGGCCTGGGAACCTGGCATCCGCAGGGAGGAATGTACAAAGTGATAGAGGGAATGCATTTACTTGCATTATCTCTTGGTGTAGAATTCAAAACGGGCGCGCCCATTGAAAAAATAAATGTAAGATCAGGAAAAGTGGTTTCCCTTACAATAAATGGTGTTGACCGGGAAACAGACCTCGTGGTTAGTGGTGCAGATTATCACCATACCGAAACTTTATTAAATAAAGAACATCGTCAATACAGTGAAACGTATTGGGAAGGAAAAACCTTTGCTCCCTCCTCTCTATTATTCTATGTAGGTTTTAATAAAAAACTAAAGAATATTTACCATCACAATCTATTCTTTGATGTAGATTTTGATGCACACGCACGTGAGATTTACGATGATGCGCAATGGCCACAGGAGCCGTTGTTCTATGCAAATTTCACCTCTGTAACAGATCCCGGAACAGCCCCGCCAAATTGCGAAAATGGATTTTTCCTGATCCCTATTGCTCCCGGCCTGGAAGATACCCCAGAGGTTCGGGAAATCTATTTTGAAAAGATCCTGAAACGATTTGAATCACTTACAAATCAAGACATTAAAAAAAATATTATATTTAAAGAGTCCTTTTGTGTAAATGATTTTATAACCGAATATAATAGTTATAAAGGCAATGCTTACGGGATGGCCAACACCCTCTTGCAAACGGCATTTTTGCGGCCTAAATTAAAAAGTGCCAAAGTTGATGGTTTATTTTTTACGGGACAACTCACTGTTCCGGGCCCCGGCGTCCCCCCATCACTAATCTCAGGAAAACTGGTAAGTGGTTTAATCCAAAAAGAATTTAAGGTATGAAATCAATTTTTGACACGGTATCCAGGACGTGCAGCAAGGCGGTAACAAATGCATATAGCACTTCATTTTCCATGGCCACAAAGATGCTTGCACCTTCCATACGCCAGGATATTTATAATATCTATGGTTTTGTGAGACTGGCAGATGAGATAGTGGACTCTTTTCATAATTATGATAAGGAAACCCTTTTAAACGAATTTACTTCAGAGCTGGAGAAAGCTATTAGCGCACGCATAAGTCTCAACCCTATATTGAACGCTTTTCAGGAAACAGTGCATAAATATGACCTACCGCCCTCCCTTTATCAGGCATTTTTGAAAAGCATGAGACTTGACCTTCATAAATCTACCTATCTTACACAACAGGAATACAAAGAATATATTTATGGCAGTGCAGATGTGGTGGGACTAATGTGCCTAAAGGTATTTGTAAATGGGAATGTTCAAAAATATGAAGAACTGCGGGAATCTGCAATGCGCCTGGGATCGGCTTTTCAAAAAGTGAATTTTCTAAGGGACCTAAAGGCAGATTATGAAGATTTAAGCCGAAGTTATTTCCCAGATACCAACCTGGCAGCACTGGATGAAGATAGCAAACAGCTCATTATAACCGAGATCGAAGAAGATTTCCATGCGGGTTACCAGGGGATCTTACAATTACCGGCCGAAGCTAAATTTGGAGTGTATACTGCTTATATTTACTATTCCAAATTACTTAATAAACTTAAAAAGGTACCATCACTTGAAATAAAGAACAGCCGCATAAGTGTTCCTGCATATCAAAAGGCGGGGTTACTTGCAAAATCTTATATATCTTACAGGTTAAATATTTTATAATGGAAACACTACTTTGGATAGTGGTATTTATTGCCACATTTTTGATTATGGAAGGGATGGCGTGGTTTACCCATAAGTATGTGATGCACGGGTTCCTATGGAAATTACATAAGGACCACCACCGTAAGGACCATGACAGCTGGTGGGAAAGAAATGATTTTTTCTTCGTTTTTTACGCAGTAATAAGCATTGGTTTCTTTTTACTCTGGAGGTATGAAGACGTCTGGATTGCCCTTCCTATAGGCCTTGGCATACTTGCATACGGGATTGCGTATTTTACCGTTCATGATATATTCATACACCAACGTTTTAAGATCTTTCGAAATGCGAATAACAGGTATGCAAAAGGAGTTAGACGGGCTCATAAAATGCACCATAAACATCTTGGAAAAGATGAAGGTGAATGTTTCGGAATGCTATGGGTGCCATTTAAGTACTTTAAAAAGTAGCAGCCTTGAACCAATACACTTTAAATGTCTTTAAATTATGATTACATAATCATTGGGGGAGGCCTGGCCGGACTTCAGCTGGCACTGGAATTTGGGACCGACAGATTTTTTGAACAAAAAACCTTTGCAGTAATTGATCCTTCGTTAAAGGATACAAATGATAAAACCTGGTGTTTTTGGGAGCAGGGAAAAGGTAAATGGGACGATATTATATATAAGAGCTGGGAACGGGGACTTTTTATTTCTTCGGAAAAAAACATAGAACTAGACCTTTTGCCCTATACCTATAAAATGCTGCGGTCTCTGGATTTTTACAATTATATAAGATCACGGCTGAAAGATTTGCCCAATGTTACATTTATAACAGATGAGATCGAATCTATAGACGAGGCTTCATGCATAGCTTACGGCAGTAAAGATTCTTACAGTGCCTTACATATATTTGACAGCCGCATAACAGGTGACTACCTCAATGATCCTGAAACTTCCACTGTTTTTCAGCACTTCAAAGGCTGGAAGATCACCACCAATGAAGCTCGATTTGATCCTGAGATCTTTACTATGATGGATTACCGGTTGAAATATCAAGGAAGTACAAGTTTTACATATGTACTGCCCCTATCTCCTACAGAGGCACTTATAGAATATACTTTCTTTACCCCTTTTCTTACTGAAGAAGCTATCTATGATCATCAATTAAAGACTTATATAGAAACCTTTCTAAACATTAATGAATACCAGATAAAAGAAACGGAAAAAGGTGTAATCCCCATGACAACCTATCCTTTTCATAAAGACACTACCCCCAGAATTACCAAGATTGGTACGGCAGGATCCTGGGTAAAAGGATCATCTGGATACTCTTTTAAACATACAGAAAAAAAAGTAACACAAATTATTTCAAATATTAAAAGAGGAGCTGAACCAGGGGAAGATCTTACCAATAAAAAATTTCGCTGGTATGATGCGATTTTTCTGGATGTTTTGGCAAGAAATAATGAAATGGGAGAAGATATCTTTAGTAAATTATACAGTAAAAACTCTCCGCAGGAAATATTTAAATTCCTTGATGAAGAAACCACAGTTACTGAAGATCTAAAAATTATGTTTTCTCTCTATCATCCTCAATTCTTAAGATCGTTTTTCAGAAAAACATTTTGATCTTCCGCTGCACTTGAAAAATATTCTTGACTATTTTACCAATAGCCCATCAATAGTTTCCCTTACACTACTACTGTTCCAGTCGGCAGCTCCTACTTTTTTAATTACAATATTTCCCTGTTTGTCCAATAGATACGTGGTAGGGAGCGTATTTCCATTCATAGGGGCAGGAGGCTGGCTTAATGGCCTGTAAGCAGGCAGGGTAAAACTTTTTCGATTCAAATATCCACGAACTGTTTCATGATCTTCTGAAGAAACAAATATAAAAGTTATTTTATCCTGGTAATCTTTATACAATTCCTGAAAACTGGGCATCTCGGCGATACAGGGAGGGCACCAGGTCGCCCAAAAATTTATAAGCACTACTTCCCCTTCACTTTCAGATAAATTTGCGCGGTCCTTGTTATTTTTTTCGAGAGTCCATTCATAGCTCGCAATAGATTTTCTGTCCTCTTCAGAAGTAATGGAGGGGCTAAAAGAAAATATTTTATTTAAAAATATCTGTATTGGTTTCCGCGTTCCCGGGATGATAAATGCAAGAATAATTACCCCAATAAGTATGTTTGACCATTGATTTTTAAAGAGTTTCATTACAAAGCTTTTATCCTGTAAAGTAAAGAAATTTACACGCCTGCTCCTAATTTGAAATTCTTATTTTAAGTGGAAACCGGCTAATAATATATTCATTTTTTAAAAAATAAGGCCGCTTCATATTTATTTCGAGGGGAATCCACCTTTTATTTCTACATAAAATAAAAAAACCGCGAACTCCGTAAAATTCGCGGTTTTAAAAAATTATAATCCGTTAATTAGGCGGCACTTTGTTTTTTAATAAGGTTCAATGCCGATCCATTTTTGTACCATTCAATTTGCGGTTGGTTATATGTATGGTTTGCCATCACAATATCTTTACTGCCATCTGCATGAATCACCTCAATAGTTAAAGGTCTGTCCGGTGCAAAATTCTCAAGGTCTGTGAAATTAAAAGTATCATCTTCCTGGATTAAGTCATAATCTGCCTCATTTTGGAATGTAATACCCAGCATTCCCTGCTTTTTAAGGTTGGTTTCGTGTATCCTTGCAAAGGATTTCACAAGAACGACCTTTACTCCTAAAAACCGTGGCTCCATGGCTGCATGTTCTCTCGAAGAACCTTCACCATAATTGTGATCTCCAACTACAACTGTTGGAATTCCTGCCGCCTTATAAGCTCTTTGTACCACCGGAACACCATCATATTCCCCTGTGATCTGGTTTTTCACATAATTTGTTTTCATGTTAAAGGCGTTAATGGCACCAATAAGCATATTATTTGAGATATTATCCAGATGACCTCTAAATCTCAACCAGGGACCTGCCATTGAAATATGATCTGTAGTACATTTTCCAAATGCTTTTATAAGCAATTTTGCACCGGTTAGGTTATTCCCATCCCATTCTTCAAAAGGCTCCAGTAATTGCAATCTCTCACTATCCTTAGCGACCTTTACTTCCACATGGTTTCCGTCTTCAGATGGGGCAACATATCCCGGATCATCAACATCAAATCCTTTTGGAGGAAGTTCAATTCCTGTAGGCTCATCCAGCATTACTTCTACCCCGTCTTCATTAAGCAATTTATCACGGGTAGGATCAAAATCCAGTCTACCCGCAATTGCAATAGCGGCAACCATCTCTGGGGACCCTACGAATGCATGCGTGTTGGGATTTCCATCTGCACGTTTGGAGAAATTCCTGTTAAAAGAATGCACTATGGTATTCTTCTCATCACCTTTACGGTCACTTCTGTCCCACTGGCCAATACATGGGCCGCAGGCATTGGTAAATATTGTCGCATTAAGATCTTCGAAGATTTGAAGTAAGCCATCACGCTCTGCTGTAAAACGAATGGTTTCAGAACCCGGATTAATTCCAAAATCAGACCTTGCTTTTACTTTTTTATCTACTGCCTGTTTCGCAATTGAAGCGGCACGCGTAAGATCTTCATAGGAAGAGTTGGTACATGAACCTATCAACCCCCAGTCTACATTTATTGGCCAGTCATTTTCCTTGGCTTTTACAGCCATTTCAGAAATAGGAGTGGCAAGATCTGGAGTGAAAGGCCCGTTAAGGTGTGGCCTTAATTCAGAAAGGTTGATCTCGATTACTTCATCAAAATATTGTTCGGGATTTGCATACACTTCATCATCACCTGTAAGATATTCTCTTATTTCATTGGCAGCACTAGCAACATCTTCACGATTGGTGGCATTAAGATAGCGCTCCATTGAATCATCATACCCAAAGGTGGAAGTGGTTGCTCCAACTTCGGCACCCATATTACAAATAGTTCCTTTCCCGGTAGCCGACATAGAGCGGGCTCCTTCGCCAAAATATTCAATAATGGCACCTGTTCCACCTTTCACGGTTAAGATTCCGGCAACTTTTAAGATCACATCTTTTGGAGCGGTCCAGCCGGATAATTTTCCGGTTAATTTAACTCCAATAAGTTTAGGGAATTTCAATTCCCAAGCCATTCCGGCCATAACATCTACGGCATCTGCGCCTCCAACCCCAATTGCGATCATTCCCAGACCTCCGGCATTTACTGTATGAGAATCTGTTCCTATCATCATTCCACCGGGAAATGCATAATTTTCCAAAACCACCTGGTGAATGATTCCCGCTCCCGGTCTCCAGAAACCAATCCCGTATTTATTGGATACAGATTCTAAAAAATCAAAAACTTCTCTACTGGACTTATTGGCAGCCTGAAGATCCAGAAACGCCCCAGACTTTGCCTGAATTAGGTGGTCACAATGAACCGTAGTAGGTACTGCCACTGTTTTTTTACCAGCCTGCATGAATTGCAGCAGGGCCATTTGGGCGGTTGCATCCTGGCAGGCAATCCTGTCTGGTGCAAAATCTACATAGTCCTTACCCCGACGAAAGGCCTGGGTAGTTTCCCCGTCCCATAAATGCGAATAAAGTATTTTTTCTGAAAGCGTTAAAGGTTTTCCCACAACTTCACGTGCTTTATTTACACGTTGTGTCATTTGGCTGTAAACCTTCCTGATCATATCAATATCGTATGCCATATGTGTGATTTTTTATTTTCTTAAAAGCTTTGCAAAAGTACAAAATTTGAATGATTATTAAAAATTCCAACTTAAACCGAATATTCATTGTATATAATTCAATTTTTTACAAAAAATAGATTCGGTATTTACGAAATCCGGAATTTGGAAAGAGGATTTTACGAAATTGGTAAAACTTTGAGCCTACCCAGTCTTCTGAAATTTATTTCTGCCAAGATGAGAGATAGCTTTCCGTAGAAAAAAAATAAAATACGGGAGCTAAATAAGACAGTAAAAAAAGAGAGAAACCAAAAAGTTTGAGAATAGCTGATTACAACCGTAACCCTGTAACTAATTCAAAATTGGGTCATTCCTGAATATGGAAAATTGCGGAAGATTTTAAAATAAGCTTTTAATGATGTGTTCCTCCGTAATTCCTTCTGCTTCGGCTTTGTAATTTTTAATTACACGGTGTCTCAGAATTCCAAGGGCTACGGCCTGAATATTTTCAATATCTGGAGAGAATTTGCCATTAACTATAGCATGGGCCTTCGCTGCAAGTACAAGGTTCTGGGATGCCCTTGGGCCTGCTCCCCAATCTACATAATCCCGAACAATCTGCGGAGCGGTTTTTCCTTGTGGGCGTGTTTTCCCTACAAGATTTACAGCGTACTCCACCACATTATCAGACACCGGAACCCGCCTGACCAGCTTTTGGATGTCGATTATATCCTGGGCGGAGAACATAGGATCAATACTTGCTTCATAATTGGAGGTTGTATTTTTAACAACATCCACTTCTTCAGCAAAAGATGGATAATTCAAATGGATCGCGAACATGAACCTGTCGAGTTGAGCTTCCGGTAAGGGATAGGTTCCCTCCTGTTCAATAGGATTTTGAGTTGCCAGTACAAAATATGGAAGACTCAGTTTATAATGATTGCCGGCAACGGTTACTGCTCTCTCCTGCATGGCCTCAAGCAAGGCTGCTTGGGTTTTGGGAGGGGTCCGGTTAATTTCATCGGCCAGAATTATATTGGAAAACACAGGGCCTTTTATGAATTTAAAATGCCTGTTCTCATCCAAAATCTCAGATCCCAGAATATCACTGGGCATAAGATCTGGTGTAAACTGGATCCTTTTGAACTCGAGGCCTAAAGCCTGGGCAATAGTATTAACCATTAAGGTCTTTGCAAGGCCTGGTACCCCAATAAGTAGCGCATGCCCTCCGGAAAAAATAGATAAAAGAATTTGATCTACAACCTCATCCTGTCCCACAATAACTTTAGCAATTTCTTGCTTTAGTTTTTTATGGGTTACCACAAAATTCTCTACCGCGGTAACATCAGACATATTGCTGTTTTATTTTTTTAACCAATTGCTGGAAAACTCGCAATTCCGGTATTTCCCGTTAATTTTTATATAGGTGTCAGAAATTTTTTCCTTTTGCCATTTCTCTATAACATCCATTTGTTTAGAACGCAATGCAAGATCCTGGATCTTCATGTAATCCTGCGCAAAATCTGCCGTATGTTCCCTGAACCTTTTGTTTACTGTAATGATCTTGAAAAAGGCCCTACCCGTACGATCCTGGTCAGTAAGAATAAGAGATACTTCCCCTTCTTTTAAATTAACTACCTGGTCATAGATCTCCGGGGGAGTTTTGGTTAATTCCAATCTCGTATCTCCTGTAGTAGGATTTATCAATCTTCCGCTATTGGCAGCAGTTTCTTCTTCATCAGAATACTTTTTGGCAGCTTCAGCAAAAGTGATCTCCTTGGCAATTATCCTGTTGCGCAGACTGTCCAATTGTTTTCTGGCTTTATCCATGGTTGCTTGGGTAACATCAGGAATAAGCAAAATATGTCTGATTTCAAGATTTTGACCAATTACCCTATCAACTTTAATAATGTGAAAACCAAACTGAGATTCAAACGGCTCGCTTATTTCCCCTTCCTGAAGGCTGAAGGCGGTATCCTTAAAATCCTTATCCAACCCGTCCTTACGTGAAATGATCATTCTTCCACCATCCTTACTTGAACCAGGATCCTGAGAATATAATACTGCCTTGGTATTAAAACTTGCTCCATTATCTATCACATCTTCCCTCATTTCATGAAGGCGTGCAATAATCTTTTGTTTCTCGCTTTGCGGTATTTCAGGTTTAATAACTATTTGTGCGATCTCTACCTCATCTCCAAATACAGGAAGTTCATCCTTGGGAATAGATTCAAAATAAGACCGCACTTCATCTGGAGTAACTTCAACCCCTTCAATGATCTTTTGCTGCATTCTTGTAGCTAGTTCCCGCTGCTTGTTGATCTCTAATAGCTCACTTCTAAACTCGGCTTCCGTTTCCCTTTTGTAGAAGGTCAAAACTTTTTCCATAGAACCAATTTGACCTACCATTTGAGAGATTTGTTGGTCTACCTGGTTTGAAAGTTCAGCATTGGAAACAATTATACTATCCTGAATGGCGTGATGGGCGTACAACTTGTTTTCCAGCAAACTACCGAACAGTTCACAATCTGTAATATTAGCAGTAGAAACACCCTGACTTTTCAAATCCTGATACATCATATCAACATCACTGTCAAGAACCACATAGGCACCTACAACTCCGGCAATCCCATCAACTTTGTAACGTTGAACATTTCCTTTCTGGAGTTGAACTTCGGCTATTTCAGTTTTAGGCTGGATTGCAGTACTGTCTGTCACCACAACCTGCTGTGCAAAGTTTTGCTGAGTTAAACCTGCAAAAAATACCAGTAGGCTAAAACCCTTAATTATAAATTTCAAATTGTTTGTTTTCAATTGCATCTCGTGTTATATCTTTTTCTAATTCTTTTATTAAGCCTGCTTTTCTTTTGTTAAGAAGGATTTGTTTAATGGTGGGATTGGCATATTCCAGTGGTGCCTGTTCATTTCGCAATAAAACATCATTTACAAAAACCAAATATACTTCTAATGAATCTTCAAGCTGAAGAAAATTGGATTTTTTTAATAACTGCCCTTTATTTGAGTCATTAAGAGGTCCAATTTTAGAGTAAACAGATTTGGCACTTACCCAAACCGAATCATTGAAGGAATAGGCTTTAAACTGCAGGGCAATTTTATCCAGTTCCTGTTTGTCTTTATCATTAAACCGCCGAAACATTCGTTGAATATCCTGTAAATCTATATTATTCTTATAAAGATTTATAAACCTTAATTTTACGAGATCCTCATTAAGTTTAAAACTTTCCAAATGTTCCTCGTAATACGCCTCCACCTCACTTTGATTAAAAGCTGTATCCAATTGTTTTGATACCAAAGCATCTGCATAGGCCTTGGTGTACAACTCGTTTCTGTAATTACGCACCAGCTCGTCAAATTCCTGTTGCTGCCTTAAACTCAGGTTATACTTTGCTTTATCAATTAATAATTGCTGAGTTGCCCAACGGGTTATAAAATTTGAAACAATAAGCACACTATCTTCCGGTGATATGCTTTCATCTACCAGCGCTTCCACATCTTCTCTGTAAAGGTAACTTTCATTCACACGGGCTATCACTTCCCTTTCCTCTTCCTTTTCAAAATAGTCGCAGCCGGTAAGAAAAAGACTGCCAAGAGCAAGAAAAATTTTAAAGCTGTGTTTTTTCATTAAATAAACCAATTAAAACTGCGGGTATAAAAAACCCCGATAGCCTATAATACAATATAGCGGCAAAAATAAGAATTCCACCACCTAAAACAAGCTATTACTATAAACGATTTCAATTTCAGCAAATTATAATGAATATTACAATTTTCTGAATTACTTTAGAGGAGGATACAATAATAGCACCAAGATGAAATTTTCTCACCAAATTTTGATAGATCTTCCACGGGAGGAAGTCATCAATAAAATGGAGGACCCGGCCAATTATAAACACTGGCAACGCGGTTTTATTTCCTATAAACACCTTAGCGGTTTACAGGGGGAGGAAGGGTCGCGCTCCATACTTAAATACCAAATGGGGAAAAGGGAGATCTCAATGGTTGAAACAATTCTTAAAAGGGTGTATCCTAAAAAATTTCATGCCACCTATGAAGCCCCGGGGGTATTTAATATTCAGAAAAATTATTTTGAAGAAGAACCCGAAAATAAAACCATGTGGATTGCCGACAGCGAATTTCAATTTTCGGGTTTTATGAAATTAATAGGTACTTTTATGCCGGGATCTTTTAAAAAACAATCCCTGCAATTCATGCAGGATTTTAAATCCTTTGCTGAAGAAGGTAAAAGCGTCCTGCACAACTAAAATAAATGGAAAGACAAATAAAGCTGATTTGGGATTTTCGGGGTTTTGGCGCCTTGCAAACTGCAACCCATCACGAGATTCACATTAAAGAATTTATAAAATCAAATAACCTGGAACATTTTCATATAACAGGAGTTGAAAGTATATCAGATATGCATGCTACCGCCTTCTGGGTAGTTCCCGAATCGCAAATAATGACCTATCGCGATATTCTTAAACCTCACAGAGCCACGGTATATACGGAACACGAAAATAAGTGATTTTAATTCTATTTATTTAAACGGCTCTTTTATATTTGTTCAAAATATAATAAACATGAAAAAATACATTTTAATTTTTCTGGTTTTTTTAACCGGAATGAGCACCCAGGCTCAAACAAAAGTAGGCACTATAGATGCAGAATTTATCCTGTCTCAGTTACCTGAGATCACCACTGTTGAAGAAGGCCTGAAAAACTACAATACCGAGCTGCAGGGAGAACTGCAAAAGACCATTAAGAGCTACGAAGACCAGATTGCCGATTATCAGGCTACCAATGCAACCTTATCTGATGAAGATAAAGCTACAAAGGAAAATGAAATCATTGCTCTTGAAAACGATATTAAGAATTTCAGGCAAAAGGCTTCTGTACTATTACAAATGAGACGTAATGAGCTTACCCAACCATTATATGTAAAGATTGATGCAGCTATGAAGGAGGTTATTGCTGAACAAAAATACACCCAGATCATCAATGCGAGTGCAAATGCCCTTGCCTTTGCAGATCCTGCATATGATATTACAGATGCAGTTCTTGGGAAGTTGGGAATTAAAGTAACCAATTAATTCGACTCATTTTTTTTAAATTAAAAGGCGGCCTTTCGGGACCGCCTTTTTTATTTTGCTTAAAGCTGAATAATTTATCTGCTGTAATTCGGAGATTCCTGAGTTATGGTCACATTATGTGGATGACTCTCGTGAATTCCCGCCGATGTTATTTTTACAAATTTACCGGTCTCTTTTAAAGTTTCAATATCCTTTGCACCGCAATATCCCATTCCTGCACGCAGCCCACCAATAAATTGATGAATACTTTCCTCCAGGTCTCCTTTATAAGGAACCCGGCCAACGATACCTTCAGGGACCAGTTTTTTAATGTCATCTTCAACGTCCTGGAAATACCTGTCTTTTGAACCTTTTTTCATAGCTTCAACAGATCCCATGCCGCGGTAAGATTTAAATTTTCTTCCTTCAAATATGATGGTTTCGCCCGGGGATTCTTTTGTACCTGCAAGCAATGATCCCAGCATCACACAATCTGCTCCCGCGGCAATTGCTTTGGGAATATCTCCTGTGTAACGTATTCCCCCATCTGCAATTACAGGAATACCACTTCCCTTGATGGCAGCTGCTACTTCAAGTACTGCCGAGAATTGCGGAAAACCAACTCCTGCAACCACTCTTGTGGTACAAATAGATCCAGGGCCTATTCCCACCTTCACCGCATCGGCACCGGCTTTTACCAGGTATTTAGCTGCTTCGGCAGTAGCTATATTTCCTACTACCACTTCAAGATCGGGGAAATTCCTTTTAATTTCTTTTAAAATATTTACCACTCCTTTAGTATGGCCGTGGGCAGTATCAATGATCACCGCATCTACTCCTGCCTGCACTAAAGCTTCGGCACGTTCAAGAGCATCTCCGGTTACTCCAATTGCCGCCGCGACGCGTAACCTTCCGAAGGAATCTTTATTGGCGATTGGTTTTTGGGTGAGTTTTGTAATATCCCGGAAGGTGATCAAACCCACAAGTTTCTTATCCTTATTTACAACAGGAAGTTTTTCAATTTTGTGTTGTTGCAGGATCTCCTCAGCTTCATCCATCGATGTCCCTTCTGCAACGGTGACAAGATTTTGCGATGTCATCACCTCTGAAATAGGCCTGCTCTCATTTTTTTCGAATCGAAGGTCACGGTTGGTCACGATTCCAAGAAGCTTTCCTTCTTCATCAATTACAGGAATCCCTCCAATGCTGTGTTCCTGCATATTTTGTTTGGCATCCTTCACCTTCGCGGTTAAGGGTAGCGTAACAGGATCTATGATCATTCCGCTCTCTGCCCGCTTAACTTTCCTAACCTTTACCGCCTGCTGCTCAATGGTCATATTTTTATGTAACACCCCAATACCACCTTCGCGCGCCATGGCTATAGCCATTTTACTTTCGGTCACAGTATCCATAGCCGCAGAAACTATAGGAACATTGATAGGAATATTTTTAGTGAATTTTGAGCGAATACTTACTTCGCGGGGCAGAATTTCAGAATAAGCAGGGACAAGCAGAACATCATCATACGTTAATCCTTCGCCTATAATTTTGGAATCGTGTGCAGTCATAGCAATTAAAGATTTAATTGCGTGCAAATATACGTTTTTTATCCCAAACCTAAACCAGTTGGAAAATTGATATTTAGGGAATTAAAAGAGTAAAAATTAGGAAATTCTGCGGAGGTAAAATTGATCAGGAAGAAAATTCAAGAACGTCTTTGGAATTGAATCCTATGGTGATCTTTTCTTCAATATTTCTTTCCTTGGTAAGTACTGTAAGTTGCTCCCCGTTATCAAGTTTCAGCAATAACTGAATATTATCTCCCAAAAATGTCTTTTTAAGCACACTTGCGTGGGTTACGTACTCACAATCTGAATTAATAGTGAGGCTCTCATTTCTTATGGCATGGCAACAATTGGCATTCAAAGGACATTCAAATGCCGTTTGCAATGCTTTATTCAGCTGAATGGTGGTGCCAAATAAAGAGGCAACATACACAGAATTTGGTTTAATATATAAATTGGCGGCCTCATCTTTTTGAACAACTTCGCCTTTCTGAAGAATCAGGATCTCATCGGCAACAGAAAGGGCATCCTGAGTATCATGCGTAACAAAAATAGCGGTAACCCCGGTTTTCTTGATGATCTCAAAAACCTGGCTGCGCAACTGCATACGCAACATAGCATCAAGATTGCTGAAAGGTTCGTCCAGGATAAGCAATGAAGGATTGGGAGCCAACGCCCTTGCCAGTGCTACCCGCTGTTGCTGCCCGCCAGAGAGTTGATGTGGATAACGGTTCTCCATAGAGGTTAAGCCTACCAATTCAAGTACTTCCCGGGCACGTTCCTGTTTATTTTTTTGTTTGGATATTCCATAAAGCACATTCTCCAAAAGGGTCAAGTGAGGGAATAAGGCATATTCCTGGAAAACAAGGCCAATTTTTCTTTTTTCGGGTGGGACCAGTTTTTTTAATGAAGAAACTACCTCACCGTTTAGTTCTATGGTACCATGATCAGGCCTTTCAAGGCCTGCAATGAGTCTTACAAGGGTGGTTTTTCCACTTCCACTCTCCCCCACTACGGCACATATATCCCCTTGCTCCAATTTGAAGGAAACTTTGTTAAGCGCATAACTTTTGCCCTTATCAAAACTTTTGGAAAGCGAGTTAATGGTTAACATATTATTTCTTTATAAGCAATCTGTTCAAAAATATCACGGGCAAAGCTGCTGTGAAGATAATAAATAATGAAGGAATTGCTGCTTCCATCACCATTTCGTCGCTGGCATATTCGTAAGCTTTCACCGCAAGTGTGTTTATATGAAAGGGTTTTAAAATGAGCGTAAGGGGTAATTCTTTTAAAATATCTATAAAAACCAGGATCAAGGCGCTAAATATTCCGGTTTTAATAAGGGGAAATTCAATTTTTAAAAAGGTCCTTAGATTCCCAACTCCCAGCATTTTGGAAGAATCTGGAATTGTCTTACTTACCTTGAGGGATGTTGATTCTATCGGGTTAAATGCAACGGCAAGAAATCTTACACAATAGGCATAAACCAGCGCAACAAGGGTTCCGTTTATAAGAAGTCCGATCTTAATAGAAAAAAGTTGGTCCAGGGTATTGATAAGCCATTTATCAAATGCCAGCGTGGGGATCATGATCCCAATAGCAATTACGGCCCCGGGAATAGCATAACCTAATATTCCTATTCGCGCAATATTCTTTATAAAACCAAGAAAACTCCATTTAGAAAAATAAATAAGCAGGGTTGCAACTATTACTGTAACAACCGCGGTTAAAAAGGCTATCCCGAAACTTTGCACAGAAAGCAGTAAAAAATCTAAATTGAAAACTTTATGTGCAGTTAAAAATGCCCAATAAACCAGTTGAGCAAGGGGTATAAAAAATCCTAATACGACCGGGATCAATACTGCCAAAAGGATAAAAAATTGCATCCAACCACTGCTCTCCTTCCGGTGAATATAGGTGTTGTTGGATTTAGAAGAGGAAACCTTAATATTTTGTCGTTGCCATTTTTCAAAAAGGATCAGCGCAAAAACTATTACTATCAATAAAGCCGATAGATATACAGCCGTCTCAGGTTCTTCAAGGGAAAACCATGCCCGAAAGATCCCGGTAGTAAAAGTACTCACCCCGTAATATTGGGCCGCGCCGTAATCATTAAGCACTTCCATAAGTACCAGAATAAGCCCTGCAACAATTGCCGGCCTGGCAAGGGGAAGCATTAATTTAAAAAATGATCTCATCTCTCCTACCCCCAGCATCTTGGAGGCTTCCAGGAGATTATTAGCCTGATTTAAAAAAAAAGCCCGCGAACTCACATATACATAAGGAAAAAGGGAAACACTTAACACAAAGGCTAACCCAGTTTTATTCATAATATCTATTCGAATAAAATCCCAGCCAAGCCCTCTAAAAACAAGATCCATGCTCCCGCCATAATCAAAAACTCCGGCGTAGGCATACGCAACAATATACGAGGGAATTGCCAGCGGAAGAATTAAGAGCCATTCCATTTGTTTTCTCAATGGAAACTCAAACCTTGCTACCAGCCAGGCGGTAGAAACACCCATTATCAAAACCAGAATACTGCAAACCGCAACCAGAAAAAGAGAATTTCCTATATAATCTACCAGCAGATGATCTACAATGTGGCGCCAGGTCTCGCCCGGCCCGGCAAAAAGCTTAACCCCAATAGAAATAACCGGCAAGGCAATAAAAAGAATAATGGCCAATGTGAAAATTGACCATCTGTTACTATCCCTTTTTAACCGCTCTAACCGGTATCTTATTGAAAAAAAATTATTACTTCCAGCCTGCTTCATCAAATATTAAAACTGCTTTTTTGTTATTTTCACCCAATTTCGACAACAATAGTGGATCTTCTTTAAAATTCCCCCAATCCAACAGTAAACCTGCAGGCTCTATAGTAGAGATCACAGGATACTCATAATTTGAATTGGCGAAAATTTCCTGGGCTTCTTCTGAAACAAGGAATTCAATAAATTTTATGGCATTATCTTTATTGGGAGCATATTTGGCAACCCCTGCACCACTCACATTCATATGAGTGCCACGATCATTTTGATTTGGAAAGAAAAGGCCAATTTTCCCGGCGGTTTCAACCTCTTCAGGATCTGAAGAGTTCAACATTTGACCTATATAATAGGAATTTACAATTGCAAGATCTCCTTCGCCTGCAACAACCGCTTTTACCTGATCCCTATCGCTTCCTTTTGGGGCACGCGCCATATTTCTCACCATTCCTTCCGCCCACTTCTTTGCCTCTGCTTCGCCATTGTTTACAATAATAGATGCAAGAAGCGATTGATTATAAATATTACTAGAGGAGCGAATAAGTAATTTATTCTTCCATTTATCTGTAGCAAGGTCTTCATAGGTAGAAAGTTGCCCGGGTTTTACCCTGTCTTTTGCATATGCAATGATCCTGGCTCTTTTGGTTAAACCAAACCATTGATTTTCGGGATCCCTTAAATTAGAAGGAACCAAATCATTTAAAATTTTGGACTCAATTGGTTGTAAAAGCCCCTGGTCCTTAGCTCTGGTCAATCTTCCAGCATCTACGGTAATAAGAACATCGGCGGGAGATTGCTTACCTTCCATGCTCATTTTTTGAATGAGCTCATCTGCATTGGAATTGATCACATTTACCTTAATTCCTGTTTGATCTTCAAACATTTTGAATAATTGCTGATCTGCTTCATAATGACGATGGGTATATACATTTACCACCTTACTTTCTTCACTCTCCTGGGGGTTTTCGTTTTTAGCAGATTCCTTGCAGGAAACTAAAGCTGTAAGCAGAGTTATGGTAACCAGAAATTTTTTCATAATTATGATTTAGAAGGCCAAATATAGGTTATTTAGAATAGTTTTAAATTATTTGAACCGAATAAATTTGGTTAAAATTTATAAATTAGGTAATATATAATTACGCCTAAACCCGCTATTAGTCTGAGTTTCAACTTCATTCAAAATTTTATTTAAATTTAATCTAAATAAACTTGCGGGATTAGATTTACAAATATAATTTTGCGCCCGTATCTATAACCAATCTAAATAATAATGAAATTACGATTATTTGGTGCGCTTGCCGTTTGTACTTCCTGTGGCTTATTTGCGCAACAAACCCCCACACAAACCAAACAGGATTCTATTGAATCTTTAAACGAGGTAGTAATATCTGCCAAGGTTTTATTAGGTAGTAAATTTGAAGCCCAGAACAGGACCGGGTCCGCTTACTACATTTCCCCCGCCGAATTAAAACAGCATAATTACACTGATATAAACAGGGTATTTAATTCTGTACCCGGTGTGAACGTATACGAAGAGGATGGGTTTGGCCTTCGACCCAATATTAGTTTGAGGGGAACCTCTCCTGAAAGAAGCTCCAAGATCACAATAATGGAAGATGGAGTTCTTATAGCTCCTGCCCCATATAGTGCACCCGCAGCTTATTATTTCCCCAATGTGGCCAGAATGGAAGCGGTGGAGATCTTAAAAGGAAGCAGCCAGGTACAATACGGCCCATTTACATCTGGGGGAGCCATTAATTTTGTGTCAACTCCAATACCTACTGCTTTTTCCGGGTCTGTGCTGGCAACTTACGGCAGTTTTAATACTTCCAACCTCCACGTGAAGGCCGGGAATTCCCATAAGAATTTTGGATATATGTTAGAATATCAAAATTACAGGTCAAATGGATTTAAAGACCTGGACAATGGTGGAGATACAGGATTTGATAAGGATGATCTGGTAGCCAAGTTTAAAGTAAACACTAACCCAGAAGCAAAAATTGGGCAGGAACTGGAATTTAAATTTCAGTATTCAGATGAAACATCAGATGAAACATATCTTGGATTGACGGAAGCAGATTTTTCACAAAATCCCTTCCGAAGATATGCAGCCTCCCAAAAAGACCAGATGAATGCTGAACACCTTCAATTTATGGCCACCCATATTCTTGCCTTCAGCGATTATTTTAAAATTACCACCACCGGTTATTACAATGAATTTAGCCGAAATTGGTTTAAATTAAATGACCTTAACGCCAACGGAGCAAGGGTTAATTTAACCAATCTTTTAGAGGATCCTGCTTCTTTTCCTGAGGCTTATAGTATTATAACAGGGGTTTCAAATTCTGATGCCAATGCGTTAAGGATGAAAAACAACAACAGGGAATATACTTCGAAAGGGGTACAAACCAAATTTGATTATCACTGGTATACTGGCACGGTTTTTCACGATTTAGAAGTAGGAATGCGCTATCATTACGATGAGGAAGACCGGTTTCAATGGGTTGACACCTATGATATTACCAACGGGATTATGACTTTAAATACTGCAGGGACTCCGGGAACAGATGCTAACAGGATAAGTGATGCCAACGCATTTGCTTCTTACGTTCTCTATAAGATCAAATTCAATAACTGGACTTTTACTCCGGGGCTTCGATACGAAAATATCACCCTGGGACAACAGAACTATGGAACATCGGACCTAAACAGAACCGGTTCTAATTTAACCGAAAAAGAGAATAAGGTGGATGTTTTTATCCCCGGAATTGGATTTAACTACAGGTTTGACAACAATTTTAATGTTTTTGGAGGGGTTCATAAAGGCTTCTCACCTCCCGGCAACAGTGCAGGAGAAAAGCCTGAGGAAAGCATCAACTATGAACTAGGTTCCCGCTTTAATTTCCTTGGATTTGCCGGAGAGGTAGTAGGTTTTTATAACGATTACAGCAACCTGCTTGGAAGTGATCTTGCCGCTACAGGAGGAACCGGATCCCTGGATCAATTCAATGCTGGCGAAGTGGAAGTTAAAGGACTTGAATTATTGCTTAATTATGATATCCTTTCTGGCCGAAGCACCAATTTTAGAATTCCGGTGAATTTTTCCTATACCTATACTCATACGGAATTTAAAAATAGTTTCGAAAGCGGATCTGAAATTTGGGGTGTGGTTGAAGAAGGCGATGAAATGCCATACATTCCAAATCATCAATTCTTTGCCGGGATTGGATTGGAACACGCAAAATTTGCTGTTAACTTAAACGGGCGTTACCGTGGGGAATTCAGGACCATTGCCGGAACTGGTGAAATCCCGGCAAACTATAAGGTAGATTCCAATTTTATAGTAGACCTTTCAGCTAAATATCATTTAAATTCCAATTTCAGTTTTACAGGAAATATCATTAATGCCCTAAATAACGAATACGCCGCTTCACGCGTTCCATCGGGATTAAGGCCCGGGCATCCTTTTGGTGCCTATATTGGAATAAATGCGCGATTCTAGACAACTCTTTTCAATAATAAAAAACCTCCTGCAATAAAACAGGAGGTTTTTTAATTTATAGTATTCTTATGTTTCTAATGATATTCAGTAAAAATTTTAGTCGCCTCGTTGTAGGAGGATTCAAAACTGGTCATTTTAATATGGGTCTCACACTTTTTGGATGTAAAATATGAAACCATTCTTTCTGTAGGCATATTTCCTGTAAGTTCATCTTTAGCCATAGGGCAGCCACCAAATCCCTGTATTGCCCCATCAAAACGTTTACACCCTGATCTATATGCGGCATCTATTTTTTCATGCCACGAGGTGGGTGTTGTATGTAAATGGGCTCCAAATTCTATAGAAGGATATTGAGGAATAAGATTGGAAAACAAATATTCAATAACCTGGGGGGTCGAGCTACCAATGGTATCTGACAGTGAGAGGATCTTTACTCCCATTCCCGATAATTTCTCTGTCCATTCCCCAACTATTTCCACATTCCAGGGATCTCCGTAAGGATTTCCAAAGCCCATGCTCAAATAGGCAACTACCTCCTTATCACTTGTATTGGCAATGTCAAGAATTTCCTTCAGGGTTTCAACAGATTCTGCAATGGTTTTATGGGTATTCCTCATCTGAAAGTTTTCAGAAATGGAAAACGGATACCCTAAATATTGTATCTGGGAGTATTGAGCAGCATCCAGCGCTCCCCGGGTGTTCGCAATGATAGCCAGCAACTTACTTTTGGTAGTTGAAAGATCAAGTCCCGCTAAAACCTGTGGTGTATCGGCCATTTGAGGGATTGCCTTTGGAGAAACAAAACTTCCAAAATCTATTGTGTCAAACCCGCAGCGCAATAAGGACTGGATGTATTGAATTTTCTTTTCTGTAGGAATAAAAGCTTTAATGCCCTGCATGGCATCCCTGGGACATTCAATTAATTTGATTTCATCCATGTACCAAAGATAATATTTTACACCTCATATAAAAATTGCTTTAATCCTTTACCCCCTGCCCCCTGTGGTTTTTTAAATAAGTATAAAAATCCCTATTCCAATAAATACTATAATCTGGGTCCATTTCAAAATCACTCCAAAACCTGGGTGATATTTTAACCAGGAGGAAATTTTCCCTGCCAATAAAGCTACCGTCCCAAATATCAGGAACGCTTGTAACATGAACAGGAATCCAAGAAAATAAAACTGGTATACGGTATCTGCATTAGGATCCCATAAAAACCCCGGAAAAAAAGCGAGGAAAAAGATAGTTACCTTTGGGTTTAGTACATTCATTATGAACCCCTGGCGAAAGAGGGCCCAATTTGCTCGCCTGAGAGTTTTTCCGGTTTCCACAGAAATCTCGCCACCGCTTTTCCAAACTTTGTAGGCCAGAAAGAATAAATAAAAAGCTCCGAAGACCTTTATTGCCAGAAAAACATCTTCAGATCTTTTTATAATTGCTGAAACTCCAAATGCCACGAGACTGGTATGGATCAAAATTCCTGAAACTAATCCAAGTGTGGTTATAATTCCCGCCTTTTTCCCATTGGCCATGCTTTGAACAAGCACATAAATAATGTCGGGCCCGGGGGAAATAGTAAGTAAAACTGAAGCGGTTAAAAAGGTGATAAGAAGTTCCGTCAAAATTATAAGGATTGGTTATAGATTTTGTTCCAGAATCTTTTTATTTATTGCTTTGATCAATCCCGGGCCTTCATAAATAAAGCCGGTATATAACTGTACAAGGCTTGCGCCCGCTTTTAATTTTTCAATAGCATCCTCCGGACTATGAATCCCTCCTACTCCAATTACAGGAAATGCTTTGTTACTTTTTTCTGAAAGAAATCGAATAACCTCTGTGGAGCGGTCCTTCAACGGGTGACCGCTCATTCCGCCCATTTCCTCCTTATTGGAAGAAATCAGGCCTTCTCTTGAAATTGTGGTATTAGTTGCAATTACGCCAGCTATTTTGGTGTCTATTACAATATCAATAATTTCAAGCAATTGGCTATCAGTAAGGTCCGGCGCAATTTTTAATAAGATAGGTTTTTGTTTTTCTTTGGTATCATTTTGTTTTTGCAGCGTAGTAAGTAATTTCGTTAAGGGTTCCTTGTCCTGCAGCTCGCGGAGGTTAGGAGTATTGGGCGAGCTCACGTTTATCACAAAATAATCTACATAATCAAACAAGGCATTGAAACAGATCAAATAATCGTCTACAGCATTTTCATTGGGGGTAATTTTATTTTTTCCAATATTGCCCCCAATAAGTACATTTTTATTTTTCCGGAGTCTTTTAACAGCAGCCAGCACCCCTTCATTATTAAAGCCCATCCGGTTTATAATAGCCTTATCCTCTTTAAGCCGGAACAATCTTTTCTTTTCATTGCCGGCCTGCGGTTTTGGGGTAACCGTTCCAATTTCAATAAATCCAAATCCCAGGGCATCCAATTCCTCATATAGCTGTGCGTTCTTATCAAAACCTGCTGCAAGGCCCACCGGGTTTTTAAATTTAATTCCGAAAACAACCCGTTCCAGTCGGGGATCAGAAATTTGAAAAGAAGTTTTTAATATAGCAGGTATTCCAGGAATTTTAAATAGGAACCTTAGGGTTTTAAAAGTAAAATGGTGAACATTTTCGGGATCAAACTTAAAGAGTAAAGGTCTAAGGAACGATTTATACATGGCTGTTGGTTTGTGCAAAAATAGTTTTTTAAATTTTCAGCCGGTAAATTATAAAAGACTTTGTCACTGAGCCGTGAATGTTTAATTTTGGATAAACACTTATTTTATGATCTCTAAAAAAAACCTGATTGACAGATTTACCGGTTATGTAAGAATTGATACCCAAAGCGATTCCGGCAGTAATGAAACTCCCAGCACAAAAAAACAATGGGATCTCGCAAGGAAACTGGCAACAGAATTGAAGGAAATAGGGCTTGAAGATGTTGAGATTGATGATAACGCATATATTATGGCAAGCCTGCCCTCGAATATTGCCCATGAAGTCCCCGTAATTGGCTTCATTTCCCATTTTGACACCTCTCCAGATTTTACAGGCACAAATGTCAATCCGCAAATCATTGAAGCATATGATGGCAAGGACATCGTGCTTAATGCCGAACAGGACATAATACTCTCTCCAGATTATTTTGAGGATCTGTTACAATATAAAGGGCAAACCATTATTACAACAGATGGAACTACCCTGCTGGGGGCAGATGATAAGGCGGGTATTGCTGAAATAGTTTCGGCAATGGAATACTTGGTCAACAACCCACATATTCCCCACGGAAAAATAAGGGTGGGATTTACGCCAGATGAGGAAATTGGGAGAGGAGCCCATAAATTTGATGTGGAAAAGTTTGGAGCAGATTGGGCTTATACAATGGATGGCAGCCAGGTTGGCGAGTTAGAATTTGAGAATTTTAATGCGGCCGGTGCAGTTGTAACCGTTAAAGGAAAGATAGTCCACCCGGGTTATGCTAAAGATAAGATGGTGAATAGCATGTACATTGCACAGGATTTCATCAATTCCTTACCACGCCTTGAAACTCCGGAACATACAGAAGACCGGCAGGGATTCTTTCATCTTACAGATATTAACGGGGATGTAGAGGAAACCGTTTTAAAATATATTATAAGGGATCACGATAAAGATCATTTTGAGGCCAGAAAAGAAGTTATGAAGAATATGGCTGTAGATATTAACACGCAGTTTGGCAGAGAGGTTATTAAAGTTGAGATCAAAGACCAATATTTCAATATGGCTGAAAAAATCGAACCTGTAATGCACATAATAGATATTGCTGAGGAGGCCATGAAAGCCGTCAATGTTACACCAATCATTAAACCAATAAGGGGTGGAACTGATGGTGCACAATTAAGTTATAAAGGACTGCCCTGTCCTAATATCTTTGCAGGGGGGCATAATTTTCACGGACGCTATGAATATGTTCCGGTGGAAAGCATGCAAAAGGCCATAGCAGTGATTGTGAAGATCGCGGAGTTAACTGCGGAAAAATATAGTGCGGGATATGAAAAAAATTAATACTACCGAAGAGTATATCGCTGCACACCCAAAATGGCGAAATGAGTTGGAATCACTTCGCCAGTTAATTAAGTCATTTCCATTACATGAAGGAATAAAATGGAGTATGCCGGTTTATGATATTGACAATAAAAACATTTTAGGAATCGCAGCTTTTAAAAGTCATTATGGCATCTGGTTCTTTAATGGCGGACTTCATGAAAACAATACCCGCTTATTAATAAATGCGCAGGAGGGGAAAACGCATGCTATGCGGCAAATTAAGTTTGATGAAAATACCCACCCGGATATGGAAGAAATTTCCAAGTATATCGCAGAAAGCATTGAAATTAATAAGAGAGGAATAAAAATGCAACCTCCTCCTAAAAAGGAAATTACAATCCCGGCTGAATTAAAGCAACATTTAATTTCCGGAGGTAACCTGGAAGCTGCCTTCAATAAATTAACCCCTGGTAAAAGAAGGGAATATTGTGTTTATATAGATGAAGCAAAACGGGAAGAAACAAGGAAAAACAGGGTTCAAAAAATAATTCCTCTGATCCTTTCAGGAATGGGTTTAAATGACCGTTACAAACCTGAATAATATTTGAAATAGATCCTCTCAAAACTAATAAAAGAGCGCGATGCGCTCTTTTATTATATATAAATCCTTTTTTTAAAAGTAACAGCTACCGCCTTTTCTTCTTCTCTTTCCTGCGTTCTCGGTATCAAATAATTTGATAGTAAGACTTACTATTACCTGGTGAAGACGGGCATCATCAAAAGTGGCCCGGTTGATCCCATAGGTGCTGTTCACAATATCAATAGTTTGCGCTTCTTCAGTCGCCAGAGAACGGTCATACCTCACGTCCAGGCCAAAGCTGCCAAATTCAACCTTGGCACCAACCTGGGCCGACAAAGGGAAATTTTGAACAACAATTAATGGTGGGTTGTCCAAAGGTTCAGTACCCTCCATTCTGGCATCGATTACTTTTTTATAGGCTGGGCCGGCATAAATATCTAACGGTCCCCACACGTTAAAACCTACCAAAAAGGGAACACTTAATTCATCAACATTATATATCGCAGGACGGTTGGGGAAATCAAAACGGGATTCCAATTTTGAATAAACCACTTCAGGCCGTATAAAAAATCTTCCAAAACTTAGCTGAGTCCAAACTCCACCATGAAATCCAATTTCACCTTCAGCATTAAAAGTATCTCCCGTGTATATACTGGAAGACTGAATACCCGTGATCTGGCCGCCAAATGTTTTATTTAATCCTCCTTTTACACCAAATTTAAATTCTTGCGCCTGTACAGCGGTTAAGCTAAAAAAGGCAATTAAGATAATTCCAACAAGTTTATTCATAAAGTGGGGTTGTTTCAATTCCTAAGATTGGGGGTAAATATATTATATTAAAAAATAAATTTAACCTGTTTTACTATGCAATTAACGTCTTGAAAGGAAAAAAATTATAAATAGCCTGAGAAATTCCATTTAATAAAAAAAGGTTGTTTTAAATAGACCCTATGAAAATTTCAAATCTCATATTTTAATAGAGATTTTTGAGACTTTATTAAGCTTTGCAAAGGCTTTAATAAAGAAATTTCAGGGTATTTAAAACAACCTTTTAGGTGGTAATACTTATAATCTAGTGAACAATAATTGGGTCAGGATTTCCATCAGGATCGTTTTTCACATTTCCGTCTGTTCTTGCTGAACCTAATAATAAAACACCGGCAGCATGAGGAGCGGCCATGGAGGTTCCACTTATAGTATTGTAACCACCACCTTTCCAGGTAGATTTAACAGATACACCCGGAGCAGCATAATCTACAGGAGGATTTCCATAGTTAGAGAAACTTGCCCAAGTATCACTTGAATTCATAGCCGAAATGGTCACAATGTTTGCTCCATTCACTCTGGCTGGAGAACTGTTATTTGCATCAGCACCATCATTTCCGGCTGCAAGGGCAAATTTAATTCCTTTGTTGGATGCAGCAAGAACCGCATCATCAAGGGCCTGAGATACAGGACCTCCTAAACTCATATTAGCAACATCTCCACTTTTTCCATTCGCACCTACGTGATCAACACCTGCTATTACACCGGAATAGGATCCACTTCCGCGACTATCTAAAACTTTTACAGGAATAACAGTAGCTCCTGGAGCAACTCCTATAACTCCAATAGTATTGTTTATCGCAGCGATTGTTCCTGCTACATGAGATCCATGTCCATTTCCATCATCTAATGAACCTCCATCTTTACCAGATGTAAAGGCATTAAAACCTCGGGAAGCGTCCACATTAAGATCCGGGTGATCTAAATCAATACCGGTGTCCACAACCCAGGCTACAGATGTACCTGTATAACCAGAAACTCCGTTTACTCTTGTAATACCATATGGAGTCTCCTGCGTACTGCCGCCGTCACCTCCACCGCCATCACCATCACAAGGTCCTCCATTAGGAGTACCACAAGGTGGAGCAAAAACTACTAGCCTGTCCTGCTCAATGTATTTCACTTCTTTTTTACCTTTTAGTTGTTCTACCTGAGCTTTTGATAATTTCAATGTTGCACCGTTTAAAGTCCTACTGTAAACATTTACAATTTCGGCATCTGAGATGGAGGCATCGGCAAGGATCCTTTTAGTTTGTTGTGCCATAGCTTCCTGAGCTTTGGCATAATTATCAGGATACTTGGCTCCCACATCTTCTATTGCACCTTCCCGGTAAACAACGATGTACTGACCCTCAATAGCCTGGGAATCAAAATTGGAATCAAGCTCTGTAAATGAAGCTTCTTCCTGAGAAGTTTTTTCATCCTGCGTACAGGAGAAGAGAAATGCAGAGGCTACTAATGCAGCAGCACCTACTTTTAAGTTTAATTTTAACATCATAAAATAAGTTTTAGTTAAATTGTTAATGGTTTCTCAAATCTAAACTTAATTATTAGAAATTAAAATTTGCATTTGAATCGTTCATCTATATAAGTGGAATTTTGAGTGGGAAATATCCTTCAATAGGACAGATGCTCTGCCTTACAAAAGAGATGTTAAAGTTTTGTTTAAATTTAAAATTTAACATTTCCGCCTATAAATCCGAATAAAAATCACACAGTTTCAATTCTTATTCTGCCGTTCATCACAAGTGGAAAAGGATAAATTTTTATTGTTGATTTAAAGACTATTAACCGCAAAGAAAATAATCGCATACAAAATAAATATCGAGACGGAAAAAAATTTAGAGGAATTCACAATCTAGACGGGTTAGGTTTGGGAAGAAGGGACCTATTCATTGCCTTTAAACCCGGATCATAAATTTGAACTTATTAAAAATAAATTATCCTCCTATTAGCGGCCCTATGAAAAAATGAGCTTAAAGGAGGATATTTGTATTAATTGAAGATATAACCTTATCCCTGAGGAAAAGGAAAAATAACATCCTATTGATGAGCTATTTCACCCTCCCATTCGGTTATTCCACCCATCAGGTTATATGCATTTTCAATACCTTGTTGATTCATCAAAGCACAGGCCTGGGAACTGCGTGCCCCTGAACGGCAGTAAACATAATAATTCTTATTCTTATCTAGTTTTTCCACTTCATTTAGAAAATCCTGACCTTTATAAATATCCAAATTTTTAGCTTCGGGAATGAAACCTTCAATAAATTCTTCTTCTGTTCTAACATCGAGGATAAAAGCATTTTCATCCTTTTCCAATGCGTCCTTCCATTGTTCCTGGGTCAAATTTTTCATAATATTTTTGTTTGTATTTTTAGTTCTGTAAATATAAAGGTTTCTAAATAAAACTTAATTAGGCTTAACTTTATCAGTAATGAATTTAACAAGCTGGAATGATTAGGTAATTTAAATTTTAACAATTTTTTAAATCAAATTATAAAATGTTATATTACATTTGTACATACAAAAGTTGTATTAACAATGAAAGTTGAAGAGATATTAAAAACCAAAAACCCTTTGCCTGTTGAAAAGAAACTGGCAATAAATCTTGTACTTTCAACTAACCGTGCAACTTCTTTAATGGCAGAATCTTTAAAACCTTTTGACATTTCCATTCCGCAATTTAACGTTTTAAGGATCCTAAGGGGGCAACAAGGGAAACCGGCCAATCTTAGCACTATTCAGGATAGAATGGTAAATCAAATGAGTAATACTTCGAGACTTATAGATAAGTTGCTTGAAAAAGAGTTGGTCGAACGTACCATATGTGAAGAGAATCGCAGGAAAATTGAAGTCTTTATCACAGCTACAGGGATGGAACTTTTAAAAAAAATTGATCCTGTTATTGCAGATAGCGAACACAGAATTTCTCAAAATCTTACTAAAATGGAAATTGAAAAACTTAATCACCTTCTTGAAAAGCTAAGAGCATAAAAAAAATTTATGACTACTCTTGTATAAACAATTAATGTAAAAACAACAATTTAAAACAAACACTATGACAACAAAATTTTTGAAAGGAACAACTGCATTAGCCATTATTTTAACCACTTTCGCCTTCACTAACCCAATTAAAAAATCCATTGATGTAAATACCAGTAAGGTTACCTGGGTTGGAGAAAAAGTAACCGGGTCACACAATGGGACTATCACTTTAAAGGAAGGACATTTCAATATTGAAGATGGGGTTCCCGTAGGTGGAGAATTTGTAATGAATATGACTTCAATTGAGGTCACTGACCTAAGTGGAGAAAATAAAGGGAAACTTGAAGGGCACCTAAAATCTGATGATTTTTTTGGTGTAACCACCTATCCCACTTCTAAATTGGTGATTACCAAGATCTCTAAAAAGAGTAATGGTGTATATGGAGTTGTGGGTAAGCTTACTATTAAAAATGAAACCCATCCCATCACTTTTGACCTAAACTGGAAAGAGAATTCTGCCTCCACTAATTTAACTATTGACAGGTCAAAATATAATGTGCGTTACGGGTCCGGTAGTTTCTTTGATAATCTTGGAGATAATACCATCTATGACAATTTTGACCTTGCGGTTAATTTAAAATTTTAATACCCTATTATAAAGGTAATTCAGAGGGATTGAACTTCCCCCTTATTATTTTTTTTGAGTTATTATCATAATTTATTTGTCAGGTCAAAATCCTGACCTATATTTGACCAATGCAAAATTTAATTTTACATAGCTGGTGGTGGAATAATTTACGTCAAAACGTCGTGAAGTAACACTGCTATAGTATGATCATATATACAAAGGCTTGTCTCACGACAAGCCTTTTTTAATTTAAAAAAATACCATGTATAAATTAACTACCACTTATAAAAAACTGCTGGCAGATACTTTTACCCCCGTAAGTGTATACCTAAAAGTTAGGGATAAATATCCCAACAGCCTCCTATTGGAAAGCAGCGATTACCATGCCAGCGATAACAGCTTCTCTTATATATGTTGTAATCCCATAGCGTCAATTAAAGTGGATGGTGGTATTATTACCGAATCCTTCCCAGATGGAACCAGTAAGAGAACAGAAATCACACCCGGAATAAATATTCCTGAAGTAATCAATGAATTTTCTTTAAAGTTCGAGACCAGTAACTCCGGGTTTAAGTTTATAAACAATGGCCTTTTTGGTTATATCGCGTATGATGGGGTAAAATATTTTGAAAAGGTTTCTATCACTAAAAAGGAAGGAGACCTGCAGCTACCCGATATCTATTATGCAGTTTATCAAAACATTATTGCAATTAACCATTTCAATAACGAGGCTTATATTTTTGACCATAATCATAACTCAAATAGTCAACTTGAAGAAATTGAACAGTTTTTAAAAGTAAAAACATTTGCAACATATAATTTTAGAAGACAAGAGGAACCGGTATCCAATTTAACAGATGCTGAATTTAGGGAAAATGTTTCCCTGAGTAAAAAGCATTGCCAGCGGGGCGACGTATTTCAACTGGTGCTTTCTAGAAGATTCTCTCAAAGTTTTAAGGGAGATGAATTCAATGTATACAGGGCTTTGCGCAATGTAAACCCCTCCCCTTACCTGTTTTATTTTGATTATGGGAATTTCAAAATATTTGGAAGTTCCCCGGAAGCCCAGTTGGTGGTAAAAGGAGATCTGGCCGAGATACATCCAATTGCGGGGACTTTTAAAAGAACCGGAAATGATGAACAGGATGCTGAACTTGCCAAACAACTTGCCGCAGATAAAAAAGAAAATGCAGAACATGTGATGTTGGTTGATCTGGCAAGGAATGATCTAAGCCGTCATAGCAGCGGCGTCAAGGTTGAAAAATACCGGGAAATCCAGTTCTTTTCACACGTTATACACCTGGTGAGCAAAGTTACCGGAATTAAAAATAATAAAACCTCTACTATGCAGGTGGTGGCTGATACTTTTCCCGCAGGAACCCTAAGTGGTGCACCCAAGCATAGTGCAATGACCCTTATTGAAAAATATGAGAACGTAAACAGGAGCGCTTATGGCGGAGCGATTGGTTTTATGGATTTTGAAGGAAACTTTAATCATGCAATTATTATACGCTCATTTGTAAGCAAAAACCACCAATTGCATTATCAGGCCGGTGCGGGAATCGTTTCAGGATCTAATGAAGAAAATGAATTACAGGAAGTATATAATAAACTGGGAGCTCTTACCAAAGCGATGGAACTTGCTGAAGAAATTTGATGCATCCCCATCTTTGCTAAGTGTGAAATATTGAAATAAAAAAATGAAAAATTCAGAAAAAAGTATTGCTCGTCTCGGGAAACCGGTTTCGGTTTTGGTAATTGACAATTATGATTCCTTTGTTTACAATTTGGTGCATTACCTGGAGGAGCTGAATTGTGAGGTTTCCGTGAGGCGCAATAATGAGATCTCCCTTGAAGATGTTGCTCATTATGATAAGATACTCTTATCCCCGGGACCCGGCATCCCCGAAGAAGCAGGACTACTAAAGGCAATTGTAAAGGAATATGCTGCAAACAAAAGCATTTTAGGAGTATGCCTTGGCCAGCAGGCTATTGGAGAAGTTTTTGGCGGAAACTTGATCAACCTTGAAACCGTTTATCACGGGGTCGCAACGAAAGTAACAAAAAACGTAAATGATGAATCGCTTTTCAACGGCATTGAAAATGAGTTCGAAGTAGGCCGATATCACTCCTGGGTGGTAGATAAAAATCTCCCCGCCTGCCTGGAGGCTACTTCTTATGATGAAAATGGCCAGGTAATGTCCCTGCGTCACCGGGAATATGATGTGAGAGGAGTTCAATTTCACCCTGAATCTGTTTTAACTCCAAATGGAAAATTAATGATAAAGAATTGGGTGTTTTCTGGTGTAAATTCTGAAAAACCTCAGCCTGAAAAAGAATTATTTCCCGATACAAAATCTGAACTTTAAGGAACATACCATCATGAAAACTTTGCTTAACCGACTTATAAATCACGAAACCATTTCAAAAACTGAAGCCAGGGAAGCTTTAATAAATATTTCAAACGGCGAATATAATCAAAGCCAGATCGCTGCTTTTTTAACGGTATATATGATGCGAAGCATCACGATTGACGAATTGGAAGGATTCCGGGATGCACTTCTGGAACTTTGTTTGGCCGTAGATTTGAGTGCATATGATCCAATTGACCTTTGTGGCACCGGTGGGGATGGCAAGGACACATTTAATATTTCAACCCTTGCTTCCTTTATTACCGCGGGTGCGGACATTAAAGTGGCAAAACATGGGAATTACGGTGTTTCCTCGGTAAGTGGCAGTTCCAATGTGATGGAACATTTAGGGATAAAATTTAGTGCAGATCCCGGTTTTTTAGAGAAATGTATAGATGAAGCAGGAATTTGTGTGCTCCATGCCCCGCTCTTTCATCCGGCTATGAAAAATGTGGCCCCCATAAGAAAATCACTGGCAGTAAAAACTTTTTTCAATATGTTGGGGCCTATGGTAAATCCGGCATTTCCGCCTCATCAACTGGTGGGGGTTTTTAGCCTGGAGCTGGCAAGAATGTATGGATATCTATACCAGAATACCAATAAGAATTTCACAATATTACACGCACTTGATGGATATGATGAAATATCCCTTACCGGCCCAACCAAAACTATTTCCAATTCTTCGGAAGGAATGCTGGAAGCAATAGATTTTGGAGTTGAAACCCTAAAAGCTTCTGAAATTGCCGGCGGAGGATCTATAGATTCTTCTGCTGAAATATTTCTCAACATTTTGAACGGTAAAAGCACCGATGCACAGCAAAATGTAGTGTGCGCAAATGCCGGTATGGCAATCGCCACGGCTCAAAAACTTACCCCCCGCGAAGGATTTGAAAAAGCACAGGAATCCCTTCACTCCGGAAGGGCATTAAAGGCATTTAAAAAACTGCAGGAACTAAGTAAATAACAATGCAGAAAAAATATTTAAAAAAGTAAAAATGAACATTCTGAACAGGATCATTGCAGATAAATACAAGGAGGTTGAGTTGAAAAAACAAATAATATCCTCTAAAGCCCTTTCGGGATATCCGCTTTTTGAAAGAAAGACAACCTCTCTCGTAAAGGCTTTACAGAACAGCAGCTCGGGGATTATTGCCGAGCATAAGAGGCGCTCTCCTTCCAAAGCTGTAATAAACCAGGACCTCAATGTGGGGGAAGTTGCATTTGGTTATGAGCAGGCAGGCGTTTGCGGAATGTCTGTTTTAACTGACGGAAAATATTTTGGCGGCTCACTGGAGGACCTAATACTAGCCCGGGCCACTGTACATATGCCCCTGTTGCGCAAAGAATTTATTGTAGATGAATACCAGCTCCTGGAAGCTAAAGCACATGGTGCAGATGTTATTTTGCTTATAGCCGCAGTTCTTACCCGGGATGAAATAAAAAATTTATCTCAATTTGCCCAAAGTCTGGACCTGGAAGTTCTATTGGAGGTTCATAACCAGGAAGAATTGGAAAAATCAATAATGCCCAGCCTGGATATGATGGGAGTGAATAACCGGAATTTAAAAACCTTTGAAGTGAGTACGCAAATAAGTAAAGATCTTTCAGAAAAGATCCCTGCCGACTTCCTAAAGGTATCTGAAAGCGGAATTAGCAGCGTTGATGCTATAAAAGACCTTCAAAATTATGGATATCGCGGATTCCTTATTGGTGAAAATTTCATGAAAACAGAAGATCCCGGAAAAAGCGCGTCACAGTTCATCACAAAACTTAACAATTAAAATTGAGATGCGGGACCAAAATTTAAACATAAAACAACCTATCCCCATTCAGCTGAAAATCTGCGGAATGGGAACTCCCGGTAACATCCGGGAAATGGAGTCCCTGAAACCAGATTACCTTGGATTTATATTTTATGAAGCATCTCCGAGAAATTTTATCAATGAGATCCCGGAAGTTTCAGAAAAAATAAAAAAAACCGGAGTTTTTGTAGATGCTTCTGAAGATTTTATTGTGCAGAAAACCCTCCAACATAAACTTAATGCTATCCAATTACATGGAGACGAATCCCCTGAATATTGCAGAAACCTTAGGGTTACTTTTCAAAATAGAGAAAACGGTACCGGTTTAGAGATCTTCAAGGTATTTGCAGTAAATGAGGAATTCGATTTCTCCATTTTAAACCAATATGAAGGAATTGTAGATTTTTTTCTATTCGATACCAAAGGGGGAAATAAAGGTGGAAATGGCATTCCATTTAATTGGGAGCTTCTAAAAAATTATTCTTCTGTCACCCCATTTTTTCTAAGCGGCGGTATAGGATTGGAAGATGTTGTAGGTTTAAAGAAATTAAAGGAATTTTTTGAAAAAACAGGAAAATCCCGGGTTTTCTATGGGATAGATGTGAACAGCAAATTTGAAATTTCTCCGGGAGAAAAGGATAAGAATTTGCTCGAAGAATTCAGTAAAAAATTGACATATCAGGGCCTTAGATAAATTTCTGAGATCAAACTAATTAAAAATAAACCAATGAGTTATCAGGTAAACGAAAAAGGGTATTATGGTGATTTTGGAGGTGCTTTCATTCCCGAAATGTTATATCCAAATGTGGAAGAATTGCGGTCCCGCTATTTGGAAATAATGCAGGAAGAATCTTTCCAAAAGGAATTCAAATATTTGCTTAAAGAATATGTAGGCAGGCCAACTCCCCTATATTTTGCAGAGCGGTACAGTAAAAAATACAATACGAGGATCTATTTAAAACGTGAAGACCTTTGCCACACGGGAGCGCACAAGGTGAACAATACAGTAGGCCAGATCCTTATGGCAAAACGCCTTGGAAAGAAGCGCATTATTGCAGAGACGGGTGCAGGACAGCACGGCGTTGCAACCGCAACAGTGTGCGCACTCATGGGATTGGAATGTATTGTATATATGGGTGAGGTAGATATTGAACGCCAGGCTCCCAATGTTGCCAGAATGAAAATGCTGGGAGCAACTGTAGTTCCCGCAAAATCCGGCAGCCGAACATTAAAGGATGCCACAAATGAAGCTATCCGCGACTGGATCAACAATCCCGTAGATACGCATTATATCATAGGATCTGTAGTAGGTCCGCATCCGTATCCGGATATGGTAGCCCGGTTCCAGTCGGTTATTTCTGAAGAGATAAAAATTCAGCTTATGGAGAAGGAAGGCAGGGAGAATCCGGATTTTGTAGTGGCCTGCGTTGGAGGAGGCAGTAATGCGGCAGGGGCTTATTTCCATTACCTCGATAAACCTGAAGTGGGGATCATTGCAGTAGAAGCTGCGGGAAAAGGTATTTATACAGGAGAGAGTGCAGCTACCTCAGCTTTGGGAAAAGAAGGGATCATCCACGGCAGTAAAACACTATTGATGCAAACCGAAGACGGACAAATAACCGAACCATATTCCATCTCGGCAGGTTTGGATTATCCGGGTGTGGGGCCTATGCACGCTAACCTATTCAGGACGGGTCGTGGAGAATTTATTTCTATTACAGATGATGCCGCGATGAAAGCCGGAAGGGAATTAGCGGAACTGGAAGGCATCATTCCGGCCATTGAAACATCTCATGCACTGGCAATTTTTAAAGACCGAAAATTTAAAGAAGATGATATTGTGGTGGTCAACCTTTCTGGCCGGGGAGATAAAGATCTTAGTACCTACATAGAATATTTTAACCTCTAATACCCGGGTGTAATTAATTAAACTGATATGAACAGAATTCAAAAAATATTTCAAACAGAAAACAAGAGAAAATTACTTTCCATATATTTTACAGCGGGATTTCCAAATATAAATGACACGGTAAGTATCATTCAGGATCTTGAGAAAAGCGGGGTAGATTTCATTGAAATTGGCCTACCTTTTAGTGATCCGCTGGCTGATGGGCCAACTATTCAGGAAAGTTCTACCAAAGCTCTTAAAAACGGAATGACCACCGGGAAGCTTTTTGAACAGTTAAAAGACATTAGATCCTCTGTAAATATCCCACTGATCATCATGGGATATTTCAATCCCATTTTACAATTTGGGGTTGAAAAGTTTTGCGCAAAATGCAGGAAAATAGGTATCGATGGCTTGATCATACCAGATCTGCCGGTAGATGTTTATATAGATAATTATAAAGCAATATTTGAAGAATACGGCCTTATTAATATATTCCTTATTACTCCCCAAACTTCCGAGGATCGCATCCGCCTGATTGATTCTGTTTCCAATGGATTTATTTATATGGTAAGCAGTGCCAGTGTAACCGGATCTACCAAAGGTTTTGGAGATGAAACCCGGAAATATTTTAAAAGAATTGCTGCCATGAATCTTGAAAATCCACAGGTAATTGGCTTCGGCATTAGTGACCAGGAAACTTTTTCCCAGGCCACAGAATATGCCAGAGGTGCCATCATAGGGAGTGCTTTTGTAAAACACCTTGACCAAAACGGAACCGGAAAAACCCCGGATTTCATTTCCTCTGTTCGCCCTTTAACAGGGTTTTAATAGAATTTTACGTCCTGTTCTTTATCTTTAATAAACTTTAAAATCTAAAATTATGGGACGTATGGAAGACAGCAGGATTAAAAGGAAAGATACCGAAGGAAATCCGCTGAAAAATATAGGAACTAAAAAACAGGATACTAACAAGGTTGATATTGATGAGAAGACCATCAAAAAACAACAAAATAAGCAATAGTCGTGGGAAAAGGTGATAAAAAAACAAAACGCGGAAAAATAGCCCTGGGCTCCAGCGGTCGCTTAAGACCACGCAGAAAAAAGTTTAAGATCAAGCCTACCACACTGGCAGACCAGGATAAAACCGAATTAAAATAAGCGGTTTTAAAAGTAACCTTTATACTGTAAGATCCTGAAATCAATTGTATTGAATTCAGGATCTTTTATTTTCATCTTTTTATAATGATCAAGACTTCCAATAGCCCGGTTTGCAGATCCTGAAGGGGCAATAAGCGAGACGGTATTTATAAGCCTTCCGTCCAGGACGAACTGGTGAATTCTTGGAATTTCATTGGAGATCACCTTTAAATTAAAATTCTCACCGCTTTCTTTAAGATGCCTGCGAAAAAAGTATTCGGGGCCATTCTTGCTATTTCCTCCTGTGAACAAAAGAGTTTCTATTTTTGGATGGGTTCTTAGGATCTCCAGCATATTGCGCATTTCAACCTGCTGCATTCCAAGATCGGAGGCATCGATCTTTGCGCGGCGGCTACTTTCAACCATATCGCAAATCCCAATGCCGCGTTTAATTAAAAATTGTTCCCGTTGCTCAATTGCCCGGGCAGTGTTTTCAAATGTAAGGTTAAGATCAAATAATTTATCCAGGATCACCCACAACATCCCATCCCTGCTTCCATAACAAAAATCTACATCACCTTCTTTGAGGTCACCAGTAGTGAAGCGGGGCGGTGGCAAAGTACCCACTATCAATTTTGTGGCATTCTCCGGTATGAAAGGCCCATAAGGATGGATATGATGAAATAGCTCTGACTGCATCATTTATTATTTTATTACAAGTACAAGATCATCGGCAAATACCATAATTCCTTCTGCCAGCACTACTTTATCTATTTCACCAGCCTTATTTGCAGTTATAGTGGTTTCCATTTTCATTGCTTCGATTATAAACAAAGGTTCATTTTTCTTCACTTTTTGTCCTGTTTTCACCAGGATCTTTGAAAGAGAGCCCTGTAATGGAGCGCCTACCTCATTCTCATTTTGCTTGTCAATTTTAGCATGGGCAACCTTTTCTACTTTAATGCTTTTATCCTGTACTTTAACGGCACGGGTTTGGCCATTCACTTTGAAATATACTTCCACCTGCCCCTCCTCATCTGCTTCTCCAATGGAAAGTAATTCTATAAGCAGGGTTTTCCCTTTATCCATTTCAACATTGATCTCTTCCCCGGGTTTCATTCCGTAGAAGAAATTTTGAGTAGGAATAGTAATAACATTCCCAAATTCCTTGTGATGGTTGTAGGCATCTGTAAAAACCTTTGGATAGAGTTTATAAGAAAGGAAATCTGTCATGTTTAATTCCCTGGCCATTCCATCCCGAAACATTTCCCTGAACTCCTTAAATTCCTTTTCAAAATCTATAGGCTCGAGATGGGCATTGGGCCTTTCGGCATATGGTTTCTCATCCTTTAATACTATTTTTTGAAGCTCCTCCGGAAAGCCTCCTACGGGCTGACCAAGATCCCCTTTAAAGAAACTTTTAACCGATTCAGGAAAGGAAATGCTATCCCCCTTTTCAAGTACATCTTCGATGCTCATATTATTACTAACTAAATATTGGGCCATGTCTCCTACAACCTTGGAACTTGGAGTTACCTTGATAATATCACCAAACAGGTCATTCACCCGCTCATACATTTCGGTGATCTCATAAAAACGGTCTGCTAACCCAAGAGATGCCGCCTGAGGTTTTAAATTTGAATATTGCCCACCGGGAATTTCGTGTTTATATACATCGGCAGAGCCGGCTTTCAATCCGCTTTCAAATGGATAATAATAACTGCGCACTGCCTCCCAGTAATGAGAATATTCATTGAGCTTATCCATATTAAAGTCGGGTGCCAGGTCTTCAGACTTCAGCATTTCAACCATCGCGTTGAAATTGGGTTGCGAGGTTAATCCTGAAAGGCCACCAATGGCTACGTCTACCACATCTACCCCCGCCTCAATAGCTTTTAAATAGGTGGCGGCCTGTATTGAAGAGGTGTCATGGGTATGAAGGTGAATGGGTATATTGATCTTTGATTTAAGCGCGGAAACTAATTCCTGAGCGGCATAAGGTTTTAATAGCCCCGCCATATCTTTGATACCCAAAATATGAGCGCCGGCATCTTCCATTTGTCTGGCGAGCTGTACATAATATTCCAGTGTGTATTTGGTACGTTTGGGATCAAGAATATCTCCCGTGTAACACATAGAAGCTTCAGCAAGCCCCCCCGTATTATCCCTCACATATTTAATGCAGGGTTCAATGGATTTCATCCAGTTTAACGAATCAAATATCCTGAAAACATCAACCCCATTTTCCCAGGATTCGGTTACAAATTTTTCAATTAAATTATCGGGATACGCAGTGTACCCTACCCCATTTGAACCCCGCAACAGCATTTGCAATAGCACGTTGGGCATTGCCTTACGCAATAACCTTAACCGCTCCCAGGGATCCTCTTTCAGGAATCTAAGGCACACATCAAAGGTTGCACCTCCCCAAACCTCCATACTAAAGGTGTTGGGATGATTTTTTGCAAAACCTTCGGCCACCTTCATCATATCATAGGTGCGCATGCGGGTGGCAAGCAGGCTTTGGTGCGCATCGCGCAGGGTGGTATCTGTAAACTGCACTTTTCCCTGGTGCCTTATCCAGCGGGAAAATTTCTCGGGGCCGTATTCGGTAAGCAGGTCTTTTGTACCCTTCGGGTATTCCCCGTACTCATCAAATTTGGGGATTTTTGGCGTAATAAGCTTCACGGCGGGATCTATAAACTTAACATCAGGATTTCCATTTACAGTGATATCTCCCAGAAATTTCACCATTTTAGTAGCCCGGTTGCGGGGTTCTTTTATAATGAGGAGTTCCGGGTTATCTTTTATAAAATTCACAGTCACCCTGCCTTCTCTAAATGTTTTGTGATCCAGGATATTATCAAGGAAAGCAATATTTGTTTTCACCCCTCTTACGCGAAATTCTGCCAGGGCACGTCTCATTTTTCTACAGGCACCATCCAGGGTACGGCTGCTGGCAGATACTTTAACCAACATAGAATCAAAGAAAGGAGAGATCTTTACACCCTGGTAGACGCTACCTCCATCCAGCCTTATACCAAAACCGGAGGCACTGCGGTAAGTAGTTATTATACCGTAATCTGGCTTAAAATCATTGGTGGGATCTTCTGTGGTGATCCTGCATTGAAGGGCGAAACCGTTTGTTTCTACGCTTTCCTGACTTTCAATTTTGATTTGTTTATCGCTCAACCGGTAACCGCCGGCGATAAAGATCTGGGTTTTTACAAGATCTATATTGGTAATGATCTCTGTAACGGTGTGTTCTACCTGAATTCTGGGATTTACCTCGATAAAATAGATCTCATCTCCCTCTACTAAAAATTCAACCGTACCAATATTATTATATGCTACCGCTTTACAAATCTTTAAAGCATACTCATAAAGCTTTTGTTTTATTTCTTCTTTTAATCCTACGGATGGAGCAAACTCAATAACCTTTTGATATCTGCGCTGCACAGAACAATCCCTCTCGAAGAGATGCACCATATTCCCATGATTATCTGCCACTATCTGGATTTCAATATGCTTGGGATTTTCGACAAATTTTTCTATAAAAACCGTATCATCCCCAAAGGCATTGCCGGCTTCCCTTTTAGATTCAGGGTAAGCTGCTTTTAATTGCTCTTCATCTCTTATAACCCGCATCCCGCGGCCTCCCCACCGGAGGCTGCTTTAAGCATCAATGGATAACCTATTGCAGTTGCTTCCTCCATTGCTATTTCCAGGGTTTCAAGATCCCTTTCATTACTTTTTATAATAGGAACATCATTTTGAACGGCTACTTCTTTCGCCCGCACTTTATCTCCCAGAGATTGTAGAACGCTTACTTTAGGCCCAATAAAAATGATATCATTTTCTTCACATTGTTTAGCGAATTCTGCATTTTCTGAAAGGAATCCATAACCCGGGTGAATAGCGTCCACATCATTTTTTTTAGCAACCTGGATTATTGCCCGAATGTTCAAATATGGTTTCAGAGGATCGTTGTCTTCCCCTATCTGGTAGGATTCATCGGCTTTATATCGATGAAGGGAATACCGGTCTTCAAAAGTATAAATACCCACTGTTTTAAGGCCTAATTCTGTACATGCCCTAAATATTCTTATTGCAATTTCACCTCTGTTTGCTACTAAAACCTTTTTAATGTTCATTCCAGTATATTTAAATTTCCTTCTTGATTTTGAAAGTTATAAAATATATATTTCAATGAAGAAAGTGAAGCTCCTCCCCGGGTTAATAATTAGTTAAATAAAAAAAGACCCCCAGCGGGAGTCTTTTTTTATACCTGGATAATACAGGATCATCTTATGAAAACCAACTCATTCTTTTTTTCAGATTCGTTTTCACTGTAACGGTAACCGTCATAATCAAATGCTTTCAGGCCTTCAATGTCTTTTACATTTTTATCAATAATGTACCGAACCATAGATCCCCGGGCTTTCTTGGCAAAGAAGCTTATGATCTTTAATTTCCCGTTCTTAAGGTCTTTGAAAACAGGAGTTATTACAGGAACTTTTAATTTTTTGATATCTATCGCTTTAAAATACTCATTACTCGCAAGATTGATGAAAATTTCATCTTCTTCCATTTCGGCATTAAGCATATCTGTCACCTTTTTTTTCCAGACCCCGTACAGATCTTTTTTGCGGTCTATCCCTATAGATGTACCCATTTCTAACCTATAAGGCTGAATAAGGTCCAGAGGTTTTAATATACCGTACATTCCGGAAAGTATCCTCAGGCTATCCTGCAGCCTGTCAAGTTTTTCAACAGGAATTGTATACGCGTCAAGTCCTGCATATACATCTCCGTTAAAAGCATAGACAGCGGGTCGGGAATTCTTTTTAGTATGTTCAGGCTGAAAATTTTTGTAGCGCTCGTAATTCTGAAGAGCAAGTTTCTCGCTTATATCCATCAACTCCCCTAACTTCTTTTTACTTATCCCGGAAAGTTTTTTATTCAGCTTTACGGCGGTTTCGGTGAAGGCCGGCTGTGTACCACGGGTAGTAGGCAATTTGGTGGTGTAATCCAGGGTTTTGGCTGGAGAAATAACTATTTTCATTTAAATATATCTTTATTCTCTATTTGGAAAGTAAAAATAGGATTTTGAAAAGAAGGAACAAATCAACTTGTTTTTAGATTTATGATGATGCTATTGATATGTTCTATCCTGCGTGAGGGATAGAGGCATTGTTGGAGCTCTCCCGACCTAAGGAGGGAAGCGACTGCCGAAAGCCCGACCCCAATTTTTATTGGGGGCACGCCCTACTCCTCCAGATAATCCTTTTGATTTATGGAATAATTACGCCATTTTTCAATACAATCTACCATATCCTGAGGCAGGGGAGTTTCAAAACTCATCCATTCTTTGGTTACGGGATGTACAAACCCAAGCGTTTTTGCGTGTAGTGCCTGCCGTGGAAGGATCTTGAAACAATTCTCTACAAACTGCCGGTACTTTGTAAACGTAGTACCTTTAAGGATCTTATCGCCTCCATATCGCTCATCATTGAAAAGGGTATGCCCTATGTGTTTCATATGAACCCTTATCTGGTGCGTTCTTCCGGTTTCAAGTTTACAGGAAACCAGTGTTACATAACCTAAGCGCTCAAGCACCTTGAAATGGGTAATGGCCGGTTTTCCATTCTCTTCATCATCTCCCAAATACACGGTATTTTGAAGTCGGTTTTTAGGGTGGCGACCTATATTACCTTCAATAACCCCTTCATCTTCCTCAACATTTCCCCAAACCAGAGCTACGTATTCCCTGGAACTGGTCTTTTTAAAAAATTGTTTGGAGAGATGGGTCATGGCAACCTCTGTTTTTGCAATTACCAAAAGGCCGCTGGTGTCCTTATCTATACGGTGTACCAGCCCAGGGCGTTCACTGCTGTTGTTTGGCAAATTCTCTATATGATATACCAATGCATTTATTAGGGTGCCACTGTAATTCCCATGGCCGGGATGCACAACCATTCCTGCCGGTTTATTTACAACCAGCAATGAATCATCTTCAAACACTATATCCAGGGGAATATTTTCCGGCGTGAGCAGGAATTCATACGGCGGGTGCTCAAACATTACCTGAACTACATCTCCCGGTTTCACCTTATAATTAGATTTTACCGCCACATTATTCACGAAAATGTTTCCGTCCTTGGCCGCTTTCTGGATCTTGTTGCGGGTAGCATTTTCAATATAGTTCATCAGGTACTTGTCTACCCGAAGCGGTTGCTGGCCTTTATCTGCCGTAAACTTATGGTGTTCGTAAAGATCGTCGTCCTGAGATTCAAGTTCAGGGTCTATATTAGAATTCGTCATTAAAATCTTCTGTATCATATTGTTCCCCATCCACCTGCAGGCTGTCATCTTCTTCACCTTCCAACCTGTAACGGTCTGATCCATCTCCAAGAACAAGATCTATCACAGATGTCTTCATTAATTCATCCCCCGGTTGAACCAGTTTTCCTTTATGTCTTAATTCCAGTACGGCATCTTTGGCAATGTCTGGTTTAAAGGTTACATCTCCAATTTCAAACCCCAGTGATCTTAGGGTAGGCTCTACCTGGCGACGGGTTCTTCTAATAAGGTCCGGCACCTCAACTTTTCTAAATCCCGAAGGATTGAGCGTTAGGTATATCTTCCTATTTTCTTTTACATGTTTTCCCGGTAAAGGAACCTGGTCTATCACTGAATATTTAGGATAGTCCGGATTAAAATTGGCCGAATCCAGGATCTCAAATCTCAGGTCCAGCTCGTCCAGCCTGTCTTCAACTACATTTAGTGAAAGACGCGAAAGGTCCGGCACTTCAATTCTCTGGTCTTGATTGGTAGAAAAATCCAACCATTGTAGTGTTAAAAAAGCAATTATTATTAAAGCAAGAACGGCTAACCCCAATTGAATTAAAAAGGTTTTGCTGAAGATAAATTTAAATAGGCTCATAAATTTTTTATAATATGCAAAGATATAAAAACGGGCGGGTTTTGGTGACCCACGTGAATAGTCATATTTTTGTTAACGAAAATTATGCCTCATTATTTATTATGAAGAAAAAAATAGCCATCGCAATGGGCGGTTATTCCAGTGAATACCGCATCTCTATAAACAGTGGAAACATGGTTTATAAAAATCTTGACCGTTCCAAATATGAGCCTTACAGGGTGCATATTATGCAACATGAGTGGTTTGTGGTGGCCGATGATGATACCCCATATCCTATCAATAAAAGTAACTTCACGGTTAAGATCAAGGATAAGGTGATCGTATTTGACTGTGTTTTTAATACTATTCACGGTACTCCAGGTGAAAATGGTTTATTACAGGCATATTTGAACCTCGTAGGCATCCCGCAAACCTCCTGCGATTTTTACCAGGCAGCACTTACCTTTAATAAAAGGGATTTAATAAGTGTTTTGAAACCCTACGGAATTAAAACAGCGATCAATTATTTCCTGAACAAAGGAGATGAAGTTCTCGTGGATGAAATAGTAGGAAAAGTGGGCTTGCCCTGTTTTGTAAAAGCCAATAAATCCGGCAGCAGTTTTGGTATCACCAAAGTAAAAAATGCCGAAGATCTTGAACAGGCCATTAAATTTGCGTTTAAGGAAGATGATGAGATAATAATTGAATCTTTCCTTGACGGAACAGAAGTTTCGGTGGGGGTTATAACCTACAAAGGAGAAGTACTTGCCTTACCTGTTACAGAGATCGTTTCAGAAAACGAGTTTTTTGACTACGAGGCAAAATACCTTGGAAAATCGCAGGAGATCACTCCCGCGAGAATTTCAGACGAGCAAACCCTGGAGGTGCAGGAGATCGCAAAGCACATTTATTCCCGACTCAAAATGAGAGGCCTTACACGGTCTGAATTTATTTTCCATAACAACCAGGCTCATTTTATTGAAATGAATACAACTCCCGGTTTAAGCGAAGCCAGCATTTTACCCCAACAAGCAGCCAAAGCAAACATTAGCCTGACCGATCTTTTTGGAAGCGCCATAGAAGCTGCCCTTTAGAAGAGTAAATAATTTCCAGGGTGGTGTAATTTCCGGAAATAATAAAACATCCTATTTGATTATATTTGTTAAAACCTTCATTTATGAAAATAGCCGTTTTCCCCGGATCTTATGATCCCATTACCCTTGGGCACGTAGATATTATTGAACGCGCACTTCCCCTTTTTGACAAGATCATCCTGGCTATTGGAGTAAATGCCGATAAAAAATATATGTTTCCCCTGGTAGACAGGGTAAAGTTTCTGGAAGAAACTTTTGAAGAAGAAACCAAAATTGAAGTGATGACCTATAAAGGTTTAACTGTTGATTTTTGTAAGGAAGAAAATGCAGGTTTTATTTTACGCGGATTAAGGAATGTAATAGACCTTGAATTTGAAAAGACCATTGGCCAGACTAATTTCAAAATGGCAGGGATAGAAACCGTATTTTTGATAGCTTCATCTGGCAAAGAGCATATATCCTCGACTGTGGTGAGAGATGTAAGAAAAAACGGCGGGGATTTTGCCTTTATGGTTCCCGGGCCTGTGAGCCGTTACGACCTTTAATTTAAAACCGGAAGGTCCCACCTATTCCTGTATAATAATTCCTGGGATTTCCGGGATAATAATAACGCGGCGCTGCTGCACCAAACCCAATCGCGTTAGTAAGCACACTGGAAGCATATTTATCATCTAAGGCATTGTTCACCCCACCACTTACAGTAATTTCAAGGTTTTTAAGGACCTCAAAACCATAGGTAGCTTTTAAATTAACAAGCTTATAATTATTGGTAAAAAGGGAATTGGCATCATTCAAAGGAATTTCTCCCACTGCAAGAAGGTTGGAGTAAATAGAAAAACTGCCATAACTAATATCCAAACCAAGATTCACTGTGCTTTCGGGGACTCCCGGGATTTTATTTCCGCTAAAGTTATTATCCCTATCTTCAAATTCCTTAAATTCAAAGAAATTAAAGGAAGCATTGAAATAAGGTTTTATGCTGAAATCTTCAAAAGGAACATACAGGTAATTTATAAACATCTCTACCCCGTTATGGGTGGTTTTTCCCGCATTACGGCCAATGTATCTATCCTCGGCCACCCGTTGTGCAACCAGCAGGTCTTCTATTTGTATGGAATAAAATGCAACTTCTGTATATAGATTGTTACCCAACCAATTTCCTTTAAACCCCGCTTCATAATTAATACCGGTTTCAGGTAATAAATCTGTGTTTATTTGCCCTTCGGGGGTTAATGTCTCGGCAACTGTAGGTGTAGAAAACCCATGACTCACAGAGGCATAAAAATTCTTTCCCCGCTGTAATTCATAAGTAGCTCCTATTCTTGGCGATAGAATGGTTTTGAATTTATAATCGCCAGTTTGATCCACTTCATCTTCTACAAACAGATCTGTAAGACGATATTGGGTGGAATTTATATTAACCCCCGTTTCAATTTTAAATTTGGCAGAAAGTTCCATTTCGAGCTGGGCAAATATGTTGGAATAATTTCTATCCTGTTCATTATTGCTTAATCTGGAGCCTAATACACTTCCAATATTCTCAAACTCGCGGTATAAATTTTCAAAAGTGCCGCTTTCATACCATTCCCGGTAATATTCTGCACCAAAGCTTATCCTGGTTAATTTTTCAAAAACCGCGGTTTCCAAATTGAATCGGGACCGTGCCCCTGCGGATACCCTCTCCTCTTTTAAAATATCAAATGGACGGGGTTCATAAGCATCCCGGAAATTTAAATAAACAGTGGTGGTATTGGCGAGAGTGGGAGAAAACAAATGCTCGTAGGAAACTCCCAGCATTCCCCGGTCATAGGACTCAAAACCTTTTGCCGCTGCCCAATTGGAAGCGGCAGATTCCGGTGAATTTATTAAAGCCTCTTCTGTAATTGAACTTGGTATAAAAGCTTTGAGCCTGGTAAAATTGGTAAGAAAGTTAAGTGAATTTCCACCGGCAGTTTGAAGCTTAACATTTGCCAGTAAAGATTTTCTTTCATATTCCCCGTTCTCTCTAAAACCGTCAGTTTGGAGATCATTGTAATTTATAAACACATTAGTGTTATCTGAACCGTGAGATGCTGAAACAGATTTCCTGGTCATATTGTAACTTCCAAACAATGTGTTTACAGAAGCAGTTGTGCCCCTGCCCGCTTCTTCAGCAAAGAGATTGATCACTCCCCCGAGCCCGGCACCGTACAAACTTGAAGCCGGCCCCTTAATCACCTCAACCCGTGAGATCGCTTCAGGATCAATATCATCTAGAGTCAACTCCCCTTCAGCAGTTGTTAAGGGAAATCCGTTAAAGTAAGCCTGTATGCGGTTGGTGCTGTATTGGGAACGTGCACCCACACCCCGAATATTTAATTTGGTTGTATTCAAGGCCCCCTGGTTCACATATACACCGGGAACATTATTAAAAGCCTGGGCAAAATTGGTGGGGTCTGTTTTTTCAAGGTCTTGACGGCTCAATACGCTCACGGCGGCCGGTATACGGTGTAGTTCCCCGGGAATGTGGGTGCCTCGAATTATTACTTCTGAAAGATTTTCTAATAAAGGAATGAGATAAATATTTACCACACCTTCCTCTTTAATTTGGATATTAAGCGATTCAAATCCCGAAGCTGAAAAACGAAGATCTACCGGTAAGGTTTTGTAATCAATTTGAAATGCCCCGTTTGGTGCAGAGAGAACCTGAGTTTGCGAGTCCAGGTTTTGAACTATCACATTACCAACAGGAAGCTCTGTAGAGGTATTCTTAACAATGCCTTCAATTTGCTGGGCATTTATTGTTCCCAAATAGAACATAATAGAGATTATCAGGAAGACTTTTGCCGGATCTTTCACTTAGCTGGTTTTTTTTGAATAAAAGTAAGCCTTATTCAAGGATAGTAAAATGTGTGGAAGCAAAAATATACATTTACCGCGCACTAATGGGGCTTTCAATATTAGTTTTGGTGGCGTTAAGAGATTTAAGTAAGTTTATATTATTAATGGCAAGCTTCTTATGAAAAAAATCTATGTAGCACTCCTGGGGTTTACTCTCCTCATTTCTTGCGATTTATCTAAATACAGGCTGGTTGAAAATTATAATTTTGAAACAGTTTTTGAAAGCTCCAAGGGGCAGGAAACAGCTACTTACAGACAGGTTATTGATTATTATGAACAATTGGCAGAGGCGTTTCCAAGTATTACACTTCAAAAATACGGGGAAACCGATAGCGGGGAACCATTACATCTTGCCATTTATAGCCCTGGTGAAGATTTTGATCTAAATAAATTAAGGGATAACCATACCATTGTTTTCATTAATAACGGTATTCACCCGGGAGAAAGCGACGGAATTGATGCAACTATGTTGTTATTCAGGAATCTGGCCATGGATTCTTTGGCAACTCCAAAAAACACTATTTTAGTAACTATACCAGTGTATAATATTGGTGGTGCTTTAAACAGGAATTCTACCTCAAGGGCAAACCAAAATGGCCCTGCGGAATATGGTTTCAGAGGCAATGCCCGCAATTTTGATCTCAATAGGGATTTCATAAAGGCCGATACTAAAAACACCCGTAGTTTTGCTGAAATTTTCCATACCGTTAGTCCGGATATTTTTATTGATACCCACGTAAGCAACGGGGCCGATTATCAATACACCCTTACCCATTTATTCACCCAACACAACAAACTGGGAGGGGAACTGGGAGAATATCTAGAAAACCGAATGATCCCTTCATTTACAAAATCCCTTTGGGAACATGACTGGGAGATCACACCGTATGTGAACGTATATAATGAAGTACCGGACAAAGGATTTAATCAATTCCTGGATACTCCCCGCTATTCAACAGGATATGCCACCTTGTGGAACACTCTTGGACTTATGATTGAGACGCATATGTTAAAACCATACAGTGAGCGGGTGGAAGGAACTTACAGGGCATTATTATCAATAATCGCTGTTTCTGAAAGGGATTGGTCTACCATTAAAGATCTAAGAGCCCGTGCCCAAAGAAAATACCTTACAGAACGTTATTACCCGGTGAACTTTAAAGTTGACAGCAGCGCCAGTTCAAAGATCACTTTTAAAGGTTATGAGGGAGAAACAATTACCAGTGAGATAACAGGGATGAACCGGCTACGGTATAACAGGGAAAAACCTTTTGAAAAGGAGATAGATTATTTTAATAATTACATTCCACAGGAACGAATTGAAATTCCACGGGCTTATGTTATCCCCCAGGGTTGGTGGAATGTAATAAACGTTTTAAAAGATAATAAAATTGAAATGACACCGTTTAGCCGCGATACTGTTCTGCAGGTTGAGGCATACCGTATTGAGGATTTTGGAACCCGCACCACTTCCTATGAAGGCCATTATCCTCATTATAACACTAAAGTTTCCAAGACTATTGAAAATGTAAAATTCCGAAAAGGTGATATGTATATAAAAACCTTTCAGCCGGGAGTGAGATATTTACTCGAAACCCTGGAACCTATTACCACAGATTCTTTCTTTAACTGGAATTTCTTTGATGGAATTCTTCAACAAAAAGAAGGTTTTTCGTCTTATGTTTTTGAGGATGAAGCAAAGAAAATGCTTTCGGAGGATGAAGCCATTAACGAGGAATTTCAGGCTGAAAAACGAGGCAATCCGGAATTTTCAAAAAATGCCTATGAGCAGTTAAACTGGCTCTATAAAAGGTCTGGACACTATGAAAGCTCCCATTTACGCTACCCTGTCTTTAGGGTTAGCCGTTAAATATTCCTTTGGAAAAAGCAACTTAATATTGGAGTAAGATTTGGTAAGGGCTTTTTTTGCTTTTTCAAAGTTTTTCCATTTTACCTTTTTAATACCCTCTGTATGTTCGGGTATCAATTCCCCTTCAAAGTTGGAATGCATTTCATACCAGTGAGTAACTTTTAACCTGTATTTGTCCTTACGTTTAAAAACGTGGTAAGTCTCTTGCAGAAAACCGGTGATCTTTAGATCCTGTACGCCGGTTTCTTCCATTACTTCCCTAATAGCAGATTCTTCCAGTGTTTCACCCTTTTCAACCTTTCCTTTTGGAAGATCCCATCGTTTATTTCTGTAAATGAATAAGGTCTCTTTTTTATCATTTATAACCATACCCCCGGCGGCAATTACAACCGGTAATTTTTTGAAAAGATGTTTAAGCAACTTCTCTTCCTTTTTATGGTAAAGATTTACATAAAGCAATTGCCCCTCATTGATTTGCTTAATAATTCTTTTAAATTTGACGGTTTTAATGGGAAGCGAGGTATACTTTTCGTCATAATCTTTGTTTGTAGACAGAATTATAGCAATATCATTTACAAAAACTTTATACATTTGCAGTATGATTTTAAATAAAGAAACAGCAATTAAAACTGCTGAATTGTTGTTGCAAATTAAAGCAATAAAATTAGAACCACAACAACCCTTTACATGGGCCAGCGGATGGAATTCACCTATTTACTGTGATAACCGCATTATTTTATCCTATCCTCCAATTAGAAATTACATTAGGGAACAATTTGCCCGGCAAATTGAGGAATTATATGGAAAACCCGATGTTATTGCCGGGGTAGCGACCGGCGCCATTGGTATTGGTATGCTTGTAGCCGAATATATGAACCTCCCATTTATTTATGTAAGGCCGGAAGCAAAGGGACATGGCAGGAAAAACCAGATTGAAGGAGTGCTGCAAAGTGGCCAGACGGTGGTAGTTATAGAAGATCTTATAAGTACCGGTAACAGTAGTTTAAATGCTGTAAAAGCACTGCAGGAAGCTAAGGCAAACATCAAAGGAATGATGGCCATTTTTTCCTACGGTTTTAAAACTGCAGAAGACAATTTTCAGGCGGCAGGAATTGAACTTCATACCCTGGGAACTTATGAGCAACTTATTGAAACTGCCCTTAAAACAAATTATATTAACACTACTGAAGCCGAAACTTTGCAAGCCTGGCGTCAGGATCCCAGTAACTGGAAACCATAAATATGAATTTAGAAAGCCCAAAAGTAACTACGCAAAAAAGCCAGCAGGAAATGTTCAATTTTCTTACTACTGTTGAGAATTATGAACAGGTAATGCCTTCTTCCCTGGAAAAATTTGAGGTAACAGGAAATGATTCATTTTTATTTTCCCTGAAAGGAATGCCTCAAATTGAATTACAGATTAAAGAAACCAGGGAACCGGAATTGATCGTTCTTGGCTCCACCTCAGATAAATTTGATTTTGCCATAGACCTTGTTATTGAGCCGGCAGGAGAAACCCAGAGTGATGTACAATTGTTGTTTAACGGGAAATTCAATGCCATGATGGCTATGATGGTAAAAGGCCCATTGAATAAGTTTATCACTACCCTAAGCGAAAATATCCAGAAGGTTTAAAAAAGCAGTTTTAATTCCTTCAGGTCAAACAACCTTATATCTACATCCTCCACTTCTACCTTTAAAAGGCCGGTGGAGGTTACACCTCTTATAATACCTGTAAGAAATTCTTGTGACGCCAACTGGAAGGTTGAGACCTTATTCCTTCTGAATAAATAATTTTCATAATTACGCAGCACCTCTTCAGAAGGAGTAAGCTCCAGGCTTTTCAAATTTTCATCCAGTTTATTTAAAATTACTTTGAGTAATTTTTCAATATCATAATCCTTTCCACTAATGCTTTTTAGGGAAGCTGCTTTGGGCAACAAGGGAAATATCAATTGATTAATATTAAGTCCAATTCCAATAATGGAAGCTGCTATCCTGCCATTGTTTAAAATATTTTCAATAAGAATTCCACCCACCTTAAAATTCGCTGCCATTATGTCGTTGGGCCATTTTAATTTTAAATGGTTAATTTTTAGATCCCTTAGCACTTCCATAATAGTAATTCCCACCATCGCACTAAGTACAAATTGGTCCTGAATTTCAATAGCGGGATGGGGGTATACCACACTCATAGTAAGGTTTTCCCCCGCATTGGAAACCCAGCCTGCTCCACGTTGCCCCCTGCCCGAAGTTTGCTCAAAAGCTACAATACAAAAGGGTGCTGAATTTTTGTTGGAGTGATACCATTCGCGGGAGAGTGTGTTGGTAGATTCAGTGGCACTAACTTTGATAATATGCATTGGAAGATGGACTAGAGACTTACGATAAATGTTATGTTAACAGGCCGTGTAAAAGACTAAAAAGTAATAACTTTGCGTAAAGAACGAAATTTAATGGCAAAAAAAGAAACGAACAACGATCAACTTATAGCTCAGATTATAAAAGGAATTGAAGAGGTTAAGGGAAATAATATAGATATTCTTGACTTAAGAGAAATTGAAAATACCGTTTGTGATTATTTTGTTATCTGTAGTGGTACTTCAAATACACAGGTAAACGCCATAGTAAACTCCATACAAAAAACCGTAAGTAAATCTCTGAAAGATAAACCCTGGCATGTTGAAGGTGGTGATAATGCTGAATGGGTTTTAATGGATTATGTAAATGTAGTTGTTCATGTATTTCAAAAACACATAAGGGAGTATTATGATATAGAGGGTTTATGGGGAGATGCGAAGATCACCTCTATAGAAACAAATTATTAAAAATTAATTAAGCAAGAATGGCTAAAAAGCAAGCAAATAAAAAATTAGAACCGCAAAAACCTAAGTTCAGTGCTTACTGGATCTATGCGGCGATAATTATTATATTTTTAGGAATAAATTTCTTTGGAGGTGGAGGATTCAATGAACCGGCAAAAACAAATCCTGCCGAGTTTGAATCTTTTTTAAGAAATGGTGATGTAGAAAAAGTGGTAATTGTAAACCGAAACCAGGCAAAAGTTTACTTAACACCTGAAGCCAAGGGAAAGGACATACATAAAAAAGCTACAGAGAGTGAAATGTTTGCAGGAGGTGATAATCCTGCCTATACTTTTGAATTTGGAGATCTCCAGAATTTTGAAAATACCATACAGGCAACCAAAGAAGCAAATAACCTCGATACTGTAGTCACCTACAGCACCCAATCTAATGTTTGGGGAGATATTCTCCTTACCCTGTTGCCGTTTGTACTTATAATCGGGATCTGGATATTCATTATGCGAAAGATGAGCTCCGGGGCCGGTGGTGGTGCTGGAGGACAGATTTTCAACATTGGAAAATCCAAGGCAAAGCTCTTTGATCAAAATACCGATGTAAAAACTTCATTTAAAGATGTTGCCGGTCTTGAAGGTGCCAAAGAAGAAATACAGGAAATTGTGGATTTCTTAAAGCAACCTGAGAAATATACTGCCCTGGGAGGTAAAATTCCTAAGGGAGCGCTACTTGTAGGGCCTCCGGGAACGGGAAAAACCCTACTCGCAAAGGCAGTGGCCGGTGAGGCAAAAGTGCCTTTCTTCTCATTATCGGGATCAGATTTTGTTGAAATGTTTGTAGGGGTTGGAGCTTCAAGGGTTCGTGATCTCTTTAAGCAGGCAAAGGAAAAATCCCCTTCTATTATTTTTATAGATGAAATTGATGCAATTGGACGGGCAAGAGGAAAAAGCAATTTCTCCGGTTCCAACGATGAAAGGGAAAATACCTTAAACCAGTTGCTTACTGAAATGGATGGTTTTGGCACCAATACGAATGTAATTGTACTTGCCGCTACCAACCGGGCAGATGTTTTAGATAAAGCCTTAATGAGGGCCGGACGTTTTGACAGGCAGATCTATGTAGATCTTCCGGATGTAAGAGAACGTAAGGAGATCTTTGAAGTTCACTTACGCCCAATAAAGAAAGTAGCAGAAGAACTTGACATAGACTTTCTTGCCAAACAAACCCCGGGATTTTCGGGTGCAGATATTGCTAACGTATGTAATGAGGCGGCATTAATTGCGGCCCGTAAAGGAAATACAGCAGTAGGCAAACAGGATTTCCTGGATGCGGTAGACCGTATTGTGGGAGGTCTTGAGAAGAAGAATAAAATAATTACACCCGCAGAGAAAAAGGCAATTGCTTTCCATGAAGCAGGACATGCTACTGCAAGCTGGATGCTTGAGCACGCAGCACCTCTGGTAAAAGTTACTATAGTTCCACGGGGCCAATCCCTTGGTGCAGCCTGGTACTTGCCTGAAGAAAGACTTATTGTACGCCCTGAGCAAATGTTGGATGAAATGTGTGCTGCCCTTGGTGGTCGTGCTGCAGAAAAAGTAATATTCAACCAAATTTCTACCGGCGCCCTAAGTGATCTTGAAAAAGTTACAAAACAGGCGCGCGCAATGGTTACAATTTACGGCCTGAATGAAAAACTTGGAAACCTCACGTTTTACGATTCCAGTGGCCAGAGTGAATATAACTTCACCAAGCCATACAGTGAAAAAACATCTGAATTAATAGATAAGGAAATTTCAAATCTTATTGAATCCCAATATCAACGGGCAATTGCGCTTTTAGAAGCCAATAAAGATAAATTAACCCAACTGGCGGACATCTTACTGGAGAAAGAAGTCATCTTTAAAGATGATCTACAAAAGATCTTTGGTGATAGACCTTATGATGTTAAGGAAGAAGTTCCCCTAGTTACCAAAAAAGGGGCCAGCGGCCCTAATGCGGTTGAAGAGGCAGGAAACGATGCAATAAACCCCGCAGAGGATACCGAAATAACCGAAGACTCTTCGGTTAATAAATAAATATAGATTCTACTGTAAAAAATCTTAATTTGACCACGTGTTAGATTAAGATTTTTTACCTTTGGAATACATGTGCTTTAACCCCTACTCTTAATATGAGTCTATTTAGGAAATTTTTAAACCCAAAATCTAAATCAGACAAAGATCAGGAAGCTCCTGAAAAGGCTGATCGGGGAAAATATATGCCAGACGTAAAACTTCCTACAGACGAACGTTTTATGCTCAATTTCAAAAATAACGGCGGCAAATTCCTTTATTGTGAAAATGACAAGGAAGTTATGGAGGCTTTTGATAATATCCTTCATGAAAATGACTGGTATGAAACCACCAGCTGTTGTTTTGACCCCAATTTGAAAAGTAAGTTTGACAAATTTAACCTTGAATTTACCAAAACCGGCAACTCTTCTTTTTTTCTCTCTACCTGTGAATATTTAATTGCCAATGACGGGTCCATACTTATTTCTTCCAACCAGATCAAGGAAAAGAAATTAAATGAACTTCCTACCAATTTTATAATCCTGGCTTCTACAAGTCAGCTTGTAGATACCATTGGGGAAGGATTGAGAGGTATTAAATCAAATAATAAAGACCGGATCCCTTCAAATATTACCACTATTAAAAGTTTCGAAACTCAAAAAGAAGGGGATTTTATGAGTTATGGAAGTAGCACAAAAAACTTATATTTGCTGCTTAGGGAAGATCTATAACTTATGAGGGAATCTATTATTCGAACAGTTTCGGGATTACTGTATATTTCTATATTGGTAGTTTCTATACTTTCTTCTGAATTTATCTTTATTTCCCTGTTTTTCCTTCTTGGATTTGTTTGCCTGCTCGAACTGGAAAAGCTTTTGCGCCTTAAAAGCTACGCTCTATATGGGGTACACATTATTTTCTTTCTGTTGTTCAGCTATTGGAAATTCTCCCCGAATGCAACCCTGGTATTATTAAGCATTACGATTTTTGTAAATATGTTCCTTGTAAAGGATCTTTTATTCATTAGAAAAATTCCGGTTTTTGAAAAGAAAAAATATATCATCCTTATATTTTATCTTATCTCCTCTATAGTCTTCTTAACGCTTATTCCCACTTATAATGGGGTTTTTAACCCTTATCTCATTGTTGGGGTTTTTGTATTGATTTGGACTAATGATACTTTTGCTTATATTGTAGGAAAGAATTTTGGAAGGAATAAGCTCTATGAGAAGATCTCGCCCAATAAAACTGTAGAAGGATTTCTTGGCGGGTTGATCTTTAGCTGTATTGGAGGTTACTTTATTTTCAGGTTTACCCATTACAGGGATGTACCTTTCTGGTTGGGAATGGCCGTGATATTAACCATTTTTGGAACTTTGGGTGACCTTATTCAATCCAAATTCAAGAGACAGGCCGGAGTGAAAGACAGCGGAAAGTTAATGCCCGGTCACGGGGGTCTTTATGATCGCCTGGACAGTATAATTTTCTCGAGCCCATTTATTTATGCTTACTTATTAATTATAGATTATGTTTCATAAAGAAGGATATAGGATCATACTTTTCACTGCAATTTTGCTTATTGCGGTTAATATTATTTCATATTTATCTATCAATACGTATTGGGTGAGTTTTGCCATTTTGGTGACTAGCATTCTAATTTTAATTTTAATATTACAATTCTTCAGGAATCCCAAGCGGCCAACCCAGGAAAGCGATACCCACATTGTCTCCCCGGTAGATGGGAAAGTAGTGGTAATTGAGGAGGTCTTCGAAAAAGAATATTTCAAGGATAAGAGACTGCAGGTATCCATATTTATGTCTCCAATAAATGTGCACGTTACCCGTTATCCAATTGGGGGTACAGTTAAATTCAGCAAATATCATCCCGGCAAATTTTTGGTTGCCTGGCATCCAAAATCCAGTGAAGAAAATGAACGTACCACTGTTGTAGTCCAAAATCCAGGCGCTGGCGAAGTTTTATACCGCCAGATCGCAGGAGCCCTTGCCAAGAGAATTGTTAATTATGCAGAAGTTGGACAGGAAGTACGGCAGGGAAGTGACAGCGGATTTATTAAATTTGGTTCCCGTGTAGATGTTTTTTTACCTTTGGGCACTAAATTAAATGTTAGCCTGCAAGACAAGGTCAAGGGAGGAATGAGCATAATAGCTAATATTGAAAAAATAAATAATGACAGAGATATCTGATCATAGATTTTCCAGGGCCTATGAAATGGCCTGTACTACCAATTTGAAATTTGCGCCAGATATTATGCTGCACTTCTATGCATATTATAAAAAGGCCACCCACCAGAATGGTATTTACCGGCCGGCAAATGAAGAAGATCTTCGCAACGGCTTTAAGGCAAATGCCCTCCTACAGGTTGAAAATCTTACCCGTGAGGAGGCGAGAAAAAAGTATGTTGAGATGGTGGAAAAACATATAGGAGAGGTGTAACACCTCTCCTACTCTATTTATAATAGGATTTATTATCTACGCGAGAGACTTTAACCTTGCTTCCAGCACCTGAATTTTCGCTTGTGCATCTGCCTGCTTAGCCTTTTCTATTGCTACAACACTCTCGGGTGCGTTGTCTACGAACTTTGAATTGGAAAGCTTCTTTTCTACAGATTGTAAGAAACCTTTGGTATACTCAAGTTCATCGCTTAATTTTTTAATTTCGGCCTCTACATCTACAGCACCTTCAATTGGTATAAAATACTCATTTGATTTTACGCGGAAGGACAATGCTCCCTCCACCTGAGTATCTACATTATTAATGGCTGAAACGTTCCCCAATTTTTGGATAATAGAATTAAAACGGGAGGAAACTTTTTCAGGATTTAAAATATCCAGGGAAATTTGTTCTTTAAAGGAGATATTTTTAGATTTTCGAATGTTCCTGATACCGCCAATAACTTCCGAAGCAAAAGAAAACTCTTCAATAATTTCCTCATCGATATTTCCGGATTCCGGCCAACGGGAAATTATTAAAGCCTCTTGTGGAGTACGATCTTTTAATTGCTGCCAGATCTCTTCAGAAATAAACGGAGTAAATGGGTGCAATATTTTCAGGTTATCCTCAAGAATAGCAATTATCTCATTATAGGTTTTTTGGTCTATAGCTTCTCCAAAGGGAGGTTTTACCATTTCCAGCAACCATGAACAGTAATCATCCCACACCAGTTTGTAAGTAGCCATTAAGGCATCGCTCATTCTGTATTTTGTGTAATGGTCTTCTATTTCCAGTAATGTTTTCTGAAATTTTGACTGGTACCACGCAATCGCCATAGCCGAAGCTTCCGGCTGGTCTTTTGCAGGATCTATCTCCCAGCTTTTAATAAGCCTGAAGGAATTCCATATTTTGTTTATAAAGGCGCTGCCTTGTTTGCAGAGGTCCTCATCAAACATAAGGTCATTACCGGCAGGAGAACTAAGGAGCATCCCTACACGAACCCCATCTGCCCCATATTTATTGATTAGTTCAAGAGGATCTGGAGAGTTTCCAAGGGACTTAGACATCTTGCGGCGTTGCTTATCCCTTACAATCCCTGTTAAGTAAACATTGGTAAATGGTTTTTCTCCCCTAAATTCATAACCTGCAATGATCATTCTTGCCACCCAGAAAAATAAAATTTCGGGAGCAGTAACCAGGTCATTGGTAGGATAATAATAGTTGATCTCTTTATTGTCCGGTTCCAGTATTCCGTTAAATACGCTTATGGGCCATAACCAGGATGAGAACCAGGTGTCCAGGGCATCGGCATCCTGTTTCAGGTCATTTAGCGAAAGTTCTTTATTTCCTGTAGCCACCTTAGCTTTCTCCAAAGCAGCTTCTGCAGTTTCAGCTACTACAAAATCTTCCTGCCCTTCACCGTAAAAGTAAGCGGGGATTTGCTGTCCCCATAAAAGTTGCCGGGAGATGTTCCAATCCCGTACATTTTCCATCCAGTGCTTGTAGGTATTTAAAAACTTATCGGGAACAAGATTCACTTCTCTATCCAAAACAGCATCTAAAGCTGGCTGGGCAAGATCTTTCATTTTCAGGAACCATTGATCGCTCAACTTAGGTTCAATAACCGCTCCTGTGCGTTCACTGGTTCCAACTTTATTGATATGATTTTCGGTCTTTACAAGTACGCCCATTGCCTCAAGTTCCTTTACAATTTCCTTACGGGCAACAAACCTGTCCATTCCTTTATAATGCAAACCAAAATTATTAAGACTTGCATCATCATTTAAAATATCTATAACTTCCAGATTATGCTTTTCTCCAAGCACTTTATCATTCTCGTCGTGGGCAGGAGTAACCTTTAAACATCCGGTTCCAAATTCAATATCTACATATTCATCCTCAATTATTGGAATAACACGGTTTGCTATAGGCACCACCGCCTTTTTCCCTTTTAAATGAGAAAATCTCTCATCGTTTGGGTTTATACATATAGCCGTATCACCCAGAATTGTTTCAGGACGGGTGGTGGCTATGGTAACTGTTTCATCACTCCCTTCTATCTTATAACTCAGATAATACAAATTTCCCTGCTTTTCCTGGTAAATTACCTCTTCATCACTAAGGGTTGTTTTGGCTTCCGGATCCCAGTTTACCATCCTGTACCCACGATAAACAAGCCCTTTTTCATAAAGGTCAACAAAAACCTTGATAACAGAGGCAGACATGGAATCATCCATGGTAAATTTAGTACGCTCCCAGTCACAGGAGGCACCTAATTTTTTTAATTGTTCCAGGATAATACCTCCATGTTTGTGAGTCCACTCCCAGGCATGTCCCAAAAATTCTTCCCGGCTTAGATCATTTTTATTGATCCCTTCAGATTTTAATTTGGCAACCACCTTTGCTTCTGTGGCAATAGAAGCGTGATCTGTTCCCGGCACCCAGCAGGCATTAAATCCTTTAAGGCGTGCGCGGCGAATTAATACATCCTGTATTGTATTGTTCAACATATGGCCCATATGTAAAACCCCGGTCACATTGGGAGGAGGAATAACTATGGTATATGGTGTCCTTTCATCTACTTCTGAATGAAAATAATTATTTTCCATCCAGTATTTATACCATTTCTCTTCAACTTCCTGAGTATTATATGCTTGGGCTGTGGCCATTTGTGGTCTGATTTTTGAAATAATTGCAAAAGTACTTATAAGTTGAGGATTAAAAAAGAAGTAGTTTATGTTATCTGCTTTTGAGTTAGCCATAAAACACCTTATCTTTACTTAAGTAAAACATAGGAATTATGAAAAGAGTAGTCACATTTTTAATAGTGGTATTGGCCGGGATTTCTACAATGACGGCACAAAATACCCCCAAATTTCAGTTTAAAGCTGAAACAATCGATTACGGAGATATTAAGAAAGGAAGCGACGGTACCAGGGTTTTTGAATTTGAAAACATTGGCAATGCTCCCCTTATCATAGAGAATGTATATTCAAGCTGCGGTTGCGCAGTACCCTCCTGGACCAAATCACCAATAGCCCCCGGAGGAAAGGGTGAGATCGTGGTAAAATATAATACAGATATTGTAGGACCTATAAGAAGGACTATAAGCATCTATTCAAATGCAGATGAAGCTACTAAAGCTATCAAAATTAAAGGAAAGGTGCTAGACCCGGACGCTTAACAAAATGAATTTCAAACTCCCGGAAACGGGAGTTTTTTTTATAATATCCTTTTCAAAACAAAAGAGATCTTCCGCTCTACCCCATCTCTTTCAATAAGAAAATTCACACTTTTTCCTTCCCTGGAACTTAAAAGATATGAGATTTGAGATAATGTAAATTTATATGCATCTCTTCTGTTTATCTTTAAAATGATATCACCTACCTTGAGACCGGCAAGACTTGCCGGAGAATCCGGCCGTAGCTCTGCAACCTTATATTGAGGCTCAAGGGAATATTTCACTTCATAGGTGCTTTTATATACCATATTCCCGGCGGCGGTATTATTAACATCGTCTTCCCGAAGCGACAGGGGATTTCGCATGATATCCTTGATAATGGAAAACCCATCATGGGCAATCACCACCCCGCTCATATCATATTCAAAAGGCTCAGAAAAGGTTTTGTTTGGTTTTAGCCTCATTTTTTTTCCGGGATAATCAATAATAACATTAAAACGCTTGAGGATTTGGGCTCCAATACTTCCATTTCGTTGAGCAAATGTTTCAATACCCTTGAAATATACAGTATCGGGAAAACTGGCAGTTACCTCCCTTAAAACATTATTCCCAAAGTGAATTTCCTTAATTCGGCTGCGCTTACCATAAACGCTTCCTCCAATACCAAAGCCCAGGAAATCTGTAAAATTATTTTCAGGAATTACAATTCCATCATTCTCTTTGCTGAAAAGCCATACAGCATCACCAGACCCACTGTCAACCAGGAGATTCAAAGGGATGCTTTCCCCTTCGATCCTCCCTGAAATATTTATATAAGGTTTATTCTTTACAAAGGTTAAGGGCAGGTCATCACATTTACGGCAATTGGGATAGGTAAAATGCCTTGGATCATAAGCCGTGAGTTCCATTTTTAAATAATTGAAGGATATTACAAAATCGCGAAACAGATCATAACCAATAATACCATGTATGGGCACCCCCATCCTGTTGGAAAGACTAAGAGGATTATCAAAAACCAGATAACAACTAAGGTTTTTATTTACAGCCTGTCCAATTTTCACCTCATTCCCGGAAGATTTTAATGCTTTAATAGGCTCACCCTCTCCCAGCCCCCGCAGGTAAATAGTTTCGGTATTTTTTAAATTTACCGTGTCATTATCTCCAATAGAAAACAGAATAGTTGAATCTACCCCGGTATCCAATAAAAAAGACAGTTCCACTCCATTGATCTCCAGAGGAATTATTACAAGATCATTTACAAGCTCAAACCTGAGATCAAATTTATCCTTATTATTTTCAATAATAAAGCGCGGCTGAGCCCTTGCTGAATTCAGAAAGAAAATTGAAAAAAGAAAGAAAAAATATACAGCTTTCAATTTTTTCATTAAAATAGTAAAAATCAAATTATAAATGACCTGTTGCAGGAATGAATTCTCCTTTTAATTTCGCATTTTTGCAGTGATAAAAAAACCATTTTGTTATGCCTAAAATCTCCGAAAAAGGTCATTCCATGCCGGAATCTCCAATTAGAAAATTAGTTCCTTTTGCTGAAGAAGCCGTACGTAAAGGAAGAAAAATATATCAGCTTAATATAGGGCAACCGGACATTAAGACACCACAGGTTGCTTTAGATGCAGTAAAGAACAATAATATTGAAGTATTGGCCTACAGTCACTCTGCAGGGTTTGAAGATTATAGAAAAAAACTCGCAGAATATTACAGACAAAAAGACATACCGGTAGACAGCAATAATATTATAATTACCACGGGAGGATCTGAAGCATTGCTATTTGCCATGGGAACCATAGCCGATGCCGGTGATGAAATTATTATTCCGGAGCCATTCTATGCCAATTATAACGGATTTGCAACCGCATCTGGTGTAAAGATCGTACCGGTTGAATCTACAATAGAAACCAATTTTGCTCTTCCTCCTATTCAGGAATTTGAGAAGCTTATCACTCCTAAAACTAAAGCTATTCTTATTTGTAATCCAGGGAATCCAACAGGATATTTATATACAAAAGAAGAGATCCAGCAATTGTCTGCCATGGTTCTAAAACATGACATCTTCCTGGTAGCAGATGAAGTGTATCGTGAATTCACTTATGATGGGGCAGAGCACCATTCCATAATGAGCCTGCCAGAATTGAAGGAACATGCAATTATGATAGATTCAGTATCTAAACGTTACAGTATGTGTGGTGCACGCATAGGGTGTTTGGTATCTTCCAACAAGGAGGTTATGCAAACGGCCATGAAATTTGCGCAGGCACGTTTAAGCCCACCCACCTTTGAACAAATTGCCAGTGAAGCGGCATTACAAACGCCACAAAGTTATTTTGATGAGGTGATAGAGGAATACACTTCAAGACGTAACATCCTGGTAAATGGTCTGGAGGCCATTGAGGGAGTAAGGGTTGCTACCCCAAAAGGAGCTTTTTACTGTATCGCAGAACTTCCTGTGGAAAATGCCGATGATTTTGCGCGTTGGTTACTGGAAGAATTTCAACATAACAACGAAACGGTTATGGTGGCACCGGCTGCCGGATTTTATTCCACACCAAATACGGGATTGAACCAGGTGAGAATTGCTTATGTACTTAAAAAAGAAGACCTGGAACGTGCCGTAGAGATCCTGAAATTTGCCCTAAAGGAATACAATAAATAATGAAAATTTTGCAGAATGCTTCTCTTAAGGACCATAATACGTTTGGAATAGACGTAAAGGCAAAAACCTTTATTTCGGTTGAAACTATTGAGGAACTTAGAGAAGTTTTAAAACAAAATTACTCTGAAGATATCCTGGTTTTAGGGGGCGGCAGTAATATGTTACTCACCGGGGATATAGACGCCACCGTTTTACACATTGGGCTTAAAGGAAAAGAAATAGTAAGGGAAACCGAAGAAGATGTTTTTATAAAGGTTCAAGGCGGTGAGAACTGGCATGAAACCGTTCTTTACACCCTTGAAAATAATTGGGGCGGACTCGAAAATCTATCTCTTATCCCGGGAAATATTGGGACTGCACCTATTCAAAACATTGGAGCTTATGGAGTGGAGCTTAAGGATACTTTTTTTTCCTGTGAAGCCATAGATATGCAAACCCTTGAAATGAAGGAGTTTGATAATTCTTCCTGCCAATTTGATTATCGCAGCTCTATTTTTAAATTGGCCGTCAAGGGAAAATATATAATTACAAGTGTCACCTTTAGGTTAACAAAAAAAGAACACCGGCTTCATACAAACTATGGTTCTATACAGGAAGCCTTAGATGAAATGGGGGTTGTAAATGCGGGGATTAAAGATGTTTCAAATGCAGTTATAAAAATTCGCAGCCAAAAGTTACCAGATCCTAAAAAACTGGGGAACAGTGGAAGCTTTTTTAAAAATCCGGTGATCACAGTTGCTGCCCTGGATAATTTAAAAAATAAATTTTCAGGGATCCCTTCTTATCAGGTTTCCGATACGGAATTTAAAGTTCCCGCAGGATGGCTTATCGAAAATGTTGGTTTAAAAGGTTACCGGGAAGGAGATGCGGGAGTTCATAAGAATCAGGCACTGGTATTGGTTAATTATGGTGCCGCTACCGGCAAAGAGATCCTGAATCTGGCCAAAAAAATCCAGGCAGAGGTCTATGAAAAGTTCGGGATAGAGTTACAACCGGAAGTAAATATAATTTAAGAAGAATTAGTATAAAAAAAAGAGGCTGAAATCAAATTCCAGCCTCTTTTTTGTTAGAAAAAGTTCTCTTTAAGGAGTTGCGCTACCTGTAGTAGTCCCGGCAGTAGTTCCGGTTCTTGTAGCAGCTTCATTTTTAGTTGGGTCCTTAGGCCATAATACTTTATCAATTATATGTATAACACCATTAGATCCTTCATTATCTGATTCTATTACACGGGCTTTATTACCGGCCGCATCAGTTAAGATAATATTATCACCTTCTATGGATGCCGTAATGTTCTCTCCCTGCATAGTTTTAATGGCATATTTACCATTCCCACTTTGAATTTGTTGTTTTAATTGATCTGCAGTTACACGTTGATTCACCATTAAATAATTCATAGAAGCAACATTTCTATCTCTTCGCTGTGCATCATTTAATTGGGTTCTTTGCGCCTCGGTTAACGCGGCATAGGCTTCATTGGATGGTGCAAAAATTGTATAGGATCCTTGAGTGGCCTGTGTTGTTCCCGCGGTTCTCGCCGTTGTAGTGTCTCCAGCCATTCGTGTACCATCCAGGTTTTGAGATATCTGGTTTCTGTTCCACCCTTCATTGAAAGTTGTAAGATTTTGATTTGCCTGCAGTCTTGCATTTATATTGTTCTCGCGTTCAAGTCTTTCCCTGTCGGCTCTCATTTCAGCTTCCCGGTCGGCTTCCATACGTTCCATTTCCATGCGATCATCAATATCATCATCTGTCTTGTTATCCTTACATGAAGTAAATGCAATTCCTGAAAGAATCGCAACTAATAATACCTTTCTCAGTTTCATAATTTTGGTTTTTGTTAATTAACCTGCAATTTAGCACTGAAACTGGTGATTCAGAAGCAATTGCGATTAAAGTTTAGTTAAATAGTGTAAAGGTTATATTAATTGGATTTTACATTTTTAAGCCCCCTTTTTTATTCTTATTTTTGCATAACAAATAAATGCTATGAAACTTTTAATAATAACTATAATACTACTGGCACTTGCTTTTGCAGGAATTGCTATAAAGATTTGGGGTAAAAAAGATGGAAAATTCGCAGGTACCTGCGCCAGTCAAAGTCCGTTTTTAAATAAGGATGGAGAAGCCTGCAGTTTCTGTGGAAAATTGCCCGATGAAGTCAAAGATTGTTCTGAGCCTAAGAAGATCAATTAATCTATGGCGCTAACATTATTTGTATTATTTATTTTATTTTCCTTGCTAAATATCCTGTTTTATATAGGATATTTTAGTTTTTCTTCATCCAAACCTACAAAAATCCCCGGAGGTCAACTCCCGGTCTCGGTAATTGTTTGTGCAAAAAATGAAGCCGAAAACCTTAAAAATTTCATACCGGCAATTCTAAGCCAGAACTATCCCAATTTTGAAATAATTCTTATAAACGATGCATCTGTCGATGAAACACTGGATGTGATGGAAGCATTCCAGGAAACCGATCCCCGGGTGAAAATCGTGAATGTGCAGAATAACGAAGCGTTTTGGGGAAAGAAAAAATACGCTTTAACCCTTGGAATAAAAAAGGCAAAAAATCCTTACCTACTTTTCACCGATGCTGATTGTGCCCCTGAAACTGAATTCTGGATAGAGCACATGACCGCTCATTTTCACGAAAACAAGTCTATTATATTAGGCTATGGCGGGTATTTTAAAAATAAGATCTCCATACTTAATAAATTAATACGTTACGAAACCCTGTTTACGGCAATTCAATATTTCTCCTATGCCAAATGGGGAATGCCATATATGGGCGTAGGACGTAACCTTGCATATACTTCTACCGAGTTCTATGAGCAGAATGGTTTTGCAACCCATTTACATGTTCGCTCTGGTGATGATGATCTTTTTGTAAACCAGGCAGCCACAAGGGAGAATACTGCTATTTGTTTTGATGAAAAGGCAATTACACGCAGTGTTCCCAATAGTAGCTTTAAAGAATGGGTAAGCCAGAAACGCAGGCATATATCCACCTCGGTTTTATATAAGCGGGAACATAAAGCTATACTTGCAACATTTTACCTTAGTCAACTTCTTTTTTGGATTCTATTCATTGTACTGATGGTTTTTCAAATCCACTGGCAGGTTGTACTTGCAATATTCACAATTCGAATCCTGGTGCAATATGTAGTATTTTGGCAATCGGCCAAAAAACTTAATGAACTGGATGTAGTTTGGTTAGTACCGGTGATGGATCTATTCCTTGTCTTTCTGCAATTTGGTATCTTTAGCACAAATCTTGTTTCAAAACCCTCCAATTGGAAATAAATAAAACCCCGCTTTCAGCACAAATAGAACAAGCCAAAACGGGACACCAGGCGGCGTATAAATTTTTGCTGGATTCTTTTTGGGGAGATGTCTATGCTTTTCAGCTAAAAAGGACCCGTAATGAGTACGATGCAGAGGAGATAACAATCCAAACCTTTTCCAGGGCTTTTGACAAGTTAAATACGTATGATGACAAATTCGTTTTTAAAACCTGGCTTCTCACCATTTCCAAGAACATTCATATAGACCTTGTAAGGAAAAAAAATGCCTCGATAAGCTCCAGGACAGAAGATGAATCCAGTGAAAGCATACATCGAATTGCAGATGAAACCCCTTCCATTGAGGACATTTTAATAAATGAACAGCACCTTGCCCAATTGTTAAGTGATATTAAACAGTTAAAACCTCCATACCAGGAAGTAATTAATCTCAGGTATTTCCAGGAAAAAACCTATAAGGAAATAGCCGCCAAACTGGATGAACCTCTAAATAATGTAAAGGTTAAGCTCCTGCGGGCAAAAAAATTATTATCGCAAATTATTGAATCCCGCAGGAGCGGGAACCTTTAAAACTCCTCCCCTCTCCCTTATAGTTTTCCCCATATTATTGTATCTTTGGGCCTTAGATTTTTTTTATGGCCACAGAGACTTTAGTTACTGAAAAACCAACCCCCAAACCTAAATGGCTTCGGGTAAAACTCCCCACAGGAAAAAAATATACCGAACTTAGAGGATTGGTTAACAAATACGATCTTCACACTATTTGCACCTCGGGTAGTTGTCCTAATATGGGAGAATGTTGGGGGAAGGAACTGCAACTTTCATGATCCTGGGTAACATTTGTACCCGCTCCTGTGGTTTTTGCGGGGTAAAAACCGGCAGGCCCGAAACCGTAGACTGGGACGAGCCTGAAAAAGTTGCACGTTCAATAAAACTTATGCAAATAAAACATGCAGTGATCACAAGTGTAGACCGTGATGACATTAAGGATATGGGCTCAATTTTATGGGCAGAAACAGTGAAGGCTATTCGCCGTATGAATCCGGAAACTACGCTGGAGACCCTTATTCCAGATTTTCAGGGAAATGAACGCAATATTGACCGCATTATCACAGTAAACCCGGAGATCGTATCCCATAATATGGAAACGGTAAAAAGACTTACCAGGGAAGTACGCATCCAGGCTAAATATGAACGCAGTCTTGGGGTATTGAAGTATTTAAAGGATCAGGGAATTAACAGAACCAAATCTGGTATCATGCTGGGGCTGGGGGAAAAAGAGGAGGAAGTGATCCAAACACTGCATGATCTTAAAAGCGCGAATGTTGATGTGGTTACGATTGGTCAATATTTACAGCCCAGCAAAAGGCATTTACCTGTAAAGGAATTTATAACTCCAGACCAGTTTAAAAAATATGAGACCATAGGCCTCGAACTTGGTTTCAGACATGTAGAAAGCGGTGCATTGGTGAGATCATCCTATAAAGCTCAAAAGCATTTACTTTAATGGCGGCCAATGTCTCTATGGAGAAAAAAATTAGGATAGGGATTAATGGGTTTGGAAGAATAGGCCGAAACCTCCTAAGGTTATTGATCAATCATCCAAATATTGAAGTAGTAGTCATTAATGATCTTGCCGAAGCAACTACTCTTGCGCATCTTTTAAAATATGACAGCATCCACGGAAAACTTCCTCATGAAGTTATTGGTACAGCCGATGAAATAGTTGTTAAGAAACGGAGGATCCCTGTTTTAATGCACTCCCATCCCCGGGATATCCCCTGGGATGATTTTGGGGTTGATATAGTAGTGGAAAGTTCCGGGAAATTTAAGAGCAAAGAAGACCTGGAACATCATTTAAAGGAGGGGGTTAAGAAAGTTCTGCTCTCTGTACCATCTACAGACGAAAGTATAAAAATGGTAGTTCTGGGGGTAAATGAAAATATTCTTGATGGCAGTGAAACCATAATTTCCAATGCCTCCTGCACCACCAACAATGCAGCCCCTATGCTGGATGTGATCCATAAGAATTTTGGGGTGAAGCACGCTTATATTTCGACCATACACTCCTATACATCAGATCAAAGCCTGCATGACCGCCCGCATCGCGATCTTCGCAGGGGAAGAGCTGGAGCCTTGTCTATTATACCAACCACTACCGGGGCAGCAAAAGCGCTTACAAAGGTATTTCCAGACCTTAAAGACGTCATTGGGGGTTGCGGAATTAGAGTACCCGTCCCAAACGGATCCCTTACAGATATGACACTGAATGTAAATAAAAGTACCACCATAGAAGAGGTTAATGCTGTTTTTGAGGAAGCCTCCAAAACCTATTTGAAAAATATCTTAAGCTATACCCGGGAGCCACTGGTATCCATTGACATTGTGGGTGATACGCATTCCTGTATTTTTGATTCCCAGATGACATCTGTGATTGGGGGAGACCTTATTAAATTAATTGGGTGGTATGACAATGAAATAGGCTATTCCAGCCGGCTAATTGATTTAATTTCTTTCGTTTCAAAGAATTAACTATATTTAACTTTTAATAAGCACCAGTCGATCCCCAATGAAGAACCTCTTTTTTTCGCTTATCCTCCTGTTTGGTGGTTACACCGGTTTAGATCTACAGGAGAAAACGCCGGAAGAAATTTCAGAAATTAACGCCCGGATTCAGCAGTTATTAAACGAAGCTGAAATCTCTGTCAATGTTCTTAATTTTGAGGAAGCCCTGAGCCAGCTTAACAAAGCCCTGGAACTTTCCAAACAGATCAATGATCAAAAATCCATTGCGCTTTCCAGCGGTGTACTTTCCCAACTTTTTTATATTCGACATGATTATGACCGTGCTGTAACAGAGCTTCAGCGTGCTATCGCAATTCAGCGGGAAATAAATGATGAAGCAGGCCTGGCGTATAGTTATCTCAATTACGCCAAATTATTTAATGCTAAAGAGGATTTTGCCCGGGCCACCAATTATTTAAATCTTGCTCAGGATTATTATAAAAAGGAAAACAACCTGGAATTTATAGGGATTGTTGAACTTAACCGAGCCATTGTTTATTTACATGGCAATAACAAGCCTCATCAAATTGACAAGGCTATGCAGCACCTTGATAATGCAGAGAGTTATTTAATGCCCAGCAATAATTCCTATGAAAAATCCCGCCTGCACTATTATCGCAGCCGGGCTTATATATGGAAAAATGATCTGAAACAGGGAGAAGAAGAAGCTCAAAAATCCCTTGCCATATCAAAGGAAAATAACTTTGGCAGTATGATCTTATATAACACCAAGTTGTTAAGCCAGATCTATCAAAGCCAGGGGGATTTTGAAAATTCTTTAAGTTACCTGCAGGAAAGCGATAAAATAAGAGATTCAATCTTTAATATTAACAGGGAGGCCCTGGCTTTAGATGCCAATACCAGATACGGTGTTGACGCCTTAAGAAGTAATGTGAAAGAGTTGACTAAACAAAATGCCGAGCAGGAGAAATCTTTAAAAGTTAATAAGTTAACCACCATTTTAAGTGTGGCTTTGATAACAATATTATCCCTGCTTACACTCTCGTTATATAAGAATAACAATTTAAGGGCAAGGGCCAATGACTTGCTCCAAAAGAAAAATGATGAGCTTACCATAGCCAAGGAAAATGCTGAAAAAGCTTCCCTTGCCAAGGCCCAGTTCCTATCTACTATAACCCATGAACTGCGTACGCCATTATATGCAGTAACCGGGTTAACTCATCTCTTACTTGAAGAAAGTCCTACTGAGAATCAAAAGGAACATTTAAATTCCCTTAAATTTTCCGGAGAATATTTATTATCATTAATTAACAACATTCTCGACCTTAACAAGCTTGAAGCCAGAAAAGTTGAGATCCTTGAAACTTCTTTTAATTTGGAAAAAAGAATTTCAGATGTATTGATCGCGCTGAAAAATTCCGCCGATGACAAGAATACCAAACTGCATTTCAATTTTGATCCTGAAATTCCGAAGAAATTAAAAGGAGATCCGCTTAAGATCTCTCAAATCCTAATTAATTTGATTGGGAATTCTATTAAGTTTACAGAGAATGGAGATATCTGGATCAATGTTAGCCGCGTAAACCAGGTAGGCCAGCAATTGTTTCTTCATTTTGAGATTAAAGATAACGGCGAGGGTATTACCAAAGAAAAGCAAACCGCAATCTTTGAGAACTTTACCCAGGGCTCTATGCAAATAAACCGCAAATTTGGAGGTACCGGTCTTGGTCTTTCAATTGTAAAGAATTTGCTAACCCTAATGAATAGTGAAATTCATTTGGACAGCGAGTTGGGAAAAGGTTCTGCTTTTAGTTTTGATCTTAAGTTTGAAGCATTTGAAACCCCTGGCGCTACTTCAACCCAATCAAAGGTTGCCACGGCCCTATCAAATGAGACCATGCGCAATAAGAAGATCTTAATTGTAGAGGATAATAAGATCAACCAGATGATTACCCGCAAGATCCTGGAAAAACACAATGTAATATGTGATGTTGCAGATAATGGCACTATAGCTATTGAAAAGGTAAAGAGCAATGATTTTGACCTTATTTTAATGGATATCCATATGCCCGGTATAAGCGGTATTGAGGCCACCATTGAAATAAGAAAATTTGATGATCAAATTCCAATAGTTGCTTTAACCGCAGTAACCCTGGATGAAAATCTGGATGAATTTTACCTTAACGGGTTTACCGATATTATTCCAAAACCCTATAAAACAGAGGAATTTTTCCATAAGCTAAACACCCATTTGGCCGCGAGTAATATTACAGCATAACCTTTGGCATATTGTTTGAAATACAACAGCTAGTAGAATTATATAGAGCGCGAAAGCACTTCAAAATATAGTTTGAATTAGCCAAAAGAAAATATGAGGTGCAACTACACCTCATATTTCGTTTACTACATATTGTTGTATTTGCTGTCTAAATTCAGTTTCATTATTAATGAACTTGCTCTCTATAGGAATGAAGTACAGGTTAGGATGCTTAAGAACATCCTTAAGTCGCATATAATCTTTTTCTGTAGTAATGATCACTTCCAAATCTTTAAATAAGGAAAGCTCATTACTGGTAAAAATATGATGGTCGGGAAAATTGAAGTGTGTAAATTTTAATCCCTCTTGCTCCACATAATTTATAAAAGGTTGGGGATTGGCAATTCCGGTTACCAGTCCAATTTCTTTCCCTGAAAATTGTTGTATTGGGAATTCACCCAGATTATTTACCAGAACACCTGCATAAGCTATATAGCTAAAATATAGATGTTGGTAGTCACGTAATTTCAGCTTTTTCCTTATCCTCTCCTGTTTATCTGCGCCTAACGTGGGCGGACATTTAGTTACTACTATGATCTGTGCCCTTTTTGCCCCTGTAACAGGCTCCCTTAAATTCCCTGCAGGCAATATAAAATCCTTATAGTATATATTGTCATATGAGGTAAGCAGAATATTTAGCCCGGCCTTTACTTTTCTATGTTGAAAGGCATCATCCAGCAACACCACATCTGGTGAAACCTGGGATAAAAGAGTTGAAATTCCCCTCTCCCGGTTCTCATCAACTGCTATAAAAGCTTCAGGAAATTTCAGTTTAAATTGCAAAGGTTCATCCCCCACCCGCGAGGCTTCGTCATCATCCTTCAGCAAAATGTAGGCCTTGGAATTTCTTCCATAGCCACGGCTTAAAGTTGCAATACGATATTGCGGCAGAAGCAATCTGAGTAAATATTCTATCATAGGGGTTTTACCTGTGCCTCCCACGCTAAGGTTTCCCACACATATTACAGGTAAGGCAAATGATCTGGATTTAAAAACCCGGGAATCGTAAAAAATATTCCGTAGCCATATAATGAACCCGTAAAGTAAGGAGAAAGGAAGAAGGATTTTTCTAAGGATACTCATCGTAACGAAAGTATAATATTTATATTTGAATTTAAAATACTTGAACATGTTAATTGCTGAAGTCATTGACCATCTTGAAGATCTCGCACCTGTGGCCACCGCCGAGGATTTTGACAATGTGGGATTGCTTGTGGGAGATCCCAAAACCAAATTAACTGGTATCCTTATAACCCTTGACACATTGGAGGAAGTTGTGGAGGAAGCAATTTCAAAAAATTGCAATTTGATTGTAAGTTTTCATCCAATCATATTTTCAGGATTAAAAAAGATCACGGGAAGGGATTATGTAGAACGGGCAGTGATAAAGGCCATTCGCAACAATATCGCTATTTACGCCATACATACTGCACTGGACAACCACCATTTGGGGGTAAATAAAATGATATGTGATAAACTCCGGTTAAAGAATACAAAAGTACTTATACCGGGAAAAAATAAGATAAATAAACTTATTACGTACGTCCCAACTGCGAATGCCAAGCACCTTAGAAATAAATTATTTGAAGCAGGGGCCGGGGCCATAGGGAATTATGATAATTGCAGCTTTAACCTCGAGGGGGAAGGAAGTTTCAAACCCAATGAAGATGCGAATCCGGCAATTGGAGCAAAGGGAGAGATCCATTTTGAAAAAGAGACACAAATTGGTGTGGTGTTCCCTTCTCACCTGGAAACAAGGATTCTTCAAACCCTGTTTAAAGAACACCCTTATGAAGAAGTTGCATATGAGATTACCACTTTGAACAATGCACATCAAAATCAAGGAATGGGAATGAGCGGGGAACTTGAGAATGCTATGCAGGAAATCGAATTTCTGGCCCTGCTAAAGAACACCTTTAATACAGGTTGCATTAGACATTCGGCCCTTAGGGAAAAAACAGTAAAAAAAGTTGCAGTATTAGGGGGCAGCGGCAGCTTCGCAATAGATAATGCCAAAAAAGCCGGAGTTGATTTCTTTATAACAGCAGATCTCAAGTACCACGACTTTTACAAAGCCGAGGGAAAGCTGGTATTGGCAGACATTGGGCATTATGAAAGTGAACAATACACAAAAGATTTAATACATTCGTATCTTAGTAAAAAAATTAGTAATTTTGCACTTATTTTAGCGAATACAAAAACCAATCCTATCAAGTATTATTAACTATGGCAAAAAAAACCGATGTTACTGTAGAAGAGAAGTTAAGAGCGTTGTACGATCTTCAACTAATTGATTCCAGGATCGATGAAATTAGAAATGTACGAGGTGAACTTCCGTTGGAGGTAGAAGACTTAGAAGATGAAGTAGCCGGATTAAACACACGTGTTAAAAAATTAGAAGCTGAGCTTGAAGTAAGCGATAACGACATTAAGAGCAAAAAGATCCTTATTGATGATTCTAAAGCAGCAATAAAAAAATATTCTGAACAACAGAAGAATGTTCGGAACAATCGTGAATTTAATGCTTTAAGCAAAGAAGTTGAATTCCAGGAACTGGAAATTGAACTTGCTGAGAAGCACATAAAGGAATACCGGGCCCAGATCGAGCAAAAGAAAGAGATCATTGCCCAAACCCAGGAAAGGTTAACAGATCGTGAAAAACATCTTGCCCATAAAAAAGGTGAATTGGATGCGATCCTTGCCGAAACTCAAAAAGAGGAGGAAATGCTTATGCAAAAATCCAATGAGTTTGAAGGGCAGATAGAGGCACGTCTTATTAGTGCATACAAGCGTATACGTAATAATGTAAAAAATGGTCTTGCAGTGGTACCGGTAGAACGTGGTGCTTCAGGAGGTTCATATTTTACAATTCCACCACAGGTTATCGTTGAAATTTCCGGTAGAAGAAAGATCATCACAGATGAACACAGTGGTAGAATTTTAGTAGATGAGGATCTTGCTAAAGAAGAACAGGAAAAAATGTCTTCGTTCTTCTCCAAGATCTAAGATATTTTCTCAAATTATATTTGATGGGTATTTAAAAGCATTCTTTTAAATACCCATTTTATTTTTGGTTAATTCCATTAACATCCTCTTCACATTAATATTCATATTAAAGCCTAACTTTATTGTTCAGTCAAAAAACCCCTTGTATGAATATCAATAAATTTCCCCTCGTATTCGCCCTGCTATTTGTAGTGGCTTCCTCTTGTAAAAATTCCAATTCAGGAGATGATGTTAAAGAAAGTGATGATGTTATAACTATTGAAGGTGATACCCGTGATCCCAACAATCCTGAATTTGAAGGATCCGGTGTTACTAAGGACAGGAATATTTATAATGAAGATATAGATTCCACAAACAATGAAGATCCCGGCAGTGGCAACAACACAAGCAATCCGGACCGCTCTGTTTCTAACACTACGGGTAAATATATCAAAACCGGGGAAGAAAGTGATACCAATTGTCACTGTTATTGTGTAGATCTAAATACATCGGGAACCCAGGAGTTATGCCTTGTGCCGGGTGAAATGTACATTAGTGCCCGTTTGCAAAAGAACAGCGATAATTCAATCGATGTATTCCTTGTAGAACCTTCTGCCCGCAATACACAGGGTAAAGATATGCCGTGGAAGGATTTTGACCGCAATAGTGCGATTGCAAAAATTACACCGCAGTCAAAGGGAAGTATTGATCTTGATTGGTTAGGTTTTAAAATTAATGGCGACTTAGCAATGGACTATGCCTTGTTTGGTAAAAAAACCCTGGAAGGTGAGTACAAATTAAAATAATATGAGATCTATATTTCTTTTAAGCTTTTCTATTTTTATTTTTTCCTGCGGAAACGGGAATACCCAAACAGTAACACGGGATGAAATTGCAAATGCCGAGCCGGTACCGGTGCCCATTGAAAACGGTATGGCGCGGGCCTACTTCGCCAGTGGTTGTTTTTGGTGTGTTGAAGCTGTTTACGAAAGTGTAAAAGGGGTAGATGAAGTGATCTCAGGATATGCCGGGGGCCACACTAAAAACCCTACCTATGAATCCAGCAATACCGGCAAAACAGGTCATGCTGAAGCTGTAGAAGTAATCTATGATCCAAAGGTCATTAATTTTGAGACCCTCGTTAAAATATATTTTGGTTCACAGAACCCTACCCAGGTGAATGGACAGGGACCGGATATAGGATCGCAGTACCGGTCAATTATTTTTTATCAAAACCAGCAACAAAAGGATATTATAGAAAAGATTAAATCTCAAACTGCAAAAAATTATGACAAGCCAATTGCGGCAGAGGTTCTCCCCTTTCTAAAATTTTGGGTGGCCGAAGATTATCACCAGAATTATGAAAAGCTGAATCCTAATAATCCTTATGTACAAAGGGTTTCATTGCCCCGTTTAAATAAATTTAAACAAAAATTTCCCGAACTTTTAAAGGAGAACGGCCAATAAGTTTTTAAATTTACCTGAAACATTAATGAAGCTCATAAGGCTTCATTTTTTTTACTTAAACACCCTAAATGATTGTAATATAAGCTATAGCCTCATAAGCATCCATGGAAATTACTACAGAAAATATTCTCTTAATTGGCTCCCTTCTATTACTAATTAGTATTCTGGCAGGTAAAACCTCCTATAAATTTGGTGTACCCACACTTATTTTATTTTTACTTGTGGGGATACTTGCAGGATCTGAAGGGATAGGAAAGATAAATTTTGAAGACCCCCAGCTTGCCCAGTTTATTGGGATAGTATCTCTTAATTTCATTTTATTCTCAGGGGGTCTGGATACCAGTTGGAAGGCCATAAAACCTGTGATGTGGCAGGGAGTTGCACTTTCTACATTGGGTGTATTGATCACGGCGGTATCGGTAGGTGTGTTTGTTTCTTTTATAACAGATTTTACAATCTATGAAGGTTTATTGCTTGGAGCCATCGTATCTTCTACAGATGCCGCGGCCGTCTTCTCCATACTCCGATCCAAAAATCTGGCATTAAAATCCAATCTTAGGCCCACCCTGGAGCTTGAAAGTGGGAGTAATGACCCTATGGCGTACTTCCTTACCATAGCATTTTTGGGATTGGTTATGAATCCCGATCAAAGCATATACAGCATTATTCCTTTTTTCTTTCAGCAAATTGTTATAGGCGCTTTTTTAGGTTTTGGTTTTGGAAAGCTGAGCAAAGTTTTAATTAACAGGATAAAGCTGGATTTTGAAGGCTTATATCCCGTGTTGGTAATTGCTCTTATGTTTATAGTATTCTCTGCCACAGATTTTCTTGGGGGGAATGGATTTCTTGCAGTCTATTTAAGTGCAGTCTATTTAGGAAACCAAAACATTATTCATAAGCGTACTATCATGAAAATGTTTGACGGGCTTGCCTGGCTAATGCAAATAGTACTCTTCCTCACTTTGGGATTGCTGGTTTTTCCAAGTCATGTGCTTCCGGTAGTGGGAATCGGGATCTTTGTTTCTGTTTTCCTTATTTTAATAGCAAGACCCCTTAGTGTTTTTATAAGCCTCATGTTCTTCAAAATGAAATTGCGCCGCAGGTTTTATATTTCCTGGGTGGGGTTAAGGGGGGCCGTACCAATTGTATTTGCAACCTATCCCCTTCTGGCCGGTATAGATAAAGCAGATATGATTTTTAATATTGTATTTTTTGTCTCGTTAACCTCTGTTCTGGTGCAGGGCACTACCTTGTCTTTGGTTGCAAAATGGCTGCATGTAGCTTTGCCCGGAAAAGCCAAACCAAGATCCCCTGTAGATGTATTTTTAAATGAAGGTGCAAAATCCTTTATAAGGGAGATCATTATTCCTGAAGAAAACCATTCGGTAGGTAAACGTATCGTGGAATTAAAATTTCCGCGGAAGGCTATCATTGCAATGATCTCACGTAATGACAAGTTTATCACCCCAAGTGGGTCTACTGAAATTGAGCCGAATGATATGCTTATTGTACTTACTGAAGATCAACCAACCCTTATTGAAGTCTATGACAGCCTTAATATGGACATGGAGCAGGATGATGATAATGGAGCCGTCTAACTTGTTTTCAATAACTCCAGGATCATTTTTTCAATTTCCGGAGAATTCCATTCCTGGGCTATATTTTTTTGCTGCATCACCTCATCCATTATACCGCGTTGTGTATCACCAATAGCAAGTGCTTCAGCGTATGGTTTGTCTGAAAATGTTACACGTGAATATAAGGGAATCCATTTATCGGGATATTTTTCGGCAAAATGCTTTTCTATTTTCTTGCGCAGCAGGAATTCGGGACTCGCAGTTTTGTTACTCATTTCGATGAAATTGCGGTAACTCAATTCAGCTATAGCATCTCCATTTGGTTTGCGCAATGTTTGGTATTCCTCAAAGATCTTCTCCCAGTTATCTCCATGTGCGTCCATAAGGTCATCTAGTACAGAAATATCTTCAAAACCTGCATTCATACCCTGGCCGTAAAAGGGAACTATAGCGTGGGCAGCATCCCCAATTAAAGCAACTTTATCCCAATAGGTCCACGGATAGCATTTTATGGTCACCATAGCACTGGTGGGGTGATTAAAAAAATCCCGTTTTAAGTTGGAAATGGAATCTTTTATATCGGGGAACCAGGTAGTGAAGAAATCTTCAGCCTGCTTTTCGGTTTTAATATTTTCAAAAGAGATCTCACCCTCAAAGGGCAGAAACAATGTACAGGTAAAACTGCCATTTAAATTAGGCATTGCAATAAGCATAAATTCTCCCCTGGGCCAGATATGAAAAGAGGCATTATCCAATTTATGGGAACCATCAGGATTTGCCGGAATGGTTAATTCTTTATACCCTACATCAATAAATTCCTGTGAATAATCAAACCTGCTTTGCCGCTGCATTTTATGTCTAACCCTGGAAAATGCTCCATCGGCTCCAAATACGTGGTCAAAATTGTATTCCTGCCATTCGCCCTTTTCGGTTTCGCCTGTATATATTTTAGCTTCAGGAAGGTCGATGTCCCAAACTTTTTCTTCAAATTTAAAGATCGCCCCCGCTTCCTCTGCCAGATCTATCATTCGTCGGTTCAGAATACCCCTGGAGATGGAATAAATTGCCTCCCCTTCTTTGCCGTATTTTTGATAATAAATAGGTTTGTCATTTACGTGCATCGCCCTTTTATCCAGTGGTAAGGCAAGTTTTCTTATTTCCTTTTCAATACCTACCTTCTCCAGGGCATGCCAACCCCGGTTTGACATAGCCAGATTAATGGATCTCCCTGAAAATTCAACTGTGCGTACATCCTGCCTTCGGTCAAAGACAGTTACCTGATGTCCTCTTTTCTTTAAGAAAATTGCCAGCAGCGATCCAACAAGTCCGGAGCCAATGATGGCAATATTTTTTATAGTTGTTTGCATTTACTAAAAACAGCGTGTTTATTCCAAGGTTGCCTCTGTTGGTAAAAATACTCAATTAAATATTATTACTCCTTTACAGGGAGGTCGGTTATTTAGAAATTAATCCTGGAACCTCTTAATTTACTAACCTACACCATTATACTAAAACTACAAAAGGAGTTAATTTGAAGGTAATTATAACTTGTTTAACAGGAAGGTGGACACTTAACCCTTAATTTCATCTAATATTAAACCTTTTTACACCGGCTTATTGTTGAAATGGTCGGTAGCTTTTGAAGAAATAGCACTTTTAATTTAAATAAACATATTATGGATCAGGAAAAATTTGAACAAATGCAGGCTATTAAAAATAAACTTGAAGATATTAAAAATAGCCAGGCCAGTATTGTAGATAAGATCAATCACGTGATTACAGACCTATTTCAACATCCGGACAAAGATCTGGAAAAAGCAATGGAAGAGGCCCACCAAAAGTCTTCAGAAAACATTGAAGCTATAAGTGAAGTTTTGGAGGATTACGAGATGAAAATTAATAAAATGGAGAATGAGGGCTAAAATTAACAAACGTTAATTAGGGTTATAACTAACTTGAGGCCAGATTAATTTCTGGCCTTTTTTTATTATGAAACATTACACCAATTCTGAAATCAGGAATTTAGATAATCTCTACCGTTTAAACCTGATCAACAGTTGTTCCGGCTACAAATCTGCAAATCTTATTGGCACAAAATCCAATTTGGGGATCACCAATCTGGCGGTATTCAATTCTGTTATGCATATTGGAAGCAATCCCCCATTGATAGGGTTTATTATGAGACCCGCAACGGTAGCCCGCCATACCCTTGAAAATATAAAAACCACGGGATACTTTACCATTAATCATATTCAAAAAACGATGATTGAGCAGGCACATCAAACCTCTGCAAAATATGATGAAGCAATTTCGGAATTTGAATCTACCGGGCTTGGAGAGGAATACCTTGATTCCTTTTATGCGCCTTATTTAAAAGAATCTAACGTAAAAATGGGATGTAAATATGTAAATGAATATCATATCAAGGAAAATGATACTCATCTTATAATAGGCGAGATAGAACATCTATATTTTGATGATGGAATACAGATGCCGGATGGATGGCTGCGGCTGGATAAGGCCGAAACTGTCGCTATTAATGGATTAGATGGTTATGCCCTACCCGTACTTCTGGACAGGTTTCTTTACGCAAGGCCTGGGAAGGAATTGAAATCCATTTTCAATAAGGAAATATAATAATTCGAAACAGCCGAGTTTCTCGAAATATATTTAACATTCAAATCAGATAATTTTGTTAATATTTAAACATATTAGGAAAATAAACCCTATAAAACATGAGTATTCCCTGTTTATTTAGGGAATTAAGTTAAACACTAGTTAAAAAGGTTTCTCTTCGTAAAGCTATTGTATAAATTCGTTTGAAATAACTAATCCTGGTTATTGAATATAATAATTGGAAAGTTTAAAAACCCCGGGTTTAAAAGATTTTCTTTTTTTTTGAATTCAATAACTATAATTTGTAACTTAGAGTTACACTAAAAAACCAACAATTATGAGAGATTTAATTTGGCTTATCGTAGTATTATTAGTAATCGGCTGGCTAGTAGGATATTTCGCCTTCCCCGACCTGGGAAGCATTATCCACATTTTAATAGTGATAGCTGTAATTTTAGTTTTATACAAATTACTTACCGGTAGGAGACTTTAATTAAAAAATCAATACAAAAAGCCCTTTTTTAAAGGGCTTTTTTATTTTGAGAGCTTTTCTAAAATATTTTAGTTCGTCCCATAAATAAATTGAATAATGATAGAATTTTCATAGGAGAAGTATTTCCTATATTTGATAAAAATAAAATTATTATGAAGAAACTGCTTCTTTCCTTTCTGTTTGCTTTGGTGATTATTAGTTGTAAAAATGATCCGGGAAAAGACACTGTAGATACTATAGAAGAAACCCCCACACGAACAAATGATCCCCTCACAACTCAAATTGCGTTTGCCAACGGATTTGAAAATTTTGAAGAGGTTAAACAAATGAATTTCACATTTAATGTAAAAGTAAATGACACTTTAAGGACTGAAAGAGCCTGGAAGTGGTATCCACAGGAAGACAGAATTGAGCTAACCGAAAAAGGAGAAATTTTCACTTACATTAATGACGGAGATCTGGAAGAGGCAGAAAAGCCTATTGATCAAAAATTCATAAATGATTCCTATTGGTTTTTATTTCCTTACCAGCTTATATGGAGCGAATATGAAACCGAACATATAAGAAATGCCATTTCTCCTATTAGTAAAGAGCAAATGCAACAATTAACCGTGCGCTTTGAAGGGGATGGCGGGTATACCCCGGGAGATTCCTATCATATCTTTTTTAACGATGACAATATGATAAGGGAATGGACCTATGAATCTTCAGGCGGCAGAACCCTTTCTACAACTTGGGAGGATTATGAGACTTTTGAAGGGATAACCGTGGCCAAAACCCATAAAAGTGAAGATGGAAGTTTTGAATTATTCTTTACAGATATTGAAGTTATAAAATAATTCTACTCAGTTTAAAAAATGTTGAGATCCCGTTATTCGATACCTTAGGGTTATGAAAAAACGGGATCCTTTTTTTATAAAAGTTAATACTTTAACCCTCTTACGAGATTATCTGAATTTTTAGCGGGCTTCCAGGTACTTTCAGGCTCAAAATAATTCCATAAAAAGGCAGAGATCTTTCTTTGTAACACCCAGGCTTCATTCTCATATTCCCAGGAAGTGTCTTCATTATTTTTGGTGGCAATATAAAAAACATAATCACCCCCGGGCGCATTAACCATTACCAGTTCAGAGCGGGATTGATTCACCATGCCTTGTTTAGCCGCTGTTTGAACATACGGAGGAATTTGTGACAGAGCATAATCTGTATAAAATGAATTTGTCATCATACGGTACATTTCATCGCTGGCTGCCTCACTTACCAACTCCCTGTTTCTCATTTTAATAAGAAGCCCTGCCATTTCGCGTGGCGTTGTTTGCCCCCATCCGTATTTTTTCCACAGATCTTCTCTACCCGGCGTCCTGGAATTTACCCGTGTATGCTCCAATCCAAGTCCTTCCATCAAATTATTGATCTCCTCTCCTCCCCCGGCAAGTTCCTGACTCCAAATTGAGGTAACATTATCACTGTAAGTGATCATAAGGGCTGCAGCGCTTCGAAGATCTGTACGGGTGCTGTCCTTAAAGAATTGCATAAGACCGGAACCCCCATAGACCCTTTCCTTATTATAGATCAATGTATCGAAAAGACTAAGCTCCCCCTTTTCAATTTTATTGAACAAACCGGCCAGGATGGGCACTTTCACCACGCTCGCAGTTGGAAAAACCGAATCTGCATGAATACCAGCTTCCTGCCTGGTTTTAAGATTGTAAACATATACCCCCGCCAAGCCTTTAAAATCCTTTACAATCTCACGTAGCTCCTTTTCAAGTGTAATATCTGTGTTTTTATCCTGGGCGTGTATTTCAAAAAAACAAAAGATCCCAAGAAAAACGTAGAGTAAGTTTTTAGTCATAGTGTTTGTTCAATTTTAAATATATTATTTTAGAATACCCTTCTTCAGGATCTGGCCAAAGTCATACATTTCTTCATAAGAACAATAAAAAGGAGCCGGAGCCAATCTTATCACATTAGGCTCCCGCCAATCTGTTATCACCCCATTTTCCATTAAATAGTTGAAGAGCTCCCTACCCTCCCCATGTAAAAAAACAGATAACTGGGTCCCTCGTTCCTCCTGGTGGGAAGGGGTGATTATTTCAAAATTTCCTTTAACCTCACGGTCGATTTCGTGAAGTATAAATTCCAGATAAGCAACAATCTTATTTCTTTTGGCAATTAAAGCATCCATCCCAACCTCATCAAACATTTCTACCGAGGCCAGGTAAGGTGCCAGGGCAAGGACCGGGGCATTACTTATTTGCCAGGCGTGGGCATTGGCCTCCGGCTCAAATTGAGGCTCCATAAGAAACCGCCTTTTCTTGTTATGCCCCCACCAGCCTTCAAAGCGTGGGATATCATTTAAACCGTGATATTTTTCGTGTATAAAACATCCCGAAGCATTGCCCGGGCCGGAATTCATATATTTATAACTGCACCAGGCTGCAAAATCAACTTCCCATTGGTGAAGTTTCAATTCAATATTTCCAGCTGCATGTGCCAGATCCCATCCTACTTTTGCCCCGGCTTCATGACCTGCCCTGGTAATTGTTTTAATATCGAGGACCTGCCCGGAATAATAATTCACCCCTCCAATTAGGACCAACGCACATTCCTCTCCAACTTCTTTAATTACTTTTAAGATATCTTCAGTCCTGAAACTGTGTTCCCCTTGCCTCTTCTTTACTTCAACAACCGCCTCCCTGGGATCAAATCCATGAAATCTCACCTGCGATGCTATCATATACTGGTCACTGGGAAATGCTTTTTCTTCACAAATGATTTTAAACCTTTTCTTTTCGGGTCGGTAAAAGGAAACCATTAATAGGTGCAGGTTAACGGTAAGGGTATTCATCACCGTAATTTCATGTGGTTTTGCCCCCACTATTTTACTCAATTTAGCTGAAAATCTTTCGTGATAGTCCCACCAGGGTTTCCGGGCCTTAAAATGGCCTTCTACAGCCAGGTCTGCCCAATCATTCATAATATCATCTACATACTTACGGGCACTTTTTGGTTGTAATCCCAGAGAATTTCCGGTGAAATAAATAACTTTCCTGCCATTTACCTTCGGGAATATAAATTGATCCTTATAAGAGGCCAGAGCATCTTCCCTATCCATATTTTTTGCAAATCCCCTGCTGTTTTCAAATTTCATAAATATTCATTTGTGGTAAAAATACTATTTAAATTCAGCTTCAAAAAGCAGGAATTTTTCTTTTCTGAAAATTGCCGTATGCCTGCCCATATTCTTTAAATTTGTTGAAAAATAAGATCTCTATGAATTTTATTCCGGAAGCTTTAGATGAATACGCGGTAAAACACACCCAGGCCGAACCGGAATTACTGGCGCAGCTTTCCAGGGAAACTTATCAAAAGGTTTTGCAACCACGTATGCTAAGTGGCCATTATCAGGGCAGGTTGTTGAGCTTGCTATCTAAAATTATCGCCCCCACGCGCATACTGGAAATTGGGACGTATACAGGCTACTCTGCCCTGTGCCTGGCGGAAGGTTTAAAACCGGAAGGAGAATTGCATACAATTGATATTAATGAGGAGCTGACTGACCTTCAGAAAAAATATTTTGACCTCTCGCCCTTTAAAGATCAAATCCATGCGCATTTGGGAAATGCCATGGAGATTCTTCCCAGGCTAAGCGGAAAATTTGATCTGGTTTTTATGGATGCAGATAAACCTAATTATCCCGCGTATTTTGACCTTATAATTGAAAAAATTAAACCCGGTGGAATTTTGCTAACAGATAATGTTTTGTGGAGCGGAAAAGTTATTGAAGATATAAAGGAAGATGACCTTTCTACAAAAGCCTTGCTGGAATACAATAAAAAAGTATCTGAGGATACCCGGTTGGAAACTGTTTTATTGCCCGTTAGGGATGGATTAAGCATAACCCGAATAAAATGAGGAGCTTTTCAAAAAGCAAACAAATAAAAGAAACAAGGATCTTATAACCTGCGTTTAACAGATCCTGTTATTTCATCGATCTCTTCCTTTACTTTAGATATCTCGCTTCTTACATCCTTAGAGATATCGGTATCTATGCCCTGCTTCTCTGCACTTTTCTGGATCTCGCTCTTAATATCATTGGAAGCATTGCGCAGAGTGCGCATACCTTTCCCGAGACCCCTGGCAATTTCGGGGATCTTATCGGCTCCAAATACCATGACCAGGATAAACATGATAAAGGCTATTTCGGCGCCACTAATAAATAAAGGTAATACTATCATACGGGACAAAGATAACTACAAATTTCACTAATAAAAGAAGCCGACTCGTTAAAGTCGGCTTAATTTAACAAAGGAGCAATTAGTCTCCCTGTTGATTTTTAAACTTCTGAAACTTATCTTCTTTAGGCTGTTGCGGCCAGGAGTTATTATCCAGGTTCACATCTGCCGTTTCAAGATCAGGATCTACCACAATTTTGACGATCTCTTTATTGGAAGCGATGGCTTTACTAACCTGCACGTCATTTTTTCTCCATACCTGTACTGGATAGGTAATCTTTTCAGAAGTACCATCGGCATAAGTATATTCAACAATTATAGGCATTACCAATCCTCCGGGTTTATTAAAGGTGACCTGGTAGAAATATTTTGGATTCTTTAATTTGGCTCTTTCCGCAGGGGTAAAATTATCCATTATATATGCGTTCAAACGGGGCGCATTTACCAAAGGATCCTTCCCTTTCATTTCCTCCCTGAACTCTTCGCTGCTCTCTTCAACCACAAACACTGCGTCAACACTGTTAGGATCTGTTACCCCATACTGCTCCAGAAATGCTGCACCTTCTTTGGTCGCCTTGTCTGTTACATAGAATTTTTTAACCTCCTGTATTCCAATATCTACAAAATCTGTACTGTAAAACCAGCCTCTCCAGAACCAATCAAGATCAACTGCAGACGCATCTTCCATAGTTCTGAAAAAATCCTCCGGTGTGGGGTGCTTGAACATCCAGCGCTGGGCATACGTTTTAAAGGCATAGTCAAACAGTTCACGACCCATTACTGTTTCACGTAAAATATTAAGGGCAGTTGCTGGTTTCCCGTAAGCATTGTTCCCTAATTGAAATACATTTTCAGGGTTGCTCATTATTGGCGCAATATATTTTTGATCCCCTTTCATATAGGGTACAATTCCCGCAGGAATACCACGTCTTGAAGGATACACATCATTTGGCGCAATGGCTTCAGGATAGGTTTTTCCAAATTCCTGTTCAGCCAGATACTGCAGGAAGGTGGTTAGGCCTTCATCCATCCAGCCCCACTGGCGCTCATCTACGTTTACGATCATGGGGAAGAAATTGTGCCCAATCTCGTGAATAATTACACTTATCATCCCGAATTTTACCCGGTCGCTATAAGTACCATCCGGCTCTGGCCTGCCATAATTCCAGCAGATCATTGGATACTCCATACCCTGGTTTTTTGCGTGTACCGAAATAGCTTTGTGATACGGATACTGGAAGGTATGATTTGAATAAGATTTTAATGTGCTTGCCACTGCCCGCGTAGAATATTCCTCCCACAGCGGATTTCCCTCCTTGGGATACATAGAAACCGCCATAACTTCTTTGCCCTGTACATCTACATTCATCATATCAACCACAAATTTTCGGGAGGTTGCAAAAGCAAAATCCCTCACCATTTCGGCCTTAAGTTTCCAGGTTTTCTTTTTATCAGAAAAGCCTTTTTCAGCCGCTTCAGCTTCGGCCTGACTTACAATTATAACGGGCTTATCAAAAGATTTTTTTGCCTGCTCATATCTTTTCATCATTTCCTTGCTGTACACTTCTTTACGGTTCAGGATCTCACCCGTGGCATCAAGAATATGATCTGCCGGTACTGTGATGTTCACTTCGTAATTTCCAAAAGGAAGGGCAAATTCACCGTTCCCCCAAAACTGCATATTCTGCCATCCTTCAACATCATTGTAAACTGCCATTCTTGGAAAGAACTGTGCAATTACATAGGCATTGTTCCCGTCTTCCGGGAAATGCTCATAACCGGAACGTGCCCTGTCTGTCACATGATTATTCACCTGGTACCACCATTTAATTTTAAAGGAGAAACTTTCCCCCGGTTTCAAGACCTGGGGCATATCAACCCGCATCATTGTAAAATTGATAGTATATGGAAGGGGTTTCCCGTCCTTACTTACTTCCTCAATGTTGAAGCCACCATCAAAGGGCTCTGTAAGAAATTGATTAACAAAACCTCCGGTTTGTGAAACGGGCGCTATTGAATTCCCATCCTTTTGCAAAGCAGGGGAATCCTTGGAACGTATATTTTGATCCAGCTGTACCCACAGGTATTCCAAAGGATCTGGTGAATTGTTATGGTAAGTAATAGTTTCAACACCTTTTAATATCTGTGTCTTATCATCCAGTTCAATATCCATTTTATAATCTGCCTGGTTTTGATAATAGGCAGATCCCGGTGCTCCGGCAGCTGTACGATATTGATTAGGAGTTGCTAACTCATCATATAACTGGCGGAATTTATTTTCATTAAAATGGCCCTTCTGGGTTATTTCTTCCTGAGCAGCTGGCTCATCCTGAGCATATACTCCGCTTGAAAAAACAAACATACAGGCAAATAGTACAAATTGAATTCTTCTCATTATGGATATTTATTAATTTTAAAGTGCTAAAAATAGCTTTTTATATTTGGCGAAAGATTTCATAATTAAAAATTTAACACGTCCCTCTCTTTTCCTTCGGCAAGTATCAAACTTTTGGTTTTCCCTTTATACTGAACATGAATAAGGTTTTTTTGTTCCTCGAACATATCAAGCAATATCGTATTCTTCACCGTAATCTTACTAAATTCTTTTACCTCCGGAATCTCAAGGTAAAATAAGGTCATATCATTTTCATATTCCTTCCCAAGAAATTTTATTTCAAGCGGTTTCCCGTCTACCTCAACAGTGAACCTTTGCCCTAGGTATTTCTCTATATAAGCGTCTACTCCCGGAGTTTCCACTTTCTTACCCAATCTTATTTCAGGGTCAAACCTCGTCTTTAGTACACTTTCGAGATCATCTGTAAATACGCGGGAAATAATCTGGAGGCTTTTATTCTTACCATTATGCTCAATTTCAGTTACACTTACGTAGAATTTATGAACCGCACTAAATGAGGACAGTGAAAATATGATAAGGAGAAACAGAATTTTTGATTTCATAACTACTATTCTTAATCTAGGACTTTAAATAATCAAAAAGGTTTATTTTCTGGTCAAAAATTACTCCAAAGCGTGGCAAGCGGATTATTATGTTTTGCAGTTTTCTTAAAAATTTAAACAGGGGGAAGTTAATAAACAAGATTCAATTATTTCCAGGGATCGCCTATCGTAATTTCCGGGGCTTTATATTAATCCAGGGAATAGGTTTCTTTATAAATTCTGCTTTGCTCAATAAGTAGATCTATAAGTGCAAGTTTATTGTTGTCACTTAGCATTTGAGCTGAAATTCCCTGATCATCCAGAAAAAATAAAAATTCTCTGATCTTACTTTCCTGAATTCCCAAACTCGATTTAAAGAAATCATCATTAAAACGTTCCCTTATTTGAATTGACATTGGCGCAACCGGCCCTTTAAAAGTTGGTTTTTTCTCTTTTCCTTTTATACCTAACAAATCTGTTATCATCCCAATTCCTCCCAGAATATTTACACTCCCCGCTCCTTCTCCCACTAAATTTTGCTGAAATGCCAGTTGCTCCGGCGCTTTTAATGGATCATTAATATCCTCCTTAAATTTAAGCTGATTAATATCTGCTGCACTTAATTTTAGGGGAAGGTCTTTTACGACTTTAATATTATCAAGATCTGTATTTAAATTTCCAGTAAGTTTTGTATTGCGCAGGTTAACTTCTGCAAGGACATTGACATCCTCGCTTAGTGAAATTTCAAGAAATCCTTTTTGCAGTATTTCGGCAGAAATTTCTACTTCCCGGTTTACATATTGAATAGAGGAAAACAGTAAGGTATCTCCCTGTCTTACCAGGATCCTGAAATCCCCTTCTTTTTCATTTACCGTACCCGTTTTCCGGGAAATATTAATAATATGAATGGTGGAACTTTCCAGTTCTTCTGCCAGAATTCTACCTTCGAGCAGAACGGGATTTTGAGAAAAACCCTTTAAAAAGCAAAGAATCAATGCAGTAAATAAGAAAGTTTTGGTCATCATATATTTACTGCCCAATATTTTTAATTAATTCCTTTTTGATTGTTCTTTTTTAAATTTTTTACTCTGGACCAATAAAAATTCGATCAATTCCAGTTCGTTCCCTTCTTTCAACATTTCTTCCTCCAGCCCGTTATGATCGGCATAATAAATAAACTCATTGATATTCCGGAGTTCAATATCAAAATTCTCTTTAAAAAACTGATCGTTGAACAGCGCACGAACATCCATATTTATATCTGCCTCTGGCCGTTGAACCTGGTCCCTTTTATTCGTGATGAGAATTTCCTTAAACAAGTTTACAAAATTAATTCCATTCACCAACCTTGTCTCGCTCATAGCCAAAGCTTCGTTGCGGGGCATGGATTGCAGATCTGGGGCAGCGTCGGCCTCAAAATAAAGCCCCATGGAGTTTTTGGCCGTTAAGGTGTCCGGCACCCGGGCAACTGCCATGCGCGATATATCTACTTTTACATTGCCGGTAAGATCATATGGACTTACAATAACTTCAGGTAATAGATTTACTACCTCATTGATTTGTATGTTCAATTGTTGAGAATCAATCACCCCTTTATCAACAATAATTGTAAACTCCTGGAATTGCATGGAGGAAATCCTTATACTGTCATTTACCCCTGCCAGCAGGCTGAATTTCCCTGCATTATTTGAAACCGTTCCGCGATTGGTATTTAGATTAAAGACACTTATCCCCTGCATACTTTCACCCACGGGCATTGTAAACGAACCGTTTACGAGGGTACGCTCTCCAGTTTGGGCCTGAAGAAACATACTTGCCAGCAGAAATACCATAAAAAATGACAACTTTTTCATAAATCAATATTTTTCTAAAGAAACAAATCCAAATCTTATTCTTGTTATAAGGCCTGCCTAATCTTTTGTTAAACCAACTCTTTGCTTAAATTTACCATATATAAGCGGAAAATGGTATTCTTCACGCTGGAATTCATTAATAAAAACCAGCCGGTAACCCCTTTCCTGTAATTTAAAATAAAAAGGTTCCAATGAAAAATGCCATATTAGCAAGCACCTCCACCTTACACGGCCAGACCTATCTGGAATATTTACTTCCTGAAATTCAGGAATTATTCAAGGAGAGGGAATTATTGTTCATTCCATATGCCCGGCCGGGAGGAATATCACATACTGACTATACAGACCTGGTGAAAAAATCCCTTGAAAATACCGGCATAGCCGTAAAAGGATTGCATGAGTATGAAGATCCGGCACAAGCTGTACAGGAAAGTAAAGGTATTTTTACGGGAGGTGGTAACACCTTCCTGCTGGTAGAAAAATTGTACCGAAATAATATTATGGGCCTTTTAAGGCAGGTTATCCTCCAGGGAACCCCATATCTTGGTACCAGTGCGGGAACAAATATTGCCGGGCTTACCATGCAAACCACCAATGACATGCCAATAATTTACCCTCCCAGCTTTCAAACACTGGGGGTGGTGCCTTTTAATATCAATCCGCATTACCTTGATCCCGTTCTTAATTCCACCCATAAAGGTGAGACGAGAGAGACCAGGATTAGGGAATTCCATACGCTTAATACGCAACCCGTTATTGGCTTAAGGGAAGGAAGCTGGCTGGAGTTAAAGGGCGGGAACATTACCCTGAGAGGGAATTTAACCGCACGTATCTTTAAAGTTAATGAAACCCCTTTTGAAGCAGAGCCCAGCAGCAATTTAAACGATTTAAAATAGAAATGAGTTACCAGAAGATATTAAATACTATAGAGCAGGATCTAAGTTATAAAGATGTATATGGAGAAGTTGCCTCCTACATTCCCGAGCTTGCGAAAATTGATCCTAAAAAATTCGGAATGTTCCTTTATTGTGTTAACAAAGGCAAGTTCGAATTTGGGGACAGCCGGGAAAAATTTTCAATTCAAAGTATCTCCAAGGTTTTCACATTAAGCCTTGCCATGAAACTTTTGGGAGAAGATCTTTGGGAGCGGGTGCACGTTGAACCTTCCGGCGATCCATTTAATTCACTTACCCAGCTGGAATATGAGAACGGTATCCCGCGGAATCCTTTTATAAATTCAGGCGCTTTGGTAATTGCAGATATACTTGTTTCCAATTTAAAGGATCCAAAAGCCGATTTGCTGGAATTGGTGCGAAAGATCTCAGGAAATCCCAACATTGATTATGACACCACAGTGGCCACATCAGAAAAATCTACCGGTTATAGAAATTATGCGCTGGTGTATTATATGAAAGCTCTTGGAAACATAAAAAATGATGTGGAGACTATTGTAGATTTTTATTTTCATCAATGTTCCCTTTCAATGTCCTGTGAAGATCTGGCAAAGGCATTTATGATCTTTGCCAACCAGGGGAAAATGTTGGAAACCGGCGAAAAGATCCTTACCCCAAAAAAAGTAAAAAGAATAAATTCTTTGATGCAAACCTGCGGTTTCTATGATGAAGCCGGTGAGTTTAGTTTTGAAGTAGGATTGCCAGGGAAAAGTGGTGTTGGTGGAGGGATAGTAGCTATTCATCCTGAACAGTATAGTGTGGCGGTATGGAGTCCTATTTTAAATAAAAAAGGAAATTCAGAACTTGGAATGGCCGCTCTTGAAAAACTTACTACAATGACCGGCCTCTCTATCTTTTGATATATTGATCAAATTTTCATTTCCATTTCAAATTGATTAATGAAATTAACCAGACCCGCATCCACCAGGTGGGTTCTTAACTGGGTGCGGCTTTCACAAACATTATTTACTTTTACCTCGCTGGCAATCTGTTTTACTGCGCCAATCAATTCCTTATAGGTGCCTGAAAAAGTTTTTCCGATTCGGGCTAAATAACCCATTTCCGGATTAATTGTAAAATAACCAGCCTGTTGTTGATTATCCTTATATACTATATAAGTATCATAGTGTTTCCCCGCAGCAACAATAGCATCTCTTGTATGGTCCCAGGAATATAATTCTTCATCCCCGAAATCATTTAATCCAATTTCTCCAGATGCCATTTTTTCGATGCGAAGCCTATTTTCACTATCATTAATTTTCCCTTTATAGCAAAATAATTTACGGGTTATGTTAAACCCAATTCGTTCATATACCCTTATACCTTTTGAATTATCTTCAATTACTTCCAGCCGGCAGTGGGTGACACCTTTTTCCCGAAGAAGGGGAAATGCAAACTCATATAATTTGTCAACAATTTTGTTTCCGCGGTATGCAGGCAAAACCCCGGTACCGGTGTTGAAAGCGGTAGATTGCCCGTTAAAATTATCAATTCCATTGATAATAAAACCTACCAGCCGGTTTTTCTCATACATCCCAAAGGAATATCTAAGATCAACACGGGCATTCCGGAATCTATCTTCCCAGTAGTCAGTATTGGAGGGTAACTGAACAAAATACCCTTCGAAGGATTGAATAAGGCATTCAACAATTGTTTCAATAGGTGTTTTAGCCAGGTTTCTTATCTCCATACCAAATTGAATATCAGAATTTTTTTCACAAAAAAACCCCATTTTTACATGAGGTTTTGATTTTGAGCGGGAGACCGGGTTCGAACCGGCGACATTCAGCTTGGAAGGCTGACGCTCTACCAACTGAGCTACTCCCGCAAGGACACCGCAAATATAATCGTTAAACTTTTCAAATTCCAAAAAAAATTATAGCTTTTTTAAAAAATGATACCCCTTTATTACAAAGCCATGGTTCATATAAAATTTGTGTGATTTAAAGTTATGCACATAGGAATTCAATTCGGCTGTTTCGCAACCTCTTTTTAATGCATACTCAAAAATAAAATTGAAAATTTGTTTGCCAATTCCCTTGTTTTGGTATTCCGGTTTCACATACACATGGTCCGGTTCGCAAGATTTCCCTGCATAGTGACGTGTCATAAACCATAATCCAAAAACCCCTATTAGTTCCCCTTGATGGTATACTCCAAAACACTCATAGTTTTGATCAAACATTTGAGACACCCGGTCTTTCAAAAGGGAAAATTCAGTTTGATATTCTCCCAATTCCTGAAGCAAAGGAAGAATGAGATCAAGGTCCTGCTTTAAAATCTTGTTAAATGCCAATTCCATCCTGCCGTTTTCTGCGAAATTAATCATAATTTTAGCTATTGTAATAAATCGAAATAAAATTATACAATGAAATGAGCAGAACCCGGTTAGCAAAAATCGCAGGACCGTAATTTGCTCTTTTCTGAATTATTCAAACCTATAAAATTGAAAAATGAAAATAAAAACAGGTAAAGCCCAGGACCTTATTGATGAACAGTTCCTTAAAGAAAGAAAAATATTTTTATGGGGCGAAGTAGATGGAAGATCTGCAAAACACGTGATAGACCATCTTTTATACCTGGATTCACAATCCAACGAAGAAATTCAGTTTTTCATTAACAGCCCCGGAGGTTATGTAACCGATGGATTCGCGATGTATGACACCATGCAATCTCTAAAAAGCCCTGTTTCCACAATTTGCTCAGGTCTTGCCGCTTCTATGGGATCAATCCTGCTATCAGGCGGTACCAAAGGAAGACGTTTCATTCAAAAACACGCCAAAGTAATGATTCATCAACCTAGTGGAGGCACCAGAGGTCAGGCTTCAAATATAGAAATCCAAGCAGCCGAAATCCTGAAAATTAAAGAAATAAGCGCAAAGATCCTTGCTGAAAATTGTGGTCAAACCGTTGAAAAAATCCTGAAGGATTTTAACCGGGATTACTGGATGAATGATAAGGAATCGATTGCATACGGCATTGTTGATGATGTTTATAAACCCTAACTAAAATGAGCCAGGAAATAAAACATAAGGATAGTGACACCCGGGGAATGTTCTATATGGAAGATGATAAAGGCATCACCTCAGAGCTTACCTATGCAAAACAAGACAACGGGGTGCTTCTTATTGACCATACCCAAACCCGGCAGGAACTTGAAGGAAAAGGCCTGGCTTCGCGTCTCGTGAAAAGAGCCGTGGAATATGCCAGAGAAAATAATTATAAGATAAATCCCTTATGCCCATTTGCCGAGGTGCAATTTGATATTAACAAGGATTATCAGGATACAAGGGTAGATTAATGCAGCTCCCCCAATCTGGTTATAAGATAAAGGAAATTTCTCCGGAAACTACTTATGAGGTAAGAAGACCGGTCCTTAGGCCGGGACGGCCGCCTGCAGAATGTTTTTTTGAGGGAGACAACGATCCGGACACCTTTCACTTAGGTTTATATAAGGAGAATGAGCTTATTGGGGTTGCCAGTTTTATGAAAACCGCTTCCAAAAGTTTCCTTTTTAAAGATCAATTTCAGTTACGCGGAATGGCAGTTTTGCCTTTTTATAAAGGCAAGGGTTATGGGGCAGCGCTTTTAAAGGAAGGTGAAATACGAATAAAAAAAATTACTAAAGAACCATTTTTGTGGTTTAATGCACGGGATTATGCTGTGGGATTTTATGAGAAATTTGGTTATCAAACCTTTGGCGAAAAATTTGACATTCCAGGTGTTTGCCCACATATTATTATGTATAAACATTTATGATCGCTTATAAAAACCTTAATATGAACTAAATGCAATCCGGGAATGAATCAATGAAAATATCCGGATTATGCCCCAACAAGTTCGGGATAAGCATCTAAAAAAACCTACTTATGAAAAACAAACTTCTTAATAGTTCAAATATTGTAAACCGTTTTTTAATATTTTCAATTTTGCTTATCTCCGTAGTTTCCTGTAAAAAGGGAGGTAATGACACGTATGTTTGGTATTTTACAGATGAAGAACTGGGTAATGCCGAGCAAATAAGTGCCCTTATTTCCAATCCCGCAGATCTTAATCTATTTAACCAGGATTCTGTTGCCGATTTCTATGCGCACAGAAAATTTATACCGGCATGGAGCGACGTAAAATTAAGGGAAGACTTTATCGAAACCCTCAAAGAGGCGGAGCATGAAGGGCTATATATAGAGGATTATCATGGCGAAATAATCCTGTCGCGCATTGATAACCTTAAAAAGCTAGGGGAAAAAGAAAAAAGTGAACTTGATATTTTATTGACAGATGCGTTTTTAAAATTCGGGAAACATTTACTCAACGGCATACTTGATCCCAGAGAACTACATAGTATTTGGGATACCCCAAGGAATAAAGAAGACCTCATGGCCCTGTTAAAAGAAGTAACAGATAAGAAGGACCTTGATATTGCAATGGATAAGCTCCGGCCATCGCACCTGGTTTATAAACAGCTTATAGCCTCTTCTAAAGAATACAATAATCTTAGAACCAAATCACAGGATTGGGAAGACATTCCTTCAGGGGAGATGATAAAGCATAACAAAAAAGATGAACGTATCCCCCTCATTCAGGAAAGACTTAAAACTTTAAATTACCTGGATACCATTCAGGCGGGAGTCATGGAGAACAATGAATATGTGCAGAAAGCCATTGAAAATTTCCAGGGAGATAACGGCCTGCAGGCCGATGGAGTTATTGGAAATTCAACCATAGAATTGCTTAACATGAATTATCAAAAGCGCTATGAGCAAATACAGGTAAATCTTGAGCGCTGGAGATGGTACCCAAGAGATCTTGGGGAGCACTTTATTATCGTGAATATCGCTAATTTCAATCTGGACGTAATTAAGGATAATGACACTGTTCACAGGCATCGTACCATGGTGGGAACTGAAGCAAGAAAGACCCCTGTTTTTTCAGAAGAAATAAAATATCTCGTATTCAACCCAACCTGGACCATTCCGCCTACTATTCAAAATGACGATGTTATTCCCGGAATGCGTAGAAATTCAGGGTACCTGGCAAATAAAAAGATCAATGTATATGACAGTAGCGGGAATCAGGTAGATCCTTCGGGTATAAACTGGAATGGTGATGATGCAAAAAGGTATACTTATATGCAAAACCCCGGGGCATCCAATCCGTTGGGCAGGGTTAAGATCATGTATCCGAATGAATATTTCATTTACCTTCATGATACCCCGTCCCAGGCATTATTTGAAAGGAATTCCCGGGATCAAAGTTCCGGATGTGTAAGAGTTGAACACGCGGTAGACCTTGCTAAATATTTACTTAGCGACCAGGAAGAATACTCCTCCAAGGTAATAGATGATATTATTGCCAAAGGGACCACCAGACAAATAAATATGAAGCAGAAGGTAAACGTACATCACTTTTACTGGACTGCATGGAGGGAAAATGGCGCGACCCGTTTTACAGCAGATATTTATGATTATGACCGTAAAACTTATGAAGCATTAAGAAAGGCTTCTTAAGCGCGTATCATTTTAGATCTTTCAATATATTTTTTATCGTTGGAATGAATATATAAAACAGATCTTTCTTTGATAGTATCAATAAATTCATTGGTAAGTGAGGTAGGCACGGCAGGACAACCATAGCTTCTACCAAGTCTTCCCAACCCTTTGATAGATTCTGGGTTGGCATAACCGGCCCCATGAATTACTACATATCTCTCACGTGCTTTGGAGTTGAACTCCTCCTCCATTCCATCAATGAATAAAGAATATCCATTGCCGCCCATATAAGTTTCAGCGGTTAAATAAAATCCAAGAGAACTTTGAAGGGAATTCACCTTGTTGGAAAACTGGGTAGCAAATTCTCCCCCGGTATTCTTTCCATGGGCAACTACAGAATGAATAAGAACTTCGTGATTTTTCATATCCAGCACCCACATCCTTTTTTTGGTGGAAGACAAACTAAAATCAATTATGGTAAGGATTTCTTTTTCAACCAGGTTTTGGGCTTGCAGCTTATAATATCCCATCATACCGTTTTTGAAACTGGTCAATGAAGGAATATTTGAATTTTTTTCGGAAAAAAGCGTGTATAACTGGCTTATTTCCTCCTCAATGGTCAATTCTTCGGTTATAGGCTCAGAAGAGATCTCAGAGAGTAGCGTGTTGTTTGAAGGTGTGGTTTCGCCCGGAGCTGTGGTATATGCGAAAGAGAAAAGAAATACGGATAAAACGGTGAGAATTTTGTATGTCATAAATATTTGTTAAGATTAATTTGGTGTTAATATTATACAAACATAATACCAAGTTAAAAGAAATTCAATTTAATTCGTGTTTTTACAAGAAAAGCAAAAATAAACTTTATGTTCAAAACCGCACTGTAATTCAATAATTTAACTTGAAAAAAAATGCAATGCTGTGTGTTAAACGAATTTAAAATAGATTTATTTCACGTTGCTGTAAAAAAAATTTAAGAATATTTTAATAAATCACTGAAGCACTAATTTTAACATTCTGCCGCAATGGGAAAAACTATGATACGATTGTTTATTGCAGCTGCAATAATCATATTTGGAATAATAAAATTTTGTTCCTCAGCCGAAGAAAACCCTTATACCGGTGAGACGCAGTATGTAGGATTGAATCCTGAAGAAGAAATTGCGTTGGGATTACAAACCGCTCCTATGCTTATTAAAGAATATGGTGGTCTTTCTTCAAATTCACCAGCCCGGGAAAAAGTACAGGAAACAGGCAGAAAACTGGTTGCAAACAGTATTGCAAATAGCAGTCCTTATAAATATGAATTTTATTTACTGGCAGATACCCAAACAATAAATGCGTTTGCTTTGCCGGGAGGCCCCATTTTTATCACTGAAGCGCTTTATTCCCGGTTACAGAACATCAATCAGCTGGCCGGAGTTTTAGGCCACGAAATAGGACACGTTATAGGTAGACATTCCGCAGAAAGAATGGCGCAGCAGGGCTTCACCAATTCTGTATTAACTGCTGTTGCGGTAGGTTCTGAAAGCCAGGGAGCTACACAAATCGCGGCTGTTGCCGGCAATTTAATAAATATGAAGTACGGCCGTGGTGATGAGCTGGACAGTGATAATCTGGGGGTTAAGATAATGATGGATGCGGGTTATGATCCTGAAGCCCTTATAGAAGTGATGGAAATCCTTAAAAAAGCAGGTGGCCCCAACCGCACTCCGGAATTTCAAAGCACCCACCCCGATCCTGATAACCGTGTAGAAAAGATTAGGGAAGCAATTAAGCAATACCGGAAATAAGAATTTGAAAAAACTTATCCTGCCATTATTTATGAGGACGGCGATATAGTTTTTATCTTTACCGTAAATTATACTTTTTTCTGAAAGAAACTTAGAAGCAGTACTCCATAATTATCATAGAAGAGTACCCAATTAAGCGAATTTTTCAAAAAAAATAAAAAACTGAATTATGAATAAGAAAGTGATCCTTTTGATCCTGGACGGCTGGGGTATTACTCAGGATGAAAAGGTATCGGCGATAGCACATGCCAATACTCCAAATTTTGATTCCTTAATTCAAAAATATCCCCACGCCCAGTTACTTACCCATGGAATGAATGTAGGATTGCCAGAGGGTCAAATGGGAAACAGCGAGGTTGGTCACATGAATTTAGGAGCCGGAAGGATAGTATATCAGGATCTCGCAAAAATAAACCTCGCTGTTCAAAACAAAAGCTTAACCAGCGAACCTGTTTTGGAACAGGCATTTGATTATGCACTTCGCAACAATAAGCCAATTCACTTTATGGGATTACTAAGTGATGGAGGGGTACATTCTCATATTGACCATTTAAAAGGCCTGCTTACTGCTGCAGAGGAATTTGGAATTAAGGAGAAATTTGTCCACGCTTTTACTGATGGCCGGGATGTAGACCCTCATTCAGGAATAAAATTTGTAGATGAGCTTACTCAACATTTACAGCTTACCAATGCCAAACTTGCAACTGTTATTGGAAGATATTTTGCAATGGACAGGGATAACCGTTGGGAAAGAGTTCAAAAAGCATATGACCTTATTGTTTCAGGAAAAGGAAATAAAACCTCCAATGTTCTTGATGCAATACAGCAGAGTTATGACATTGGGATCTCAGATGAATTCCTGGAGCCTATCGTTCTTACCAATGAGGAAGGATTGCCTGTTGCAACTTTAAAAAATGACGAGGTGGTGATCTTTTTCAATTTCCGGACAGACAGGGGTCGCCAGCTTACCCAGGCCCTTTCTCAGGAGGATATTGAACAATATAATATGAAAAAACTTTCGTTGTATTTTGTGACACTCACCACGTATGATGAAACATTTACCAATATTAATACGGTTTTCAGGAAGGATAATTTAAAAGCAACCCTGGGAGAAGTCCTGGAGTATATGGGTAAAAAACAAATAAGGATCGCCGAGACCGAAAAATACCCTCACGTTACCTTTTTCTTTTCCGGCGGCAGGGAAGCTCCTTTTAAAGGTGAAAAACGCATTATGTGCAATTCTCCCAAAGTGGCAACCTATGACCTTAAACCCGAAATGAGTGCTTTTGAAATTAGGGACAAGATCATCCCGGAGATCGAAGAGGAGCATGCCGATTTTATTTGTTTGAATTTTGCAAATCCAGATATGGTAGGTCATACCGGAGTTTTTAAAGCTGCTGTAAAAGCATGTGAAGCGGTGGATGAATGTCTTGGAGATGTTGTAAATGCAGCAATAGAGCACCAATTTAGCGTACTTGTAATTGCAGATCATGGAAACTGTGAGATGATGATAAACCCAGACGGGTCCCCCAATACTGCTCACACAACCAACCCGGTTCCCCTAATTTTGGTTGATAATGACATAAAACACATCAATAGTGGTAATTTAGGAAGCATTGCACCGACTATACTTCAATTAATGGGCATTACTAAACCCGAATTAATGACCCAGGATTCTTTAATTTAATAAATACAAATGAGAAATATGAGCTTATACATTTTAATACTTGCAATTTTTACTGCCTGTGGAAACCAAACTACCGGGGATAAGGCACAAATAAATGTGGATAATAACAATCAGGTACAAATCATTGCTGATGCAGATGCTGAAGAAAACGATATTCAAAGTATGATAGTAGGAAAATTTACTAAAGAGGACCTTATGAAAGCTCCGTTTTCCAGCTGGTTCGAAAAAGGATATAATGAATACCAGCCAACAGCAGAAGATCTTGCCAGCATAAAAGAAAATATTTCAGACTTTGAGGTTGTGGGTTTTGTGGGCACCTGGTGCCCGGACAGCCGAAGGGAGCTTCCTAAATTGTTCAAGATCCTTGATGAGGCAGGATATGACCTTTCCAAACTCACTATGGTAGGAGTTACAAGAGGAAAATCTACTCCGGAAAATCTGGAAGAGGGTTATAACATGCACAGGGTACCCACTTTCATCTTTTTAAAAGATGGGAAAGAGGTAAACAGGTTTGTAGAATATGGAGTTGAAACAATTGAAAAGGATATCGCTAAAATAGTTACAGGGCAGGAGTACAAAAATGCCTACGCCAATTAAGAGAATTTAAAATTTTAGGATCGTTAATAAACTGGATGAATGTTTGAAAACCTTACTATCGCTGTAGATTTTGACGGTACTATTGTGGAGAACAGGTTTCCTGAAATTGGAAAACCCATTTTATTTGCCATCGAGACCCTTTTAAAACTCCAGGAAGAGGGCCATCACTTGATCCTGTGGACTTACAGAACCGGAATTCATCTGGAAGAGGCGGTTAATTTCTGCAAGAAAAAAGGGGTGCACTTTTATGCAGTTAACAGTAGTTATCCGGAAGAAATTTTTGACCATTCATTGAGCCGTAAAATTCAGGCAGATTATTTTATAGACGACCGTAATATAGGTGGTCTAATGGGCTGGGGCGAGATCTACCATACCTTGAATGGTATCTCTGAATCCCGAGGCCAAAAGAACCTTAAAATAAAGAATAACAAAAAAGGGGTTTTACGCTACCTCAAATTAAAATTATGATCATACAAAAAACCAGGGAAGAAATTGAGTTAATGAGGGAGAGCGCCTTAGTTGTATCCAGGACATTAGGGATGCTGGCTTCAGAGATCAAACCCGGTATTACTACCCTTCATTTGGATAAAATGGCTGAAGAATATATACGGGAACAAAAGGCTGTCCCGGGGTTTTTAGGATTATATGATTTTCCAAACACCCTATGTATGAGCCCTAATGCACAGGTAGTTCACGGAGTACCAAATAGCACCCCTCTGGTGGAAGGAGATATAATCTCTATAGACTGTGGGGCGATTAAAGAAGGTTTTTATGGAGATCATGCATATACTTTTGGTGTAGGAGAAATAAGTGAGGAGACTAAAAAGCTGCTTCAGGTTACCAAAGAATCTCTTTACAAGGGTATAGAAGAATTTAAGGCAGGGAACAGAGTTGGAGATGTGGGATTTGCGATTCAAAAATATTGTGAGGACCACGGCTATGGAGTAGTAAGAGAATTGGTAGGTCACGGTTTAGGCAAAAAAATGCATGAAGATCCGGAAATGCCAAATTACGGCCAACGAGGCAGAGGAAAGAAATTTGTAGAAGGAATGGTTGTGGCAATTGAACCCATGATCAATATGGGTACAAAACGTATTAAGCAATTAAAGGATGGATGGACCATTCTTACTGCCGACGGGAAACCCAGCGCTCACTTTGAACACAATGTGGCAATTGTAGATGGGAAACCCGAACTGCTTTCTACCTTTAAATATATATATGAAGCACTGGGAATCCAGAGCGACGAGGAAGATAATTTCAGGGCACAGAAATAATGATCAAAAGTTTTAGACAGGAACATTGGAAACATTTATATAAGGAGATCTGGCAGGATCGCTTTAAATATAAAATTTCAAATCTGGGCAGGGTAATAAGTTTTGTAAAAAACCCTGAAGGTGAACTATTGTCCGGAGGTAAAACTGCCGGTTATCTCTCTTTTGTGGTGGTGTTGAAATCCGGAAAGAATAAGAGTTATTATTTTCACCGAATGGTTGCAGAGTTGTTCCTGGAAAGGAAGGAAGATGAGAAATATGTAATCCATAAGAATTATAATAAACACGAAAACCAGGCAGAGAATCTTGCCTGGGTAAATAAAGAAGAATGGACCCGGCATCAGTTTGGAAACCCCAGCGTGGTGGAGAATAAACTGAAAAGAAAACTAAGAAAGATCACCACCTATTCAAAACTCACCTATGCACAGGCGGTAATTTTAAAGAAAAAATTGCTTGATCCCAACCGAAAAACCCGCATAAGGGTTTTGGCAAAACAATTTGGAGTTTCTGAAATGCAGTTATACCGCATCAAATCTGGTGAAAATTGGGGTGATATAAAGGTATGAGAATCTTCAAATTAGTACTCAATACCATTCCCCGTCCCCTGTTAATTAAATTAAGCTACCTGGCCAGGCCGTTTTTGCAATTGAGCCTGAAAGGCAATAAATACCAGGATCCCATAGACGGGAAAACTTTTAGAAAATTTTTGCCTTACGGCTATGAAAACCAACGGGAGAATGTGCTCTCCCCTTCTACCCTTTCGCTGGAACGCCACAGGCTCCTATGGCTTTATCTAGCGCGGGAAACAGGATTCTTCAGAGATAAGCTTAAGGTTCTCCATTTTGCACCCGAACAGGCATTCTATAAGCGTTTCAGAAGGTTAAAGAATCTGGACTACACCACCACTGATCTCAATTCTCCCCTCGCCGATGTAAAAGCTGATATCACGAAACTTCCTTTTGAAGATAACAGTTATGACTTCATCCTTTGTAATCACGTGTTAGAGCACATTCCTGATGACACAAAGGCGATGCAGGAACTTTACAGGATACTGCGGCCCCGGGGAACTGCAATTTTACAAATACCCCAGGACCTTTCCCGCGAAAAAACTTTCGAAGATAACAGCATAACCTCTAAAACCGAAAGAGCGAAGATCTTTGGGCAATATGATCATGTAAGGGTGTACGGAAAAGATTACTTTAATAAGCTACGACAAATTGGGTTTAAGGTTGAGGAAGTTGATTACACTAAAACCCTCCCAGCAGAAGAAATAGATAAATACAGGATAGCTCAAGGGGAGATCATCCCTGTATGCCGGAAATAATCTAATTTTCAGCAAGAAGGGAACTTTCAAATCCCGGGGTAATATATGTTTTCACCTTATTTTCTTCATCTGTATAGATCAGGTACACCTCTACATTTTCGAGCTTTTGAGCCATTTCTATAGATTTTTCAAGACCTAATGCCATAAATGCAGTAGCATAACCATCTGCCAGGGTGCAGTTTTCAGCGAGGACCGATGCGCTTAATAAATTGCTTTTTTCAGCAAAACCTGTTATAGGGTTAATAGTATGTACAAACCGCTGCCCGCTCAAGGAATCTATCCGGAACTTGCGGTAATTGCCGGAGGTAGCCATGGCCCTGTTTTCTAACTTAACTGCGGCATATAGTTCCCGCTCCCTTTCCTCCTCCATTGGGGTATCTATTCCAACTGCCCAGGCCTCTTCTTTATATTGGTTCACTCCTTTTGCTACCAGTTCCCCTCCCAATTCAAGCAAATAATCATTTACATTTTTACTGTCAAGGTAACGTGCAATAACATCAACAGTATAGCCTTTGGCAATGGCATTAAAATCTAAGTATATCCCGGGATGCTCTTTTTTAATATGGTTTGACCGGGTGAGTTCCACTTTTTGAAAACCTACGAATTGTTTAATTGAATCCAGCATTTCTTTACTTAATTGAACCTTTCCGGCTTCCGGGCCAAAACCATAGGCATTTACCAATTTCCCTACTGTGGGGTCAAAAAACCCATTGCTTTCATTAAATATTTGCTGGGAATAATTAAAAACTTCCCTGAAATTTTCATCCACAACTATAGTGGTATCCCCGGAATTTATTCGGGAAATATCAGAATCTGCCTGATAGGTGCTCATGGAAGTGTTGATCACCTTAAAAATAGAATCAAGGCCTTTTTGCAGATCCAGTTTTTCAGTATGAAAAAATTTGACCTGATAGGTGGTGCCAAGAGCCTCCCCCCGGTATACCTGCTCATTAACCTGAGAAGAAGGATTACAGGAAAGCAATACTGCTAAAAGCAAAAAGACAAGACCTTTATAGTATTTCCTGAAGGCCTTCAAAGTTAACAATATAATCCTGGTCACGGGAGACAGGTGTGTCATAATTATCTGAATTTGCAAGCCCCACTCCAGCATAGAAAGTTCGGGCATTGAATTTTAAAGCGTGCTGTTTCATCTTTTCCATAAAAGCCCCATCATATTCTTTGGGATTTTGCGGATAAGTAACAGCCCTTACTATTACGAAATGAAGCTTCTTTTCCCTAAGGGCTACAAACTGGGGATTGCTTTTAAGGTCACTTTTAATTCCTAAAAATTCATACCCATTATCTTCAAGGTCTTTCCCTACAATATTCATTGCAAGGTTGTGAAGTTCCTGTATACTAAGTTCATTACTCATGGAGTTCAAAAATACAACATATAAGGGTTTTTATAGGATATCAACAAAAATTTAAGAGGTTTGTCATGACAGTAAAAGCAAAAACAGCCACCCTGAGGTGACTGTTTTAATTTATCATCGAGATTTTGGATTAACCTCCAAAATCATCAAATCTTACATTTTCAGGGGGAACCCCAAAATCCTCGGTCATTTGCTCAACAGCCTTATTCATAAGAGGTGGGCCACAGAAGTAATACTCAATATCTTCAGGGGCTTCGTGGTATTGCAAATAGTTATCTATTACAACCTGGTGAATGAATCCAACAAAACCATCTCCTTCTCCTTCAATACCATCTTTAACTTTCCAGTTGTCCTCCTCCATTGGCTCTGAAAGTGCCAGATAGAATTTGAAATTTGGAAAATCTCTTTCCAAAGCTCTAAAGTGCTCTGTATAGAATAGTTCTCTTTTTGAACGTCCTCCATACCAGTAAGTAACTTTTCTACCGGTTTTAATGGTTCTGAATAATTCATAAAGGTGTGAACGCATTGGTGCCATTCCGGCTCCACCACCCACATAAAGCATTTCGGCTTCACTCTCGTTGATAAAGAATTCTCCGTAAGGACCAGAAATAATAACTTTATCACCTTCTTTTCTTGAGAAGATATAAGAGGAGGCTATACCAGGATTCACATCCATCCAGCCATTCTTAGCCCTGTCCCAGGGTGGGGTTGCAATACGTACGTTAAGCATGATCCTTCTACCTTCAGCAGGGTAAGAGGCCATTGAGTAGGCACGCTCTACAGTTTCACCATTTTTCATTACCAATGGCCATAACTGGAATTTATCCCACTCATCCTTGAACTTTTGAGGTTCTCCCGGGTGTTCCTCAGGATGTGCTGTAATATCCATATCCTTAAACGGAACTTCACCTTTAGGAATTTCAATTTGAATATATCCACCGGCTTTATAGTCCATATCTTCAGGAATTTCAACTACAAATTCCTTGATAAATGAGGCCACGTTATAGTTACTTACCACGGTAGCTTCCCATTTCTTGATCCCGAATACTTCTTCAGGAATTGTGATCTTCATATCCTGTTTTACCTTCACCTGGCAACCCAGTCTCCATCCCTGTGCGATCTCTTTACGGGTAAAATGTGGTTCTTCAGTAGGAAGTATACTTCCTCCACCTTCAGAAACAATACATTTACATTGTACACAGGTACCACCACCACCACAGGCAGAAGGTAAAAATAATTTATTGTCTCCAAGGGTAGTAAGTAAAGTTCCACCGGACCCTACTTCAAGATCCTTCTCACCGTTAATATTTATCTTTACAGGTCCTGAGGGAATTAGTTTTGCCTTGGCTCCCAATAGCATAGCCACCAAAAGCAGGATCAAAACCAAAAATACAATTACACTTGCTATAATAACTGTCATATCTTCTATTTATATTTTTATACCCATAAAACTCATAAATCCTAGTGCCATAAGGCCGGTGATTATGAAGGTAATTCCTAATCCTTTTAACGGGCCCGGAACATTTGAGTAGGTAATTTTTTCACGAATTGCGGCAATTCCTATTATTGCTAGGAACCATCCAATACCACTACCAACTCCATAGGTTAGAGCATAATCTATTCCCGGGAAATCCTTTTGTTGCATAAATAATGCCCCACCCAGAATTGCACAGTTTACTGCGATCAAGGGAAGGAAGATACCCAAAGCCCCGTAAAGTGCAGGGGCAAATTTCTCCACGATCATTTCAACCAGTTGTACCATTGCAGCAATAACCGCAATGAACATTATAAAGCTCAGGAAGCTAAGGTCAATTTCGGCATATTCAGCACCTAACCAGCTCAATGCTCCCGGACGTAATAAATAAGTATCCAATAAAAAGTTTAACGGCACGGTAATACTAAGTACAAAGATCACGGCAGCACCTAAACCAACAGCAGTTTTCATTGTTTTGGAAACCGCCAGGTAAGAACACATTCCAAGGAAATATGCGAAGATCATATTCTCGATGAAAATACTCCTAACGAATAAATTTAAATAATCCATAGTTTAATTTTTATCTGTTATTGATTAGGCTTCAATTAGTTTTCGGTTTCTTGAACGTTGCACCCAAATAAGGATACCCACCACAATTAAAGCCATTGGAGATAACAGCATTAAACCGTTATTTTCATATCCCCAGGCGTACAATCCTGAACTCTCTGCCAGGGTAGCGCCTTTATGCCCTAAAATTTCATATCCGAATAATTTTCCCGAACCTAAAAGCTCCCTGAAAAATGCCACGATGATAAGTATAAGTCCGTAACCGGCAGCATTTCCAATACCATCAAGGAAAGATTTATAAACTCCGTTTCCTAAGGCAAATGCTTCCAAACGACCCATTACAATACAATTGGTAATAATAAGACCAATAAATACTGAAAGCTGTTTACTTACATCATACGCATAAGCTCTTAAAACCTGGTCTACAAGAGCCACAAGAGATGCCACAACAACCAGCTGAACAATAATCCTTATCCTGCTGGGAATCATATTCCTCAACATAGAGATGATCATGTTTGAGAAGGCCATTACCGCTGTTACGGCTATCGCCATAACTACTGCAGGCTCCAGCTGCACCGTGATGGCCAGTGCACTACAAATACCCAAAACCTGAACGGTGATAGGGTTATTATCATCAAGAGGATCTGTTAGTAATTTTCTGTTCTTTTTGGAAAGAAAATGTTCGCGTTCTTCATTATTGGACAAAAAGAGCATCAAAGCTTCCTTTTTGGCTTCCTTCTGTTGTATTGATCCCTGAGCTATTTGCTCAGGTGTATTTTGTGTTTCCTTAGCCATAGTATTAATTATTTGGGACGTTAATGTCAGACTGGGCTTTGAAGTAAGCCAAATAATGCTGAAGTCTTTCAGAGATCATTTCACTTACACCATCTACAGTAATGGTAGCACCCGAAATAGCATCTACCCGGTTATCATCCTTTGAAGTACTTGGAGCACCTTTAGGAGCAGATATTCCTACTAAATTACCACTTTCGTCAAATACCTTTTCATCGGCATAACGCTCCTGAAACCAAACCTGGGTAATTTCAGCTCCCAGTCCCGGGGTTTCCCCAAGGTGATCAAACACCACCCCTTTTACGGTGTTAACATCGTCCTTTAAAGCTATGTATCCAAAGATTGCATTCCATAACCCTGCTCCACGAAGCGGAATTATATAAAATTTTTCACCGTCAACATCAGCTATATATAAAGGAAAATTTTGTTCTTCCTTCTTTCTTTTTATCTCTTTGGCAAGATCTACATCAAATGCTTTTACCCCTTCTTTTACATCACCATTTGAATCGAGTACAATCTCTTCGGTGATATATTGGCGGTATAAACCTTCAGCTTCAGATCGCTCTGTTTCTACACCCACAGTTGCCAGAATGTTCTGCATTTTCTCCTGCCTCATATTCTCATACTGCGTAGGCTGCAGGGAAGTTGCTGCGAAGGCGAGTATACTCCCAACTACTACCACCATCACGATTGCAAAAATGAAGGTATAAGCGTTGGAGTTTGTTTTATTTACTGATTTCTGTTCCATATTAAACTGCTGTATTAATTTGCTTGTTCATGGCTTCATTCTTCCTTTTTACCCTTCTTTTCACATTGGCCTGGATTACATAATGGTCAATTACAGGGGCAAATACATTCATTAACAGGATAGCGAGCATGATCCCTTCAGGGTAAGCAGGATTAAAGATCCTTATCATTACCGCAAAGAACCCTATTAAGAAACCATAGATCCATTTACCTTTAATTGTCTGGGATGCAGATACAGGATCTGTAGCCATAAACACGATACCAAACGCCAGACCACCTACAATTAAATGTTGATACCAGGGAAAGTTTGTAAGGGTATTACCCTCAATTCCCAATGATGGTAAAGCATTAAAAATAAGCGCCATAACTGCTGCACCTATAAAACTGCTCAAAATTATTCTCCAGCTACCAACTTTGGTAAGTATTAGGATCAAAGCCCCAACCAACACCAGAAGTGTTGAAGTCTCTGCAATAGAGCCGGGGATTGTACCCATAAACATGTTCATTGAATCATAATTCACCTGTTCTCCTGCAGCTAATGTTCCAAGAATAGTTTCTCCGGAAATTGCATCTACCGTAGTAGCATCACTCACCCAAACCTGGTTACCGCTCATATAAGTAGGATACGCAAAGAAGGCGAAGGCCCTTGCCATTAAAGCAGGATTTAAAATATTCATTCCTGTTCCTCCAAATGCTTCTTTTCCTATAAGCACCGCAAAAACTACAGATATCGCCACCATCCATAAAGGAATATCTATAGGCATGATCATTGGGATTAATAATCCTGTTACCAGGTAACCCTCATTTACTTCATGCCCTCTTTTAATAGCAAAAAGAAATTCAATTCCCAAACCTACTGCATAGGAAACCACGATCATTGGAACTATTTTCCAGGCTCCATGAAGGAAGGCATCCCAAAAAGTGAATTCCACTCCTAACTGCGTGTAGTGCTGGTAACCACCATTCCACATTCCAAAAAGCAGTGCTGGGATCAAAGCAATGACCACAGTGATCATGGTTCTTTTAAGATCTACAGCATCTCTTACGTGAGCTCCCTTTTGTGTGGTATGATCTGGAGTAAAGAGGAAAGTATCCAGCGCATTAAAAGCGGGGGCATATTTCTCAAGTTTTTTCCCTTTACCAAAGGGTTCTTTTAATTTATCTAAACGTTGTCTTATCCATTCCATATTTAAACTTTTTAACCTACTTCGGTAATCATTAAATCCAACCCTAAGCGAATAATTTCCTGTGCTTCAATTTTAGAAGTGTTCACATAATCGATCAATGCAAAATCCTCTGGTGCTACTTCGTAGATACCCAGATTTTCCATTTTTTCAATTTCCCCTGCCATACAAGCTTTAAGAAGCTGCATAGGGTAGATATCCATTGGGAAAACTTCCTCCATTTCACCGGTTACAACCAGCGCCCTTTCCTCACCGTTCAGGTTTGTATTGGGTTCGTATTTCTTATTTGGAAATAAGAAAGACAATGAAGTTCTTGAATTGGAATGAATGTTATTATAGGTGAATGGCAACCATCCAAGCATTCTGTGTTTATTACCTTCAGGAATAAGAGTTACAGAATTGGGAAAAAATCCAAGGTATTGATTTACCGAAAGTTTTGTTCCGGTAAGCACATCTCCTGAAATTATCCTTATATCTTCAGAAACATCTCCTACAAGATCTATAGAATTTGCTCCAATTTTGGTTTTGTAATATTTACGTTCCTTTGCTTCACTCCCGGTTAGCGCAACAGTCCTGTCTGCATGGTACTGCCCGGTAAGGAATACATTTCCAAGTATAGAAACATCTTCAGCGCCAATAGTCCACACCCTGTCCCCAATATTTATGGGATCAATGTTATGTATTTGCACCCCAACATTACCTGCGGGGTGTGGCCCTTTTACGTTATGAAGTTCTACTCCTTTAATATCTTTAAGAAAAGACGTTTTATCATCTATTGAAAGATGCACTTTTCCTGCAGTTAGTTTTTGGAGGGCATACACCCCTTCCTGAAATGCTGCTACTTTATCTTTAAGAACAAATCCAAGATCTGCCGCCAAAGGAGCTGTGCTTACAGCAGAAATAAAGATAGCCTTAGGGGTATCTGCAGGGTCTGCAACAATGTCATAAGGCCTTTGGATAATGAACGCCCCGCAACCACTTTCCAGAATTCTGCTTTTTACAATTTCCGGATTGGATGAGGCGGCACTTAATTTCCCAAAATCTTTATAAGTGTCACTGGGATCTGCCTCCACGATAACTTCAAGAATGCGACGTTTAGCACCTCTTTTTATTTCCAGCACAGTTCCGCTTACAGGAGAGGTAAAAATAACCTCTTCTGCATATTTTGAAAAGAAAAGCGCGTCACCCGCAAGGACTCTGTCACCTTCTTTTACAACCATTTTTGGAATTACCGAGTGAAAATCGGGAGGTTTGATAGCATAGGTCTTAGACCTGGGAGCCTCCACAAGTTGTTTTTCCGCCTCCCCTTTTAACCGTAGAGATAATCCTCTTTTAATTCGAATGTCTTTTGACATAGGATGGAGTGTAAATTAAATATTAATTTTATTGGTGGGCAAATTTACTAATTTTAACCCCATATCACCCAAAGAAATCGTAATATTTTCATCTCTAAACCATATAAATCATTAAGATTATTTTAAGGAATAGAATTTGTAATATCTTTATTCTTATTTCCAAAATTGAAAAATGATGAAGGTCATATTTGGTTAAAATATTCCGAATTTTTTCAACAAATAGGGATAAAAATGTGGTAATAATTTACAGCAGCATGAAAAGATTTAACATTGGCACTCTCCTACTGTTTACCGGATTCATTTTTGGACAGCCCAAAATGGATATTCCGGCGCCAAATTATATAAAAACCATTGAGCTAAAAGGCAACTCAGGCATTAATGGCAATCCGGTTATAAGTCTTGGTGAAACGCTCACCCTTAAATTTGATGATATTATTGGGGACGAGGCAGATTATTATTATACCATAGAACATCTTAATTATGACTGGACTCCATCTGAACTTGTAAAATCTGAATACCTTGCTGGTTTTGACAATGTAAGGATTCTGAATTATGCAAACTCCTATAATACCCTTCAGCCGTATACACATTATGAAGTAAGCATTCCCAACCGGGACACCCAGGGACTTAAAGTCTCCGGCAATTATATAATCAATGTCTTTAACAGCGAAAAAGAATTGGTTTTTTCAAGAAGGTTTATGGTGTATCAACCTATTACCCAGGTGGCTGTAAACATAAGAAGATCGAGGGACCTGCAATTTATTAATAAGAAACAAACGGTGAATTTTACGGTCTCCTCACCAGATATGATCCTAAGAAATCCAGACAGGACCGTAAATGTTATGATCCTTCAAAATCATGACCTGAAAAGCGCAATAACAAATATCACCCCCCAATATTCCCTGGGAAATGAGCTTATTTACCGGTATGACCAACCAACATCCTTTTGGGGCGGCAATGAATTTCTAAAATTTGACAGCAAAGATGCACGATCCTCTACCTTAAATATTGGTCGTATTGAACTGCGGGATATATATCATCACTTTTTGTTTACTGACAGGTCCCGGGAATCTAACCCTTATACCTACAATCCCGATATTAACGGGCAGTTTGTAATACGCACCATGCAGGGCCAGAATCCGGACATTGAAGCTGAATATGTCTGGACACATTTTAGCCTCCTTAATTATGATCCTTTGCAGGGTGCCGAACTACACCTGTATGGAGCTTTCAACAATTATGAACTCGATGATTCCACTTTAATGAGGTATAATGCGGAATCTGGCTTATATGAAAACGCTCTTTTATTTAAACAGGGTTATTACGATTATAATTATGTACTTTTAAATGAAGATGGCAGTTTAGACCCGGGATATATAGGCGGAAATTATGAAAAGACTGAAAATGAATATCAGGTTCTGGTATATTTCCGGGATATAGGCGCACGTTATGATCAAATAATTGGAGTGGGAAGCGCAAATTCAATCAATATAACACATTGAATTACTTGATCATAACATTACCTAAGTATGAAAAAACATCGCTCTGCAAGAGAGTATAGAGGTAGTAATTGCCTCAACTGCGATCATCCACTTGATATAAGTGATAAGTATTGCCCTTCCTGCGGGCAATTGAACAGTACTAAAAAACTTTCCTTTGACGATTTTTTCTATGAATTCTTTGCCGGGGTCTTTGCCTATGATTCTAAATTAAGGAACACGCTTAGCGTCCTGTTGTTTAGTCCGGGTAAACTTACAGATGATTATAAGAATGGGAAACGCGTGAGATATGCCAACCCTTTCAAATTCTATTTAAGTGTCTCCATTATCTTTTTTATAATCTATAGTTTCACCAATAGTTTTGATTTTGGAGATGCAGGTGCAAATAACGCGCAGGAAGTACAGGAATTAAGCCCGGAGGAGTTAGAGAAATTACGGGAAGATCTCAACAAAGTGCCTGCACTTCAAAATTCTCCTCTTAATATAGATTCTCTTTTACTGGGGGAACGCCCCCCCGCAGCTAAATCATATCAAGATAAATATATTTCGGAAAAGGAAATGGACAGCCTGGGCTTGTTCAACTCCTTTGCCCCGCAACTTGAATTGTATGAGCAGTTCTATCTCGAGACAGAAATTCGGAATTCAGAAACCGCTATGGACAGCCTTCATCACTATCCCTCCACCTACAATAAATGGATGTATAAAAAGGTAGTAGATTATACGGCCTTCAAAGAGGAACCAATGATTTTTGTGAAATACTTTATTAGCAAACTCCCTTTAATTATTTTCTTCTACCTGCCGGTTTTTGCGCTCTTCATATGGTTACTTTATTGGAGAAGGCCATTTAATTATATGGAACATCTCATCTTCACCTTCCACGTGCAAAGTACCTTTTTTGTAATTATGGCCTTCGCGCTTATACTGGATTACATTTTAAACACCTCATCCATTACCGGCTTTGCCAGCCTTGTATTTTTATTCTATTTATATAAAGCCTTACGAAAATTCTACAAACAGGGTAGATTTAAAACCCTTGTTAAATTTATTTTACTCAATGGAATATTTCTTACATTAGCTGTCATTGCGGCCACGATATCTCTATTGGCCTCTTTTGCAATCTATTAATATGGTACAACAGGTTACAAGCGGTATTAAAATTTCGGTAGAGACCAGCTTTGAAGGTTCTTTTTACAAGAACCATAAAATGACCTTTGCCTTTGGCTACCAGATCACCATTGAAAATCAAAGTAAGGATTCAGTCCAACTAACATCACGATTCTGGAGGATCAAGGATGCCCTAAATAATACCGAAATAGTCCAGGGAGAAGGGGTAATTGGCCAAAAACCGGTTTTAAAACCCGGGGAATCTCACACCTATACCAGCGGTTGCCTGCTCAACTCGCCTTTTGGATCTATGAGGGGATATTACAATATGATCAATTTCACCTCATCAAAAAAATTCAAGGTTTCTATCCCTTCCTTTAAGTTAAGCGCACCATTCGCATTGAATTAATGCTGCAAACCTTAGATGGTTGAGAAAGTTTTTTCTGTAATTTTTTCCTTCTGAAGGTCTTTAAAGATCATTTCCGTTTCTGCGGAATTATTAATTATTTGCGTGATGCTTTGAGTTCTCACGAACCCCCGGTCCATGATCACATCAATATTCTTATCCCCTATACCGGCCGAATGATGGAAGTCCCATAAATTTTCAGGCGTAAGTTCTTTTTCCCTCATGAAATTTTTAAACCATTCATTTCGTTGTTTCTTCATTCCGGTATCATATAAAGGAGAAGAGGACCACAAATGATTTGTAAGGTCCAGCTCCCGGATATGTTTTTCACTTCCATCCCACATAATTTCCAGAAATCGAAGACCATGATTCCAATCGGCAGTAATAATAGTAAAAGGTTCAATATTAATTAGGTTGTAGGTATGTATAGTTTCGTCAATAATAGCAGCTTTCAAAAGGTCCTTTACCACCACCCCCCTGCTAAGCCGGTAAGATACATTCCTCTCGTGAGCTTCCCGGCCCCCGTTCAGCAGGCATATTACCCGGGAGTTTTCACTAATTCCTATCCAGGAGCCGCCACTTTCCTTATCCATAGGGTAAAGCAGTTTCACCCCCGCTTCGAGGTAAAAATCGGGAGGAAGAGCTTCCCGTCCGGGAGCCTCATCGCGGCTGGAGGTAAGCACAAACCCATATTTATAATCGGGCAAGGGGGTTAAGGTTACGGTACACATTAATGAAAATTTAGTTCAGGATTAGTAATTTACAAAAATTACGGCAGTAAAACATACGGAATGGGGGAAGGTCAGGTCGGTTAAATTTTTTACCTTTACGATCCTTAAAATTAAAAACAAAAAACAAAGAATTATTATGGGAAAAGGATTTTTTCAGGTTCCTACCGCGGTGAATGAACCAATCAAAACATACGCCCCCGGAACTCCCGAACGTGATGCAGTATTGAAAACCTACAAGGAAATGTACAAATCCAAGATGGATGTACCCTTATATATTGGTAATGAAGAAATAAGAACCGGAGATACCATTACAATGCACCCTCCACATGATCACCAGCACGATCTGGGGATCTTTCACCTTGCCAAAAAAGAACACGTAGATAAAGCAATAAAAGTTGCCCTGGAAGCACGTACCAAATGGGCAGATCTTGCGTGGGAACAACGAGCAGCAGTTTTCTTAAAAGCAGCTGAATTGATTGCCGGGCCATACCGCTCGCGCATAAATGCCGCCACTATGATTGGGCAATCCAAGACGATTTTTCAGGCAGAAATTGATTCGGCCTGTGAACTTATAGATTTCCTGAGGTTCAATGTAGAATATATGGCCCAGATTTATGAAGAGCAACCCGAATCCTCTGAAGGGGTTTGGAACCGTTTAGAATACCGCCCGCTGGAAGGATTTGTTTACGCTATTACCCCATTCAATTTTACAGCAATTGCCGGAAACCTTCCCGCGAGTGCCGCGCTTATGGGGAACACTGTGGTTTGGAAGCCAAGTGACAGTCAGGTGTATTCTGCCCAGGTGATCATGGAAGTATTTCAGGAAGCAGGAGTACCCCCTGGAGTTATAAATATGGTCATGGGTGATCCGGTAATGATCACAGATACTATCCTCGCTCATCCCGATTTTGCAGGGATCCATTTCACCGGAAGCACTTCGGTATTCAAGGGCTTATGGAGTAAAATTGGAAATAATATAGACAAGTATAAAACCTATCCGCGTATTGTGGGAGAAACAGGAGGAAAAGATTTCATCCTCGCTCACCCCACTGCAAAAGCCAAGCAGGTAGCTACGGCAATTTCCCGTGGAGCATTTGAATTCCAGGGTCAGAAATGTAGCGCCGCTTCAAGAGCCTATATACCACAAAGCCTTTGGGAAGAAGTGAAAAAATATGTGATTGAAGATGTAGAATCCTTTAAAATGGGATCGCCTGAAGATATGCAGAACTTTATTACTGCCGTAATTCATGAAGGTTCCTTTGATAAACTTGCGGGTTATATAGATCAGGCTAAGAAAGATGCAGATACCGAGATCATTGCAGGTGGTAATTACGATAAATCAAAGGGTTATTTCATAGAACCTACCGTTATTGTTACTACAAATCCTAAATATGAAACTATGTGTACCGAGTTGTTTGGCCCGGTTATCACTATTTATGTATATGAGGATATTAAATGGGAAGAGACCTTAAAACTGGTAGACGAAACCGGAATTTATGCCCTTACGGGAGCTATTTTGGCTACCGACAGGTATGCAGCGGCACAGGCCACCAGGGCATTGGAGAATGCAGCGGGAAATTTCTATATTAACGATAAGCCAACCGGGGCAGTTGTAGGACAACAGCCTTTTGGAGGTGCAAGAGCTAGTGGGACGAATGATAAGGCCGGTTCAAAACTTAATTTGTTGCGCTGGATCTCCCCACGTCTAATCAAGGAAACCTTTGTAACTCCTACAGATTACAGATATCCGTTTATGGGTAAATAGAAAAAAGTTTAATTACATTTCAAGGAAACCACAAACTTAAGAGTTTGTGGTTTTTTGTTGATATCCGTTGAAAATGGGAGCCCAGTTTCGCTTAAAAAAGCTGTAGGGCAAAACTTCCTGATTTTGAACGACTTGTGTATTTTATCGGAAAACACCTCCTTTTAACGATTATAATTACCCTTCACCGAAAAGACCATAATTTAACTTTAAATCGTTGTATTTTAGACTGTTAATTAGCTTTTCCCCAAAGGCTGAACACGAATTTAACCGTCTTCAATTCTTCCCCTACGATAATTGAAAACTCCTAATTAGCATTACTATGGAGAAAAAATTACTATCCGGGTTTTTTATAATTTCCTTGTTTTTACTTGTGTCATTTAGTGGGTATGGGCAGTGTCCAACCTCTGTAAGTATTTCTTCTGATAAGGGTAACACTATTTGTGCGGGAACTGAGGTAACTTTTACGGCTTCGGCTAACGGAGGTACAAACCTTGCTTATCAATGGCAAATTGGTCAGGTAAATCAGAACAATGAAACCAACTCTACCTTTAAGACAAGTAGTCTTACCAATGGGCAGAAGGTTCGGGTTGTGGTCACCTCCACAGCCGAAGGTTTTGAAACCTGTAGTATTTCGAGTAGTGAGATAACAATGACGGTTAATGTAGTTCGCACCCCTACAGTTTCAATTTCTTCAAATAAAACTAGTATCTGCCCTGGGGAAAGCGTTACATATACTGCCTCCAATACATTTGGGGGGACCTCTCCTCAATATTCGTTTTACCTTAACGGTGAAACCTCAACTTTACAAACAGGATCATCAAACACATTTACCACTACAACTTTAGATAATGGAGACAGAATTCGAGTAGTACTTACCAGCAATTTAGAATGTGTTACTTCTTCTACCGCTGAAGTGACTTCCAGTGCTATTACAGTAAGAGCGGGAACCCCTGTTAAACCCGGAACTATAAGTGCAGCTGAAACAGCTATATGTCCGGGTGCTTCTCAAACTTATTCAATTTCCCCGGTTACCGGTGCAAGCTCCTACCAGTGGACTCTTCCTTCAGGATGGGCAGGAAACAGCACTTCTACTTCAATTACAGCTACCGCCGGCACTAACAGTGGTACAATTTCGGTAAAAGCAATTAATGATTGCGGCACCGGTGAAGCCGAAAACATAGAAATTACGGTAAAAGCCGGGACACCTGCTGTACCTAACAATATAAGTGGAGAAACAGCCGTATGTCCGGGGGTTTCTCAAACATATTCTATCACAGATGTTGCAAATGCCTCCGTATATATCTGGACCCTTCCTTCTGGTTGGTCAGGAACAAGCACCACAAATTCTATTACAGTAACTACCGGCCCATCGGGATCAGGAAATATATCTGTTCAGGCAAAAAATGATTGTGGAACAAGTACAGCAAGAAACTTAGCCGTTTCAGTTAAAGCTGGAACTCCGGCTCAACCCGGAACAATCACCGGAACAGCAGAGGTATGTCCGGGAGTTTCTCAAACATATTCTATTACAGCCGTTACAGGTGCGACTTCTTATATCTGGACCTTACCAAATAGTGGATGGACTGGAACAAGTACAACCAATTCAATAACGGTTACTTCAGGTACTACCGGAGGAAATATTTCCGTTAAAGCAACTAACGATTGTGGTACCAGTGTAGAGCAAACTTTGGCCCTAACTGTAAAAGCTGGAACACCTGCAACTCCCGGAACTATAAATGGTGCCACAACCATTTGTCCCGGCGATGTAGAAACCTATAGTTTTGATGCTGTGTCTGGTGCAACTGAATATATTTGGTCTCTGCCAAGTGGTTTTTCAGCTCCTTCCACAACTACCGCATCTCCATCCATTGATATTACTGCCGGAAATTCTGGTTCAGGGACTATAACCGTTAAGGCGGTAAACAGCTGTGGAACAAGTGCCACATCAAGTATATCCATAAGCATTAATAATCCTGTTCCAGTAATGAGTGGAACAATAACAGGTCCGGCTGAAATGTGCTCTACCGCGACCGGACTTCAATACTCCATACCAGCCATTACTAATGCCACGGAATATGTATGGACTGTTCCAAGTGGCTGGACAATTACCGGCGGTACAGGAACAAGGACTATTACCGTCAGCGCGTCTTCTAACAGTGGAAATATTTTTGTAATTGCCAAAAATACTTGCGGGGATAGTGCTTCTTCTGCCAATTTTGCCGTAACCTCAGTTACAGGCGTACCTGCAACTCCAGGTGCATTAACGGCTCCTAACTTGCCAACAGGCGCTATTTGTCCTCCTGCCACAGGCATACAATTCACAGTTCCCACCGTTACCGGGGCCAACAGTTATTTATGGACTCTTCCCACCGGATGGGAAATAACCTCCGGAGCTGGTTCCAATTCCATTACTGTCAGAGTAAATTCTACTGCTGCAACAACTGCAAATGCATCGGTTAGTGTTCAGGCCGTTAATATTTGTGGAAATAGTGAAAAATCAACTTTAAGTGGAATTGCAATTGACAACCATGTTGTTACCAATGCAGGGGCAGACCAAACGGTTTGTAAAGTTATCTCTCCTATAAGTATTGAAGGAACTTACAGTTTCTCGGGGACAAATGCTAATTTAAAACCCACCTGGTCTGCTCCCACAGGGATGGGTTCTTTCGATAATGCTTCAAAACTAGCCGCAAAATTTACTCCTACTCAGGCAGCGCTGGACGCCGGTTCGGTAATCATTACTCTTACAACAGATGCTCCAAGTGGTGCCTGCGGACCTGGTAAGGATGAAATGAAAATTACCTTCAAGCCGCTGATTACAGCTACGATAGCAGCTACCTCACCCGCGTGTAATGGAAATACATCTACATTAACTTTTACAGGAACACCAAACAGTAGAATAACCTACAAAAAAGATAATGGAGCAAATCAAACGGTTGATATAGGAGCTTCAGGAACAGCTATTGTTACTACAGCAGTTCTAACTGCTAACGCTACATATTCTTTAGTGAGCGGATTATATCTGGACACGCCGGCCTGTTCAAATGCTTTAACCGGCTCGGCCACTATTACAATTACTGCTAAACCAACTGCTGTAATTGCTTATTCGGCAGCACCGTTTTGTACTGCTTTAAGTACAGGTCAAACCCCTTCTCTTACAGGTACCGGTGCCTACACAGGTGGTACATACTCCTCTACAACTGGTTTAACTATAGACAGTTCCACAGGAGCCGTGACTCCTTCAACAAGTACTCCCGGAACCTATACCGTTACTTATAAAACTCCCGCTTCCGGCGGATGCGAAGAAATAATTGCCACAACCGAAATTACAATTACAAAACAACCAACAGCTTCAATAACGTATTCAGGAATACCTTTTTGCACATCAGACTCTGATTCTAAACCTGTAACTCTTTCAGGAACAGACGGTTTTTCCGGAGGAACTTTTTCTGCGCCGGCAGGATTGACTATTGATGCCACTACCGGTGCTATTACAGCAAGCAGTAGTACAGCGGGTACTTATTTAATAACTTACGAAACTCCGTCAGCCGGAGGATGTTCACCAGTCCCGGCCACAACAGAAATTGTCATAACTAAAGCACCTACAGTTACTATTTCCTATCCGGACGCCCCCTTCTGTCTTGCAGATACTTCAGAAAAAGAAGTTACTATAGAGGGAACAGATGCTTATACAGGAGGAACATATTCTGCAATGGCTGGCCTATCGATTAATTCTTCTTCGGGTGCAATTGATCCTGCTGCAAGTTCTGTGGGAACTTATACTGTAAGTTATAAAACTCCCGCAACTGCAGGCTGTGGTGAAGTTACCGCAACAACAGAGGTCAGCATTACACAAACTCCTTTCGTTGAAATAGCTTATGACGGGCCTTTCTGTACTGCCGATGAAACCGCACAATCTGTTAATTTCACCAATGGTATTGGAATTTATGAAGGCGGAACTTTTTCCTCCAACCCAGGCGGACTTGATCTGGACCCGAGCACCGGGGCCATAAATCCGAAGACCAGTAATCCGGATACTTATAAAGTTACTTATACAATTCCGGCTTCCTTAGGTTGTGATGCTGTTGTTGTTGAAACGGAAGTTACTATAACCCTTATGCCACAAGTTTCTATTAGCTACGAAACACCTTTATGTAATACAGACGACGCAATTGCAGTGAGCTATAGCAGTACAATGGGTGATTACACAGGAGGTATTTTTTCCGCAACTTCTGGTTTAGTTATTGAGGCCGATGGAAGCATTAATCCTCAAGCCAGTACTCCAGGCATTCATACAATAACTTATTCAAAGGAAACAGAAGGTGATGGTTGTGCTATTATAGAAGCGACTACCCAGGTTGAGATATTTGAAAAGGTACAAATTACAACACAGCCGGTAAATTTTGGTACCTGTTCAACTAATCCTGCCTCTTTTGAAGTAGTTGCGACAGGGGATAATCTTGCATACCAATGGTACAAGAAAGATACAGGAGGCACTTTTGTTCAGATCAATGGAGAAACCAATCCAACTTTATCATTTTCGAATGCAACTTCAACCAATGCAGGAGAATATTATGTGGTAGTTAGTAGTAGCAATGCTGTATGTGCATCAGAAACTTCAGACCCCGTAACTCTGAATATTGACGAAGACATAGTTATTATAAAACCTGCAGAAGATATTACCATTTGTGAAGATGATTATGAATCTCTGTCATTCGATTATGAAGCGCATGCAAATGGTGCCGAATTAACATTCCAGTGGATCAAGGACGGGAATCCAATAAATGAAGTTGCTGATAAATATGTGATGACCAAATCCGGGCCCACAGGTACAGATGGAGTTTACACAGGCACTTTAACTATACTTAATATTGATTCAAATGACGATGGAATATATGCCGTGATAATTGATGGCCCCGATTATTTCACCTGTCCCGAAGCAACCTCCAAATCTTTTACATTCAGGGTAAATAAAAGGCCGGATAAACCAGTTACTGCTACTGTTGAATATTGTTTAAATGCCACTCCTACGGCCTTAACAGCTACTAAGGCTAACGAGGACAATGAACTTTTATGGTATAGTTATGATGCCTCCAGCACGGAGTACACATATTTAGGAACGTCTGTTACTCCTACCACAGAAACAGCAGGTACAACCTCTTACTGGGTTACACAAAAACAACCAAATAGCTGTGAAAGCGATCCTGCGGAACTTGTAGTTACTGTATATGACAAACCACAGCCTATAGCTACAGAGACTATTCAATTCAGCTTTTGTTTTAATGAAACAGTCACAGATCCTATTTCTTTAACACCAGCCGAGGGCACCACCTTAAATTGGTATGATGCAGAAAACGCTACTACAGCCCTTAGTTCTGCTCCCACCCCTAATACTGGTGAAGTGAAGTTAACCTCTTATTGGGTGAGCCAGACTTTAACAAGTACGGGGTGTGAAAGCGAACGTACAAAAGTTGATATCATCATAAATGAACTTCCCAATGTTCAAATAAATATTGCCGACGGTTTTGCTTCTGAAATTTGCCTTAACAGCAGTACCAAGTTAGTCGCTTCGGGTGCGACCAACTACATGTGGTATTTCAATAATGCCGAAATAGGGACTGACCCGGAAGTAACGGTAACCGGGAACACTGTAGGAACTTTTGAATACAAGGTTATTGGAACAGATGCGAATGGTTGTATAAACGAAAACGTATTCAGCATAAATGTGGAGGAGCCTTCTCAAGGTGGAACAGTTTCAGGGCCTTCTTCTGTTTGTGTTTCCAATAACGCGGGAACACTGACCGTGGCAGATTTTAAAGGAGAAATTCTGAGATGGGAAAGTACTACTGACGGCACAAACTGGGCTGCAATTTCAATGACTACTGAAAATTTAGATTTTCAAAATATTTCCGGAACCACAACATTCAGAGCAATTGTTAAAAACGGGGTTTGTGACGAAGTACCTTCTACTGAAATTGCAGTTTCTATCGATCCGCTTCCCATTGGAGGTGAATTGGCTTTCGAGAATTTTGGCAGGGTGCTGGAAACCTGTTCCAATCCGGGTTCAGATTATAATGTTCCAATAAATTTAACGGGTGAGACAGGAACGGTGGTGAGGTGGAGATACGCGCAGAGTACAGCCACTTCCTGGTCGACCGTGATGGTAAATGGAGAGCCTTTTACTGGAAAAACTTTAACAGCCGAACTTATTAAAAGTCTTGGCCTGAATCAGACCACTATTTTTGAAGTTGAGATGACAAGTGGTGCCTGTACTCCAAATGTATTTTCCCAAAATGCAACTTTAAGCATCATTTCCTCTGACATTGCACCTAATCCTGTGACCGTTACTCCCGGAGTGGTATGTATAGGAGAGTTAGTTACCCTTAGCGCAAGCTCCGGATATGGTAATGCCAGTGATGTGATGAGCGGGGGAGATTTTAATAATGCCAACTCTCTTACCAATGAAGGCTGGAGAGTGAGAAGGGATGGAAGCACCACCAATTTGGATTTTCCCGCTTCTGGAAATAATACCAGACCAAATATTTGGTCAAACACCAATGATCAACCGTTTTACACTGCAAATATAAATAATCCTACCACAGGATCTAACCAGACGTGGGATTCTGGAGATAAGAAATTTGCAATTGTTACAGGAAAAAACGCTTCCACTTTGGAGACTCCTGTCTTTAACACTTATGCCATGGAATCTGCAACTCTTACCTTTGATCAGGGGTATAACCTAACGGAGGGTGCTATAATTAGAGTTGAAATTTCAACCGATGGAGGTGCAAATTATCAATCTATCTTATATGAAGTAGTTGGTCCTGCAACAAGTGAAAGTTATAATAGATTTGGTTCAACCTCTGACCCCCGGAACAAAATTTCCATTGATCTCGCCTCATATTTGGGGCAGGGAAACCTAAGAATAAGGTGGCATTTTATTGGCGCTCGAGATGGTGATGTCTGGGCCATTGATGGGTTATCAGTTCCAGAAGGTCCAAGTGGGGTAGAAATGATTTGGACAGATTATACCGATCCTGACAATCCTGTTGAAATTGGGAGAAATAATTCTGAACAATGGGAGCCAAGTCTTATAGGATTGAACGAATTCGAAATTAAAACAAGATTGACTTTTGATAGTACAGGGGCACAATGTCCAGTTGTAGAAAACTCCTCAACTATTAATGTATTTGTTTTTGACCAGTATACTTCCAAAGCTACTGCTCTGGGAGGCAGTTGTGGTTTTGAAAATGTGCAATTAAAAGGAAGTATTGAGAACAGTGGTTTGAACAAGATGAAAACTTTTCCTACAGCCGACGGATACTCGGCTAAATGGGAAGTAGTGACCAAACCGGCAGGTTATACTTTTTCAGAAGCTCATTTCTCCCCCTCAATAAAAGACACTGCAGCCATTTTTTCCCCGGGGATTGAAGGGGAATATACCTTACAATACTCCTTGAGCAGGCCAGAGGATCAATATAAAAATGAATCCTGTCCTCCTGTATATGAAAAAATAACATTTACCGTTAAAGCCTGTACAACCCTTGACTTTGACGGCATAGATGATTTCGTTGACCTTGGCGAAGGATATACTGGTGACTACAGCATAGAAGCCTGGATAAGGCCGGAGGCTGCAACCGGAACTATTATAAGTACTCCTCAGTTGGAAATTAATATGAGTGACCTTTCCGGGTTAGTTTCAACTAACGGACGATGGTACCATATTGCAGTTGATTCAGATGGTAAATTATATGTGGATGGAATTGCAAAGGGGACAACCATTTCAGGCACTGGCGATGTTAAAAGATCTTTTATAGGCGCGCGATGGAATGCTCCCAATACAGAAAATCATTTCTCTGGTTGGATTGAAGAAGTACGAATTTGGAATACGAAGATTTCGGAAAAGAATATTCGTTTTACCATGAACCAGCGTTTAAAAGATACTGGTAATATTGGAGTGCAGGTTGATATGGTTCATCCCGATGCTCCAGAATTTGGAAGTCTTGCAGGATATTACCAATTACTTACTACCTCCATCTTAAATGGGGGTTATACTCCTGATCTTTCTGGTTCTCCAGTAAATGGTAAATTACGAAATATGACCACCACTCAGGAGAATACGGCCCCTTTGCCATATTTTACCAAACAGGATGGATCTTGGGATGCGGATGCTACCTGGGCATATCCTGATGTTTGGCAAATACCGAATTCAGGTGGATTAGACTGGAATATTGTGCGAACTAAACATAATGTGAATTCAACAAGGGATATTTCTGTCCTGGGTTTAATATCTGAAGTTAATACATTAGATATGGTTGGGGATATTCCTGCCAATGAGTCTCATGAATTGGTGGGAACCGGAAAAGCTCTTACAATTTCTCATTATCTAAAATTAGACGGTATAATAGATCTTAATGGTGAATCACAGTTGTTACAACCTGAATTGAGTATTGTAGATCCGGCCAGTACCGGCCATCTGGATCGTGATCAACAAGGAAAGCGAAATAGTTTTATCTATAATTATTGGTCTTCCCCGGTTAGTGCAACTTCGATTAATGGAGGATATTCAGTAGGGGGAGTTCTTCTAAATGGAACAAATCCGGCTTCCCCAATTTCAATAAGTTTCCCGGCATCTCATGCCGCTGCCGATGGTGCCAGGTCACCAAATTCTTTAATAATAAGCGCCTATTGGTTATGGAAATTTTCTCCTGCAACGGCAAATGCTTATTCCGAATGGAAACATATTGGGTCAACGGGTACGGTAAATTCTGGAGAAGGTTTCACGATGAAGGGAACTGATGGGTATGCTAGAATGGCAGATGGACAAAATTATACTTTCAGAGGCAAACCTCACAATGGGGATCTTACGCTTCCTGATTTGAGTGTCGACCAAAATTATTTGATTGGAAATCCCTATCCATCGGCGATTGATGCACATGAATTTATTCGCGATAATCTTAAAGATGTGTCTGGAGGTAAAAATGATAGAAATGTATTTGACGGCTCCCTTTATTTCTGGGATCATTTTCAGGAAGTTAGCCATATTCTAAAAGAATATATAGGTGGATATGCGGTATTGAATATAGGTGGTGCGGTTCCGGCTGCATCTGTGGATGAGCGTATTGATAATACAGGGGAGCCTAATAATAAAATCCCAGGACCGTATATTCCAGTAGCTCAAGGCTTCATGATTAATTCTACAACCTTGGAATCTGCGTTTCCAATCTTAGGCGGGAAGGTAAAATTTAAAAATTCACAAAGAAAATTTGAGATTGAGGGAGGATTTGGATCTAACTCTCTTTTCCTTAAACCAGAAACAGGAGAAAAAAATGTCAAAGCAAAAGACACAGAATTTAAAAAGATAAGGCTTTCATTCTCATCACCAGTTGGATATTGGCGCCAGATCCTCGTAGGAGCAATTCCTGGCACTACTGATGCTTTTGATCTTGGATATGATGCTCACCTGTTTGATAATAATATTGAAGATATGTACTTCCTGCAGGGAGAAAACAAGCTTGTTATTCAGTCAATTGCCGATTTCAATAAAGACAGGATTATACCTCTGGGAATAAAGGTCAAAGAAAACAAGGAATTCAGGATACGACTGGATACACTGGAAAACGGGAATAATGAATTGAATATTTATCTAAATGATAAGTTGAAAGACAGTATTCATGATCTCCGAAAATCGGCTTACTTCTCAACATCTGAGCCCGGCACTATTCATGACCGTTTTGAGATAATTTTCTCTAAAGATGAAGAGGTATTGCCTCCTGTTGAACCAGGACCGGATGGTAAAGATTATGGAATCGTTTTACGGGTACGTCATTCTTATGCCAACCGACAGATCCAAATTTTGAATCCGGAGCAAATTGAAATTTCAAACCTTTATCTGTTTGACCTTAACGGAAATTTACTGGAAGATTACGACCAGATCACCAATGAGAAAGAGATTATTTTACCGGTTCGGGGATACAGTTCAGGCGTATATATCTTGAAAATGTATGTCAGCGATAAGGTTATAACTAAAAAGATCATCATAAGTAATTAACAAGATAATTCCTACAAAACAGCAGTTGATATAAAAAACAAGCGTATTTAATCGGCAAATTTGGTCGTTAATCGGTAAATTTTTGACCTAATTCCCTTATTTCTAATTTTTTATATATAATTTTACAAATTATTATAAATGTTAGCGTATGGGAAAAATTACTCCGCGCGTAAAAGCTATTCTTGTTATTATAACATTTCTGGGTTTTACCAATTTTATCTTATCGGAAACCAGGGTTAATTTTTCAGAGATCAGTTTTACTAAGATTTCTGAGAAGGTTTCATCCTTGCTCGCTCCTGATGCTTTGCCCCAGGCCGATGCTCCCCTTGAGCAACGGGCCAAAATAATTCCTGTAGCCACATTTGAAGCTGCAGGAGTAAGGTCTTCTTTAAAGAGCGCCTCAAGCCCGGCTATAACCGTGGGCGAAATTACACATGCCACTTGTTCCGGTAACAATGATGGAGCGATTAATATTTCAGTGAGTGGGGGTACAGAACCTTATACCTATTTATGGAGCTCTGGTCAAACAACTCAAAACATTTCCGGCCTTGCTCCGGGAAAATATACTGTAACTGTAACAGATTCTCAAGATGTTGCTACAACATCTTCAGAAATTGAAATCACTGTTAAAGACGACACAAATCCGAATGCCATAACCCAGAACATTACAGTACAGCTGGATGCCAACGGACAAACAACCATAACCGCCGCCGATGTTGATAATGGCTCCAATGATGCATGCGGAATTGCATCCCTTCAAGTAAATCCTAATACCTTTGACTGCTCTAATGTAGGAGCAAATACCGTTACTTTATCCGTAACAGATGAAAATGGAAATACAAATTCTGCAGAAGCAACTGTTACAGTAGAAGATAAAGTAGCCCCTCTGGTTAGCACAAAAAACATTACTGTTCAGTTAGATACCAACGGAACGGCTAGTATCGGCGAGGATGCAGTCAATGACGGGAGTACCGATTCCTGTGGAGGACTTACTTATTCTACTGACAAAACTTCTTTTGATTGTTCTAATGTTGGAGCAAATACCGTTACCTTAACTGTAACAGATGAAAATGGAAATACAGGTTCTGCAGAAGCAATCGTAACAGTAGAAGATAAAGTAGCCCCTGTAGTTAATACAAAAAATATCACTATTCAGTTAGATGCCAACGGAACAGCTACAATTACCCAGGATGCAGTCAATGACGGGAGTACCGATTCCTGTGGCGGACTTACATTTTCCACCGACAAAACTTCTTTTGATTGTTCCAATGTGGGGCCAAATACCGTTACCTTAACTGTAACAGATGAAAATGGAAATACAAGTACTGGCCAGGCTACAGTAAATGTGGAGGATAAAGTTGCCCCGGTAGTCAATACAAAAAACATTACAGTTCAGTTAGATGCCAACGGAGCAGCTACAATTACCCAGGATGCAGTCAATGACGGGAGTACAGATTCCTGTGGCGCACTTACATTTTCTACTGACAAAACTTCTTTTGATTGTTCCAATGTTGGGGCCAATACCGTTACTTTATCGGCAACAGATAAAAACGGAAATCCGGCTTCAAAAACTGCTGTGGTAACCGTTGAGGATACTATAATCCCTGTGATAGCCCCTGCAGCTGATATCAATGCCAATACCGATGCAGGAGTGTGTTCTGCCTCAATAAATATTACAGCGCCCGCAGTAAGCGATAATTGTACGGTTGCTACTCCTTCCGGGAGCAGGAGTGACAATAAATCCTTGTCTGATCCTTTTCCTACAGGGGAAACCATCATCACCTGGACCGCAACAGATGATAATGGCAATGGCGCTGCGCCTGTTACCCAGAAAATAATTGTAAAAGACAATGAAGCACCTGTAGTTCCCACCCTGGAAAATATCACCTGGGGATGTGCTTATACAATCGCTGTTCCCGTTGCAATTGATAATTGCGATAATGAGATCACAGCTACCGGAAACAGGTCCACAACTTTTACCTCTTCGGGTGAGATCACCTGGACCTTTACAGATGCAGCTGGCAACACCTCAACCGTAAAACAGCTTATTACCATTAATCCCCTTTCAGTTACTGTTCAGAAAAAGGATATAGTATGTTTTGGAGCTGCAAACGGAACTGCTGAAGCGATAGTTTCGGGCGGGGTTGGACCTTTCACGTATAATTGGGGAACGGCAGGAAACACAGCCAAAGTTGAAAATCTAACTCCGGGAGATTATTCTGTAACAGTAACCGATAGCAATGGTTGTGAAGTTGCTGCCCAGGTAACAATTATTCAGCCGGAACAATTGGATGCCGCTTTCACCAATACAAGTGTGACCTGTAATGGGAATAAGGATGGCATTATAAGTATTACCGATCCAAGTGGAGGATTTGGGAATTATGAATATAGTATCAACGGAACGAACTGGCAACAAAGCGGCACGTTTTCTAATTTAACGGGCGGCACCTATTCGGTTCAAATTCGGGATGCACAAAATCCGGGTTGTATTGTGGTTCTGGAATCTAATTTGGAACTGGAAGAACCACAGGAAATGCAAATGACCGATGCTACTTCAACACCTGCCACATGTTTCGGTGCAAGTGATGGTACAGCAACGGCAGGAACTGTATCTGGCGGGAACGGCAATTATCAATTTTCTATTGATAATTCAAATTTTAGCGATTCCAAAATCTTTACCGGATTGCCGGCAGGGACCCATACCATCTTTGTAAAGGACAGTAAAGGCTGTTCCCTGCAAAAGACCGTTACAATAAGCCAACCCGGCGTTCTTAACGGTACAGTGACAAGGACCAATGTGAGTTGTTTTAACGGTAATGACGGAAAGATCACCATTACCAACCCTACAGGAGGAAAGGGAACATTTGAATATAGTATAAATGGTACAACGTGGCAAACCTCAGGGAATTTTACAGGCCTTAGTAAAGGTTCTTACAATGTGCAAATACGTGATAAAGCTTCTCCAGCCTGCTTTATTACCCTAAAGGAAAATTATGAAATTACACAACCTGCAGCACCCCTTAGTGCTGAAGTAGCTATCACGAGAACTACCACTTATGGTACAGCCACAGGAACTGCTACTGCAAATCCAACAGGGGGAACCGCAGGGTATACCTATGAATGGAGAAAAGTAGGTGAGTCAAATATTCTACAATCCACGAAAACTGCCACCAGCCTATTAGCCGGAAATTACGAACTTACGGTTAAAGATACGAAAGGATGCACCTTTAAGAAGGCATTTACAATTATAGATGCAATGGAAGCATTTATTATTTCGAGAAACCTTTGTGAGGGGGATGAATTAACCATAAGAACGTCCTATTTTGAAGTTGAAAATGGAAAGGCACGGGGTGGAGTTGGACCTTATCTTTATAACTGGGACTTTGGCACAGCTGCCGTTGACCCTTTAAGATCGGGCATCGGTGAACATAAGGTTTTTTATAATGATACAGGTAATAAAACAATTACCTTAACTGTCACTGACAGCACAGGAGAGGTTTATACTACAACACAACAACAGTATATAGGGAAATGTTATGAACCCTGTGGTAAATCAGAGAACATAGAATTTAATCCAAACGACATCTACGTTGGTGATAGTGCGGGCACACGCTTGGATTTGCAAAATAGTTGTAATGACAACGTACCTAAATATATATATCTGGCTGTTTCAAAAAGTGCTAATGCCTATAATCCATATGTAGAGATAGTATACGTAGTGAAGAATTTCTTGGGTGCAGGTACCACAAAAACAACATTTGTTTCAGGTTGTAGGTTAGGGGCCGATATTGATGATTATAGTCCGGAAGGAAATAAGACAAACAAAGTGGGCAACTTCGTTCGATTCACTCTTTCCCCCATAGAATTTAAATGTGGGGATGTCCTTGAAATTGAAAATTTTTATATAACCTGGACAAATGTATCTAAAAAAACCTGTGGACAAAATAACAATGCATTTTGTTACTCCACTGCAGACCCTGTAACTTTACCAACACAATTAAAAGCAGAAGCCACCGCAACTCCTATCCTTTGTAAGGGAGATAATTCTGGAATGATTTCAGTTAAGGCATCAGGGGGATTTGCTCCCTATGCATATAGTTTAACCGGAAATACTAACAACTACAGCACAAATAATCAATTTATCAATTTACCTGCTGGAAATTATACGGTATATGTAAGAGATGCAAGAGAAAATAAAACAACTGTGAATGTTACAGTTATTGAACCCACAACCTCAGTGTCAGCTACTACCTCTACCGTTTCTCCTGCTTGTTACGGTGAAACAGGTGAAGCCACGGTTATTCCTACAGGAGGTACTCCATTTACCGGAGCCACTTATCAATATCTATGGAATGATGCCCAGCAACAAACCACTGCTACGGCAATAGGATTAACCGCAGGAAATTATACAGTTACAGTTATAGATGCCAATGGTTGCCAGATCCTTAAAGAAGTTACGATTTCTGAACCGGAACAATTAAGCGTAGCCACCGCAGGTGAAGACCAAATTTTTAATTGCGGTAGCAACAGCACTTTTCTTAATGCCAACACTGCTGAAACCGGAGTGGGAACCTGGACTTTAGAATCCGGAACAGGTGGAACAATTGCAGATGCCAGCGACCCAAAATCTGAATTTACCGGGAGTGCCGATACTTACGTCCTAACCTGGACTATTGCTCACGAAGACGGCACCTGTAGCACCACAGACCAGGTGGAGATTACTTTTGTTGAAGACTGCAGCACGCTTGATTTTGACGGAGTAGATGACCATGTGGTTTTTGGTAATGATTATGGGCTTACTTCTGGTACCTTTAGCCTGGAAGCCTGGGTCAAATTGAAATCAACCAATGGTGTTAAAACCATTCTCTCTAAAAGAAATATGAGAAATCCTGGTGCCGGGGGATTTGATTTGGTTATAAACCAGGGAGCCCCTACTTTTAGATGGGGCAATAGCGCGGTTTCCTCCTCTTCACAACTCGGCACCCAAAGATGGTATCATATAGCCGTTATCTTCAAAGATGGAAGAGCCAATCTATATGTTGATGGGATTAGAGTAGGAAATGCTGCGGCTACAAATCCTGCATCCACAGCTTTCCCATTCATGATAGGTGCAGAATTTGATAACACCAACCCCGAAATTCCGCAAAATTACTTCCACGGCTGGATCGAGGAAGTGCGTATATGGAATACCGCGTTAACCGAGGAGCAACTGCGGTTCATGATGAACCAACGACTTGAGGTGGGTGTAAATCCTGTAAAAGGGACCGTGTTGCCATTAAATGTCCCGGGTAACCTAAGCTGGACCAGCCTGAGCGGATATTACCAGTTGCTGGTAAATGAAGCCAATAATGGAATTACAAAAGACAAAGCAGCCAATAAAGTTGACGGCCAATTAAAAAATATAACTACTCCCCAGGAAAATACCGCCCCGCTACCATATATTTCAGTTGCAGGTGGCCCGTGGAGAGATAATAATATTTGGGCCCAACCTGTAGTTTGGGATGTTCCCAACGCCAAGGGAATTAATAACGAGAACATTAACTGGAACATTGCCAGGATCAATCACGACATTACATCCGGCGGACATGATATTAATGTTTTAGGATTGCTTTCAGAAGGTGGAACTCTTACAGTTTCAAACCCGAATGAAGACCAGGATTGGGAAAATTCCGGGCAGGCATTAAGGGTTTCACATTACCTGAAACTTAATGGTAATATCAATCTTGTTGGTGAATCTCAACTTGTTCAAACAGATATTAAAACATCGGCTCAAATCAAGGATGCAACTGTAGAATTTCCGCAGACTATTACAAGTGTTCTCGATGCAACCAGCAGTGGTTTTATTGAGCGAGCACAACAGGGAACTGCAAACAGTTACAACTATAATTACTGGTCTTCACCTGTTTCTTTACAGGGAGCGGCCAATAATCCTACATACACGATTGGAGAGGTGATGTTGGATGGATCTCCCACTTCAAATTACGGTAAATCCCTTAGTTTTCATAACTGGCACGAGTATGCAGATGGCGCCTATGGGACCCCCCGAAAAATTAGTAATTACTGGTTGTTTAAATTCAGAGGTACGGCAAATGTCTACAGTGAATGGAAGCACATAGGCCATACCGGCATCCTTAATGCCGGGGAGGGATATACAATGAAAGGAACGTCCGGGAATGCGGCTATTTCAGACAGACAGAATTATGTATTTAAAGGAAAGCCAAATAACGGAACCATAACCCTGAACATTGGAAAAGACCAAAATTATCTGTTAGGTAACCCCTACCCTTCTGCTCTGGATGTTAATGAGTTCATACTCGACAACCTAAAAGATGTTACAGGAGGCCGTAATACCGTAAATGTATTCAATGGAGCGGTTTATTTCTGGGATCATTTTGCAGGAAAATCACATATCCTGAAAGAATATATTGGAGGTTATGCCACCAGGAACCTGTTGGACGGGGTACCAGCCGTATCAAATGATGAACGCATTAACGCCACAGATGATAAAAGCAATAATAAACCGGGACAATTTATTCCGGTTGCCCAGGGCTTTTTCATAAACACCTCCCTTGATCCTGAAACTTCCAATAATATAAGTGTTAACGGGGGAGATGTGATTTTCAGAAATTTCCAACGCGCTTTTGTAACCGAAAAGAATGCGGCGAATTCATTATTCCTGAGACCGGAAAATATTACCAAAAGAGATGAGAATAAAGACAGCAGGCAAAAAATTCGCCTGGACTTTAAATCTCCTATGGGATATAACCGTCAAATTCTTGTAGGGGTAGATCCTAATACCACCAATGGTTTTGACCTTGGTTATGATGCTCCTTTAAATGATAATAATTTGGAGGACATGTTCTGGATGATTGATAATAACCGCTTTGTAATACAAGGAGTTCCAGATTTTAATTTAACCCGCATCCTTAAATTAGGTGTGAAGATCAATAAGAAAACTCAATTTTCCATTAAAATAAATAACCTGGAAAATATTGATGATGACCTCAATATTTATATAAAGGATAATGTGGAAGAAACTTACCACGATCTCCGGAACAAGGAATTCAGGTTTATGATGGAACCCGGCACTTTTACTGATAGGTTTGAAATTGTATTCCAGATTGAAAAGGATACAGAGGAACCTCCGGTAACCGAAGAAGAAGAAGAAGAAGAAGAAGAAGAAGAAGAAGAAGAAGAAGAAGAAGAAGAAGAAGAAGAAGAAGAAGAACAGGGTACCACTCCTGATACCACAAAGCCTGAACCTTCACTTCCTGATACTGCTGTAGTAATTGGAAATCCAAATGTCTTTTATATGGAGGACAGCAGAGAATTGGTTGTTAAAAATCCGGAGCAGCATCTTATTACAAAGATCACTTTGCACAGTATGTCCGGCCAAATAATTGAAGAGTACACAAACATTGGCACTCAAAAGGAGATTAAATTGCCTGTGAGGAGTTACAGTTCTTCAGTATATGTTGTAAAAATGTTTACAGCACAAGGTATTATTCATAAAAAGATGATCATTAATAATTAGAATTGATTAGAAGAGGAGTTAATTGAAAGACCCGGAAAAATTTCCGGGTCTTTTTATTATTCCACCTTTTTCAAAGAAGCCAGTGCAGGTCCTTCAATAACCTCCCCTGAAGGGTCAAACCTGCTTCCGTGGCAAGGGCAATCCCAGCTTTCCTCTGCATTATTCCAGTGTACAATACAACCTAAATGGGTACATACCGCTGAAGTTACATTTATCTTTCCGGTGGTATCTTTATAAACTGCTACCTGGTGCCCATCTTTATGGATAACCCGGGCCTGCCCGGCAGGTATGTCCTTAATTTCCTTCAGGTCGGCAGTAAGCCAGCCCTTTAAAAATTCAAGGCTAACATCAACATTTTCCTTAATGAATTCCTTTGCAGCTTTTAGTGGCCGGTGCCTGGAAGCTTTAAATAATCCCGCATACTTATTCTCAATTCCATTAAGTTCATCTGTAATCAACATCGCTGCTAAAGTACCGTATACCAACCCATCTGTAGCAAAACCTGTAGCTACATATTGTTTTGATTTAGAATTTTTCTTTCCTATATAGGGCAAAAGATCTGCAGGTTTATAATTTTGGCCACCCCATTGATGGGTATACTCTTTTATACTAAACCGGGCTTCAAGGAATTCTTTAATTTCCCGTATGTGTTGTTCATTATCTTCTGCCTGCCCAACCTTGTGGGGTTTCCCAATGCAGAGCAAATAACTGTCTCCATTTCTCGTATAAGAACGTATGGAGAATTTTTGTGTATTATGGTATCCCCAGAAAATACCTTCAGGATAATTGGCAGGTTCACTGAGTTTCGCGGCAACTCCATATTCCCTGTAAGGCCCTAAAACGGTATGATATTGAACTTCTACACCTTTTGGAGTGTGGGTGGCATGAATTACATTTTTACATAACACCCTGCCTGCGGTTGTGGTGAGTAAAATTTCATTTTCCCCTTCATCTATTTCAGTTACTTTGGTGTTTTCATAAATAGTACAATTCTCCCCATTCACCTTGTTAGCAAGTCCCTGAACATAAAGCAGCGGATTAAACTGTGCCTGATCCTGAATTGCCATTCCTTTATCCAATTCAAAAGGGAAACCGGGACCAATAATCTCTGTGAACGGCAACCCTGCTTTTTCGGCAATTTTCACCTCATCCCTTAATTTATATGTAAAGGCATCTTCATACACATACATAGGCTGCCTTTTGTAATCGCAATCTATCTGAAACTCCTTAATATTTTTGTCAATGAGATTAAAAGCTTCGCCACGGGAAGCCAGAACCAGCCGTAAAACATCATTATTATACTTTTTGGCTATTGGTGATAACAGTTGATCTGTAATTAAATATAAATTTCCCGTGCTGTGACTTGAAGTGCCCTTTCCAACTTCCCGGGCTTCAAGTACAGCTACCTTAAACCCTGACTTTTTAAGAAGCAAAGCAGTGGTAATTCCTGTGATCCCTCCTCCTATTATCGCAATATCCACCTCAATAATTGTATTGAGGGAAGGGAATCCTGTACCCTTAGAAAAGGAATTCCATAAAGATTTTGTAAACATAAAACTTGAATTTTTGGTTATACATAAATTTAAATCTTAAACCCGCCAACGCCTTTTGCTTTAACTTTTTTAACTCGTTTCTGGGATTCTGTAACATTGATTTAACCAAAAATGGAAATTTGCGGAGAGGGCATAAAAAAAGACTGCCCGCTTTCCGGACAGTCTCTTTATTATTATTATTTAAGGTAGGAATATATTACTTGATAGCTTCCTTGTTTAAACGGCCTTCAGCCATTTTATTAAGGTCGGTATCTGCTTTTTGTTCCTCATCAAGGGATTTTTGAAGTTTTTTTGCAATGTCCTTATGGCCAAGTTCTTTGGCATAACGCACTGCGGTTCCATATGCAGAGATCTCGTAATGCTCTACTCTTTGCGCTTCAGCAATGATTCCTGCATCCCTAACATCCTCATCGGCTTTTTCCTTAAGGAAAGATTCTGCTTCCTCAATAAGACCTTTCATAGCCTTGCATTCTTCCCCCGTTGGTTTAATTCCAAGGTCAGAACAAACTTCTTTTAGTCGTTGTTTTTGCTCTTTGGTTTCTTCAAGATGGTCTTCAATGGCTTTCTTCAATTTAGAATCACTCGCCTTCTTTGCCATTTTTGGCAAAGCTTTGATCAATTGAGATTCTGCGCTATACAAGTCTTTTAACTGGTGTTCAAACAAATCACTTAAATTTTTCATTACTGTCTATTTTTTTTGGTTTAACCAAAGCTATTAAGCAAGTGATGAAAATTGAGTTAAATGAATAATAAAGATTTGTTGTAATTGTATTAAAGGCGGAAAAATTTTATTTATCCCTTAAATTTCACAGGAAGGTAAACCACCTTTTTAGTCTCGTAAAATTCCTCTTCAAAGTATTGACTCAAGGGAAATATTTGTGCTGTTTTATAGTTTTCCAACTCTTCCGTCAAATCTCCCCCTTTTAAATAAAGGATCCCGTTCTTCAATTCGTGAGTACTGGTTTTAGCAATCTTTCCTTTCACCCAGTGGACGAAGGTTGGCATTGCCGCGACAGCACGGCTTATAATGAAATCATATTGCCCCTTTACTTCCTCCACCCGTGCATTGGTGGTCTTTACATTTTTGAGCTGAAGGCCTTCGGCAACTTCCTGGACAACCTTTATTTTTTTTCCGATGGAGTCTACAAGGTGAAATTTGGTTTCAGGAAAGAGGATGGCCAGGGGAATACCGGGAAATCCCCCCCGGTCCCAACATCAATAATTTGAGCTCCCGGATTAAATCTCTGAATTTTGGCAATTCCCAGGGAATGAAGTACGTGTCTTAGGTAAAGCTCATCTATATCTTTGCGCGAGACGACATTTATCTTTAGGTTCCAGTCCTTATATAATTCCTGCAGGGCTGCAAACTGCTCCCTTTGTTCCCCGGAAATTTCAGGGAAGTATTTTTCTATTAACTCCAATTATTCTATTTTAATACAAAAGTATTAAATTGGCACGTTAATTTCACTACAATTGAATACGGGCAAAATATAATGTTTTACCTTTGATAAATTGAATTATACCTTATGCCTTTAAATCAAGATACAATACGCTTTTCCCGGATCGATTCCGCCAAATTCTTCAAAACATTAAATAAAAGAGTTAACGCCTATTTTAACGACAACAATATTTCACGTAGTGGAAACTGGAAACTTCACCTTAAAACAGTGATGATGTTTACCCTTTTCCTTGCTCCCTATTTCCTTATTTTAACCCTGGATATTTCCCAATGGTGGTTGTTGTTACTTACTGTGGTTATGGGTGCCGGAATGGCAGGAGTTGGGATGAATGTGATGCACGATGGGAATCATGGCTCCTATTCGTCTAAAAAATGGGTTAATAATTTTATGGGAGGGACTATTTATGTTCTCGCAGGAAACGTTTACAACTGGCAGGTGCAACATAATGTTTTACACCATACTTACACCAATATACATGGCCACGATGAAGACCTGGATGCGGGAAGGATCATCCGATTTTCGGAACATGCGCCCTGGTATAAATTTCATAAGTTCCAGCATTATTATTCGGTTTTCCTGTATGGGTTATTGACATTTAACTGGGCACTTACAACAGATTTTAAGCAGACTAAAAACTATTTATCCCGGAAGCTGTCTTACGGAAAACTTCCCAGCCCGGTAAAGCAATGGAGCATAATTGCAATCACTAAACTTATTTATGTTAGTATCTGGATTGTTATCCCTATTCTCTTTATGTCTATTGCCTGGTGGAAGATCCTTATAGGTTTTTTTGTAATGCATTATACTGCGGGACTTATTCTTAGTATTGTTTTTCAGTTGGCACATGTGGTTAATAAAACCCAAATGCCTATACCTGATAATACAGGCTCTATGAAAAACACATGGGCCATCCACCAGCTTTACACCACAGTAAATTTTGCCACAAAAAACAAAATTGTAAACTGGTTCACCGGCGGCCTAAACCACCAGGTAGAACATCATATTTTTCCCAATATCAGCCATATTCACTACACCAAAATCGCTAAAATTGTAAAGGAAACTGCCGCCGAGTGCAATTTGCCATATAACGAGTATAAAACCACCCGTGAGGCAATTATCGCCCATTTTACACATTTGAAAGAAATGGGGATGAAACCTGCTACCCTTTCAGCTTAAGTCATTTTATAACCAACTTTTTATGCAACAAAAATTATCTGATCGTATTAATAGCTTAGCAACTTCCCAAACCCTGGCAATGGCTGCCAAAACAAGGGAACTTAGGGAAGAAGGAAAAGATATAATAGGCCTTAGCCTTGGGGAACCCGATTTTAATACCCCGGACTTTATTAAAGAGGCTGCAATACAGGCAATCAACGATAATTATAATTCTTATACCCCGGTTGATGGGTATGTGGAATTAAAAGATGCGATTTCAAAAAAATTTAAACGGGACAATAACCTTACGTATAACAGGTCTCAAATTGTAGTATCAACCGGTGCCAAGCAATCACTTGCCAATATTGCAATGGTTATGATCAATCCCGGAGATGAAGTGCTTCTGCCTTGCCCTTATTGGGTAAGTTATGCCGAGCTCGTTAAACTTGCGGAAGGCATCCCTGTAGAAGTTCCCACCACGGTAGAAAGCAATTTTAAGATCACACCTGCCCAACTGGAAGCTGCTATTACCCCAAAAACAAAAATGATCTGGTATAGCTCTCCTTCCAATCCCAGCGGAATGGTTTACAGCAAAGAAGAATTAAGGGCCCTTGCCGATGTTTTGGTGAAGTATCCCGATATTATTGTGGTAAGCGATGAAATATACGAGCATATAAACTTCGTTGGCGCTCACGCTTCCATGGCCCAGTTTGAAGATATGTATGACAGGGTTGTTACCGTGAACGGAGTATCCAAAGCCTTTGCTATGACCGGGTGGAGAATTGGATATATTGGTGCCCCGGACTGGATTGCAAAAGCCTGTACCAAAATGCAGGGGCAAATTACCAGCGGAGCCAACTGTATTGCTCAAAGAGCGGTTATTACAGCTTTGGAAGCCCCGGTGAGCAGCATTAAATTCATGATAGACACCTTTAAATCCCGAAGGAAATTAATTATTTCCCTTCTGGATGAAATTAAAGGATTTAAAACTACAGAACCCGAAGGTGCATTTTATGTATTTCCGGATGTTTCCTACTTTTTTGGCAGAACCTTAAAAGGCCACCATATTAAGGACGCTACAGATTTCTCTATGTTCCTTCTGGAAGAAGCCCTTGTGGCCACGGTTACAGGAGATGCTTTTGGAAACCCTGAATGTATCAGGCTGTCCTATGCTGCCAGCGAAGCACAAATTGAAGAAGCGCTTAAAAGGATCAAAACAGCAGTTTCTGAAGCATAAATAACTCCTGTTTCAATAATTTAACTGGATATAAATTCTCCGGAATTAGTTTGGCAATCCAACCTTATTCTGGAGAATTTTTTGTGCTTTTCGATGTTATCATTCTGAAAACTAAGGCGGGTAGTTTCAAATTTTTGGGTGAAATTACTCGGGTTGTGGAGGTATTGCAATACTGTCTCTGGGAATAATAGAATTTTGAATGTTTAATGAATCTATTCCCGTATCTTGAATAGTATCCTTTACCGGCCGGGGAACATTTTTTCGGGAAGCACAGTCCATAAGTTTCATCACCTCTTTTGCCGGCTTTTTAAAATCCTGCTTCAAATAATGTTTGAAGGAATCGTCCTTGTTCAGCAATCTTAAGAATTCCCCAATGATGGGCAGTGCGGTATTGGATGCCTGCCCCAACTCCATTGTCTTAAAATGAATTGCGGGATTTTCTGCACCCACCCAGGCTCCTGTCACAAGATTGGAGGTAAAACCCATAAACCATCCATCTGCCTGAGATTGTGAAGTCCCGGTTTTACCGCCTATGTCATTATACAACTGGTAATCGTATCTTAGAGGGGCGGCAATTCCCTGGAAAACCACTCGTTTTAGCATTTCCACCATGATTTCTCCGGTCTTATAAGAGTATACCTGTTTCGTCTCTTTTCCCGGTAAAATATTTAAGGCATTACCTTCCCTGTCAACGATTTTAAGAATACTCATTTCCTGACTTGGTTTACCGTAGTTTGGAAAAGTGGTATATGCCCTGGCCATTTCCAGTAAAGAAAGTTCGGCTGTACCCAGTGACAAAGATGGAACTGCGGGAAGTTCGGTCTCAATTCCCATATTTTGGGCTAAATTTATAATCTTAGGTAAACCTGTTTTTTCCATAAGTTGTACCGTTACGGTATTTACAGAGGCCGCCAAGGCACCCCAAACACTAAATTCGCCCCCATAGATATAATCGGAATTTTTTGGCTCCCAATCTTCGTATTGAGGATATTTAATTAATTTGTTTGGATACAATTCGCAAGGGGAAATCCCATTTTCAACCGCAGCCGCAAATACAAAAGGTTTAAATGCACTTCCTACCTGTCTTTTGCTGGTTACATGGTCATACTGAAAATAATTCTCATTAATACCCCCTACATAAGCCTTAATATGCCCGGTGTTAGATTCCATTGCAATAAAACCCGCATGCAAAAACCTCAATGAATTCCTTATGGAATCTAATGGTGACATGCTTATGTTTCTTTCCCCCTCATGCGAGAAAACTTTCATTTCCAAAGGGATGTTCATACTATCAAGGATCTTAGCCTCAGCCAAGCCGGCTTTTTTCATGGCTTTATACCTGCCGGAGTTTTTAATGGCATTTGTAAAAACCACAGGGGCATCTTTCCAGGGATCTTCATTTTCCCATTGGCGGTCAAATTGAAACTGTAAGATCTTTAATCTTTTTGCAACAGCCTGTTCTGCATATTGCTGCATATCATAATTTAAGGAAGTGTAAATCTTAAGCCCGTCTTTATACAGATCATACTTTTTTCCGCTTGGCTTCCTGTTGTTTTCTAACCATTTATGCATCATTATACGCACGTACCCTGTGAAGTATTTCGCTTTTCCCTGGTGGCGGGTAAGCCGCTGGGGATTTGTAAGTAAAGGAATAGCCACCACCGAATCTTTAAATTCTTCGGAAATATATTTTTCCTGACTCATTAAATTCAGGACTACATCTCTTCTGTTTTTGGAAGCTTCAGGAAATTTTATGGGATTATAGGTATACGTAGCTTTTAACATTCCCACTAAAACTGCGCCCTGTTCTATGGTTAACTGCGGGGCTGAAGTGCTGAAAAACCGCTGGGAGGCACTTTCAATTCCAAATGCAGAGTCCCCAAAAGGCACGGTATTGAAGTAAAATTCAATAATTTGTTCTTTTGTAAAATGTTTTTCCAGCTTATAGGCCGCCACCATTTCTTCAAACTTGTTGAGGGGAGTTGACAAAAACCTATATGATTTTCGGGGAAAATAATTTTTCACCAATTGTTGTGAAATGGTACTTCCCCCTCCTGCGCTTTTATCCCCAAGGATCACCGTTTTTACCATAACCCGCATCAGGCTTTTCAGGTCAACGCCGGAATGCTCATAGAAACGGGCATCTTCAGAGGATATAAGGGCTTTCACCACATGTTCAGGAATAGATTCATACGGTATGTTTAGGCGGTTTTCTTTGTCAAAGCGATAAAGCAACACATTATCTATTGAATACACCTCTGAGGCTTCCATACTGCGAAAAAGCTTAACTTCCTCATTGGTAGGAACCCTCCCAAAAGAGCCATAATAAATGTAAAGTATTAGAATAACAAACAATATAATTAAGGCTAAAATACCTTTGAGAAAAAAGCGAAACCAGTTTCTTTTGGTATAATCTTTAAACCTGAAACTTCGAATCAAATATTGTTTTATGTTATTAAAAGCCGTCAATTTTTGAGTATGTATTTTTTAATTTATATTTAAAAAAGCCCACAAAATTACCATAAATAATTAAACGCGCTGTTTATTGTTTCCAGGATTTAATTTTAGCGGTTTCTCCAGAAGTAAGGAGTGAGCAGGATCAATACGGTGAAAAGTTCAAGCCTTCCAATAAGCATTAAGAAAGCTGACCACCATTTTCCAGCATCAGGCAGCACATCATAATTATTTACAGGACCCAATGTGCCCAACGCCGGCCCTACGTTGCCAAGAGAAGAAGCGGCGCCCCCAATTGCCGACATAAAATCCAGTCCCATAAATCCAAAGACCAGGGCACCGGTTATAAAGGCCAGCATATAAAGGATAAAGAAACCCAGAATATTAAATACGATATCCTGATTGATCGATTTTCCATTATAACGTACGGGTAATATAGCATTTGGATGTAAGCTTCTTTTGAATTCGGCCATCCCGTTGCGTATCATTATAATATGTCGCATAACTTTCACACCCCCTGCTGTTGACCCCGCCGACCCTCCAAGAAACATTAATCCGAAGAAAAATACGGTGAGAAAGGGGGTCCACATGGTATAGTCGGCAGAAACAAAACCGGTTGTGGTTATAATTGCAAGGACCTGAAAAAGACCATGCCTGAAAGCACTTTCTGCCTCACCCCACACCATTGGATGCTCTATAGATGATAAACCAATATCTGCCTGGTAATATATTATTAATGCTGCAATAACAGTAAAAGTTATTATAAATTTCAAGTACCATTTAAATTCATCATCCATTAATACTTTTTGTACCCGGCCTTTAAAAGCGAAATAACTCAAAACAAAATTACTACCCGCCAAAAACATAAAAAGCATTATAATGTATTGAATAACCGGCTGATCATTCCAGTAAGCTACACTGGCATTTTTTGTAGAAAATCCACCGGTAGATAGGGTGCTTAAAGAATGATTAATGGCATCAAACAATCCCATACCTGCAATTTTTAAAAGAATTGTCTCGGCAATGGTATATGAAACATAGATCAACCAAAGTCTTTTCGCTGTATCTGTAATACGCGGTTTCAGCTTATCTGCACTGGGACCCGGGGCTTCGGCAGCGAAAAGCTGCATTCCCCCAATCCCTAGCAATGGAAGGATTGCAATAGCCAGAACAATGATTCCCATCCCTCCTATCCAATGGGTTAAACTGCGCCAAAACAGTAAACTTTTGGGTATGGATTCAATATCCATTAATATGGATGCACCGGTAGTAGTGTACCCGGACATGGTTTCAAAAAAAGCATTGGTAAAACCCGGGATGGCCTCGCTTATAACATAGGGCAACGTGCCGCTTAACGCCATAAAGATCCAGCCAAAGGTTACAATAATATAGCCTTCCCGTTTTTTAAGTTCCTTGCGGTGCCCGCGGGTTGCAAACATTAATAGCATTCCCAAAAAACAGGTTAAAAAAGCTGCAGAGGAAACCTGAAGTGTAACCCCATCTTCATAATACCAGCTCACAAAAACCGAAGTAAACATGAAGCCTCCGTTGCACAAGAGCAGAAGGCCCATGATATGCAGGATGAGCTTAATATTCATTCTGTGCATTACAAAAAGAGTTTTTCAACCTTGTTGATAGACCGCGGGAGGCAGCACACCACAATGCGGTCACCCTCCTTTATCAAAAATTCGCCCAGGGCAATTAATCCTTCGCCATTTCTTATAATTCCACCAATAATTGCCGATCTGGGAAAATCGAGGTCCTTAATTTTTTTATCGCGTACCTGTGAAGTGGGTTTTACTATAAATTCCAGCAACTCGGCATTCATATTGTTAAGTTTGGTCATGGCCACCACTTCCCCTTTTCTTATATACCTGAAAATATTATTTGCCGCCAGCAGCTTTTTATTTATAAGAGTATCTATGCCTATTGAATGACTCAGTTGAAAATAATCCATATTCTCTACCAGAGCGATGGTTTTCTTTACACTCTTAGATTTTGCCACCAGGCAGGACATGATATTGGTTTCAGAATTTCCGGTAACGGCTATAAAGGCATCCATATCATGGATATTTTCTTCCTCTAATAATTCCACATTTCTCCCGTCACTGTTTATTACCAAAGCCCTGGGTAATTCATCGGCCAGGTCAAAGGCTTTGTCACGGTCACTTTCAATAAGCTTTACATTAAAGTTATTGGCACAAAGGTCACGGGCAGTTTTTTTACCTATTTTGCTACCCCCAAGGATCATCACATTTTTTATGGAATGCTTTACCTTACCGGTAAGTTTATAAAGCTCGTCTACCCCATTATCAACCGTTATAAAATAAACCTGATCTCCCTCTTTGAACTGGGTATCTCCCCGGGGAATTAAAGTATACTGGGTTCCAAACCTTTGAATAGCAATAGGCACAAAATGTAACTTAGGAAAGATCCCGGCAGCCTCCTTCACCGTTTTTCCAACAAACATCGCGGTGCGCGATAAATTGAGGCCTATCATGGTAAGGGCACCATCTTCAAACTCATAACTATCATTAAAAGCCGATTGATTCAGAAGAAGGGCTATTTCCCGCGCAGCCAGAGCTTCAGGTGAAATGAGCTCATCTATTCCAAACCTCATAAATCCAATCTCCTCCTTGTTGTCAAGGAATTCGGTATTGGAGATCCTGGCAATTGTCCTTTTTGCACCCAATTGTTTCGCCAGTACGCATACAGTAATATTTGTAGCCTCGCTGGAAGTTACACCTATCACAAGGTCAACATGTTTTACATGGGCATCTTTAAGTACAGCAATAGAGGTGGCATCTCCCTTTATGGTTCTTATATCAAGATGTGTATCTGCGTATATTAAATTATCCCGGTTATTATCTATTAATGTAATGTCCTGGGATTCAAAGGAAAGTAATTTTGCCAAATGAAAGCCAACTTCACCTGCGCCGGCGATAATAATCTTCATATAAAGCGTTCAAATTGTAAGAATTATCAAAGGTACATTATTTTATACAATTCAAATTATTCCCCATTTTAATAAAATTGCATTCTTTTAAACGCAATTATCTCATATCACTTATCTTTGAACCAAATTTGGAAAATGGCAAAAAAAATCACACCCTATAAAGATTCATCACTAAATAAAAAGGAGCAGGTTGAACAGATGTTCGACAAGATCTCCGGTAATTATGATGGCCTTAACCGGGTTATTTCTTTTGGTATTGATGTAAAGTGGCGTAAAAAGGTTATTGAGCTGGTAGAAGCAACCAAACCCCAGGCTGTCCTGGATATTGCCACAGGTACCGGCGATTTGGCAATAAGCCTTGCTGAAACCACTGCCACCCGAATTGTTGGACTTGATATTTCGGAAGGGATGCTGGCAGTAGGAAGAAAAAAGATCGCTGCCAAAGATCTTTCTGAAAGAATAGAAATGGTACAGGCAGATTCTGAAGCTTTACCTTCTGAGGATAATAGTTTTGATGCTATTACTGTGGCCTTTGGGGTACGCAATTTTGAACATCTGGAAAAAGGGCTGGCCGAAATTTATCGGGTACTTAAGCCAGGCGGAATATTTGTAGTGCTTGAAACTTCAGTGCCAACCAAATTTCCATTCAAGCAGGGATATAATTTTCATAGCAAAGTAATACTTCCTGTAATTGGAAAATTATTCTCTCAGGACAAAGTAGCCTATTCTTATTTAAGCGAAAGTGCAGCATCATTTCCTTATGGAGAGGAGTTCAACAATATTTTACGTAAAACTGGGTTTAATAATGTGAAGGATAAACCTCAAACTTTTGGTGTTGCTACCATTTATACAGCATCTAAATAAAGATATTGAATGAGCTTCATGGAAATTCGATGCAAATCACAAATAAATTTATGCAAATTGCCCCCGATGGCTATCGGAAGACCAATTAAAACAAGAATTATCTCCATATGAAAAGATGTATTGCCATTATTGGGCTATTGCTTTGTGGTTTTCAGGGAAATGCTCAATTTTTTTCAGGGGAGCGCTTGTTGAACCAACCCGATATTGATAACAAAAGATGGTCCTGGGGATATTTCCTTGGTTTCAACTCCTATGATTACAGCTTCAGGTACAAGGAGTATGACCCAAGCCCTTCTACCGGGAAAGATCTTATTATAAACAGGTCTACAGGTTTTAATGTGGGATTAATAGGAAATCTTAAGCTTAGCAATAATTTGGATATTCGTATAGAGCCCGGGGTTAATTTTAATAATTACGGGATACGCCCTACTTACAGCGGGGTGGTAGACGAGGTGAATTCAACCTACGTGCACCTTCCTTTACTATTAAAGTTTAATGCCAACAGGCTAAACAACTTTCGTCCATTTGTGGTGGGTGGGGTTTCCACCTCCCTAAATTTATCCAGTAATGAAAATAACCCCGATGCAATTATAAGAACCACAACCGCCAATTATTATTATGAAGTTGGGGTGGGAATAGACTTATATTTTTTCTATTTCAAGTTTTCGCCTTCGCTTAGAGGTGTATTTGGGGTAAACAATGAATTTATCGCAGGAAATGCAGATATGCGCAATGTTGATGAGATGCTGGCCAGAGGCCTGTTCCTGAATTTCACCTTTCAATAGTTTTCCTGCCTGCGAAATTCGCTTAGGAGCACTGCGGTCGCGGTTGCCACATTTAAACTTTCGGTTTTTGAAGAATTTCCAAATTGCGGGATATTGATCTTTCGAGTCAGCATTTTCTCCACATCTTCTGAAATTCCATTGGCTTCATTTCCCATAATCATTATACCATTTGAGGGAATTTTTGTAGTATAAACATTTTCACCTTCCAGGAAAGTTCCCAGAACCGGCACTCCCCCGACACTGCTTATAAGGGTGTGGAGGGGCATATAAGAAATATTTACCCTGGTAATACTTCCCATGCTGGCCTGCACTACCTTGGGGTTATAGCAATCTACCGTATCTGGGGAACATACAAGGTCTTCAATTCCAAACCAGTCGCACAGCCGAATTATAGTACCCAAATTACCCGGGTCCCTTATACCATCCAGGGCCAGGGTCAAACCAGAAAATGAGGGGGCTGTGGGACCGAGGATCTTAAAAATTGCCAATGCAGTTTGGGGGGTAGTGAGCGCACTTAACTTTTTAAGTTCAGCTTCGGTAATCTCCTGTGTTTTTGCAGAGGGAGCCCGGAAGATCTGTTGCGTTGTAAACAGCGTATCCAGCTCCAAATGCGAGTTGAGGAACTCAGAAATTCCCTTAATACCTTCCACTATAAAAAGCCCGTATTTTGTACGGTTTTTTTTTTGCGCAAGACCGGTTATTAACTTAATTTGGCTTTTACTAACCATACAAATACAGTATTTTTGAATCCTTAATTACACTTTATTGAAATCCCTTCCTGCAAAAATATCGTTAATTTTATTAACGTCGATCCTAATGTTTTCCTGTAATGCAGTAAAGAGAGTTGATAACGATGAATTACTGCTCACCAAAAACACCATTTACCGCGACGGTGAAAAAATAAAAGAATCCCGAATATATAATCAATTATACCAGGAACCTAATGCCAAACTCCTTGGTGTACCCATAAGGCTCCACATTTACAATCTTGCCAAAACCAACCCCGATTCTTCTTTTTTACACTGGCTTCATAAAACCCCGGGCAGGCAAGAACGGCTTGAAAATATATATTCCCGGAAACAAGTTCAAAGAATGCGGGAATCCTACGTTAATTTTAACGAGGCCATTAAAAGCGCAGGGGAAGCCCCGGTAATTATAAATGAGGATATTACCAAAAAATCCAGGAACAGGCTGCAGTCCTGGTATTTTAATCACGGGTGGTTCAATGCAGAAATTGATTATGAGATAAAACCCACTAAGGAAAAAAGAGGGGAAATTGATTATTTTGTCACAACGCACCACGCCTATGATGTTGATTCCATCCGGCAGAGGATCTCTTCCCCTGTCCTGGATTCTCTATACAGTGCTCATTCAGAAGCCTCCATCATCAAGCCCGGAGTGCAATACCGCACGCTGGATTATAACGCCGAACGGGACAGGCTAACGCAAACCTTCAGAAATAACGGAGTATTTTACTTTGACCAGGAATACATAAGCTTTGAGGCAGATACCGTTAACACCAATTATAAGGTTAACACAACTGTAATTATTCCTAACCGCCAAATTACTGCAGGTGATACTACATACAGGGAACCCTTCAAGATCCATAAGATTAGTAAGGTAAATGTTTTTACAGATTATACTTTTGCCAACCGCAACCAGCCGGTACGGGACAGCACCAGTTATGAGGGCTTCAATATATACAGTTTTGGCCAGCGGGAATTTAAAGCCCGGGCTATCACAGATGCAATTTTTATACGGCCCGGGGAGATCTTTCGGGACCGGGACAGGACCAGGACCTACAACAGGATGAGCTCCCTGCGCGTGTTTAAATACCCCAACATTGAATACAGCCAGGACCCTGCAGATAGCACGAACACCGCGCTAATTGCCAATATCTTTTTGACCCCACAGCAAAAATACTCCTTGGGTTTTGATTTTGATATTTCCCAGAGCAATATTCAGGATTTTGGGATAGGATTTGGAGGTTCTCTATTGATCCGAAATATTTTCAAAGGAGCTGAAACCTTTGAAATTTCGGGTAGAGGAAGCGTGGGATCATCATCAGATGCTGCACGGGGAAGTTCAAAAGACCGCTTTTTTAATATTTCAGAAATTGGGGCCGATGTTAAACTCACCTGGCCCAGGATCTTTCTTCCTTTTGATACAGAAAAATTTATCCCCAAATTCATGTCTCCATTCACTTCCCTTAGCCTTGGGGTAAGTACGCAAAATAATATAGGGCTTGATAAACAGAATTTTAACGGAATCCTTAATTACCGCTGGAACCCCTCACGTATTCTTTCCCACAGGCTCGACCTGGTAAATATACAGTATGTAAGAAACCTGAACACCGATAATTATTTCAATGTATATCGCAGTTCTTACAACAGTTTGAATGAGATCATCCAATCGGGGAACGTTGTTACCTCGCCTGAATATCTTAATGAACAGGGCCGGCTTATTATTCCCACAGGAGCTGATGGTTTTTTACGGGATGTAACCCAAACCACTTCGGGCACTTCGGGATTAACACCAGAGCAACGACAGGAAGTAAGAAATATAAGCGAAAGGAAAAACAGGCTTACAGAGAATAACCTTATATATGCCTCTAATTTCACTTATTTGAGGAACAATAAGGAAAGCCTGTATGACAATGATTTTTCCAGATTCAGGTTTAAGGTTGAAACCGCCGGAAATGTACTCGCAGCCATTTCAAGCCTTACGGGAGCTCAAAAAAATGAAAACGGGGTTTATGAAATTGTAGGCGTGAATTTTTCGCAGTATATCAAAACGGAGGTAGATTATATTAAGCACTGGGATTGGGGTAACAAGAACATATTTGCCATAAGGGCATTTGGCGGGGTGGCTATCCCTTATGGAAATGCAAACAGCATCCCTTTTATAAGGAGTTTCTTTGCCGGTGGACCAAATGATAACAGAGCCTGGCAGGTTTATGACCTGGGGCCCGGAAGTACAGGCGGCAGGAATGAGTTCAATGAGGCAAATATGAAGATCGCAATGAATGCAGAATACCGCTTCAATATATTTGGGGCGCTGAATTCGGCTTTTTTCATTGATGCCGGAAATATCTGGAATGTACTTGATATTGTAGAAGACCCCCGTGCAACCTTCACATCATTATCAGACCTTAAAAATATTGCAGTTGGAACGGGTACAGGATTGCGGTATGATTTTAATTTCTTTGTACTGCGCCTTGACGTAGGCTTTAAAACATATGACCCCGCCCGCCCTGAAGGCGAGAGATGGTTTAAGGACTATAACTTCAAAAATGCGGTTTGGAATGTAGGTATCAATTACCCTTTCTAACCCAAGTAAATTTCTTATTTTTGTAAAATAATTTTTGAAAAAAAATATATTCATGAGTCACAATATCAAACCCGGCGTAGCCACAGGAAAAGAAGTTCAGGAAATTTTTAAATATGCAAAAAGTAAAGGTTTTGCTTTACCTGCAGTGAATGTAACCGGTTCCAATACTATAAATGCAGTTCTTGAAACAGCTGCGGAATTGAAAGCCCCGGTAATTATTCAGTTCTCCAATGGAGGTGCGCTTTTTAATGCGGGAAAAGGGCTTTCCAATGAGAACCAGCAAGCTGCAATTGCAGGTGGCGTTGCGGGAGCAAAACATATACATGAACTGGCGAAGTTATACGGTGCAACGGTGATCCTGCATACAGATCATTGCGCGAAAAAATTGCTTCCCTGGATAGATGGACTTTTGGATGCCAGTGAAAAACATTTTGAGCAGTTTGGAAAACCGCTTTACAGCTCACATATGATAGATCTTTCTGAAGAGCCATTAGAAGAGAACATTGAAATATGCAAGAAGTATCTTGAGAGAATGAGCAAAATGGGAATGACCCTGGAAATTGAATTGGGCGTTACCGGAGGGGAAGAAGATGGTGTTGATAATACAGATGTTGATGATTCCAAATTATATACCCAACCGGAAGAAGTGGCCTATGCTTTTGAGGAATTGAGCAAAGTAAGCGACCAATTCACTATCGCGGCAGCTTTTGGAAACGTACACGGGGTTTATAAGCCGGGGAATGTAAAACTTACCCCCAAGATCCTTAAGAATTCTCAGGAATTTGTAAGCGAGAAATTTGGAGTTGGCAATAACCATATTGATTTTGTTTTTCACGGCGGAAGCGGTTCTACCCTGGAAGAAATACGGGAAGGGATAAGCTACGGAGTGATCAAAATGAATATTGATACAGATCTTCAATATGCTTTTACTGAAGGTATTCGTGATTATATGTCCGGTAAAAAAGATTATTTACAAGGGCAAATAGGAAATCCTGAAGGGCCGGATTCTCCAAACAAAAAGCATTATGACCCAAGGGTTTGGTTACGTGAAGGCGAAAAAACCTTTATCGCCCGTCTTAAAAAGGCCTTCGAAGACCTTAATAATGTTAATACTTTATAAGTTAAGTAGACCAATCAGCTGAAAAAATTTAAAGTTTCAGCTGATTTTTTTTATAAACGCCCGGGTTCAAATGCTACATTTGCAAACTATATGAAACCTGAACCCCTTTAATAAAAAGAAAACATGGCCTGGTTTAAAAGAACACAAAAAGGAATACAAACCCCTACCGAGGAGAAGAAAGATGTTCCAAAAGGACTTTGGTATAAATCACCCACCGGGAAGATCGTAGATGCCGAGCAACTTGAGAAGAACTTTTATGTAAGCCCCGAAGATGGGTATCACGTAAGGATAGGTAGTCATGAATATTTTAAGATCCTTTTTGACAACAACCAGTTTACAGAACTGGATAAGGATATTACCTCTAAAGATCCGCTGGATTTTGAAGATACCACCAAATATACCGACAGGTTAAAGGCGGCTCAGGAAAAGACAGGCCTTTCAGATGCTGTAAGAACTGCGGTAGGTAAGTCTAAAGGGAAAGACCTTGTGGTTGCCTGTATGGATTTTAAATTTATTGGAGGCTCCATGGGATCTGTGGTGGGAGAGAAAATTGCCCGTGCGGCAGATTATTCCCTGGCACATAATGTTCCCCTTGTAATAATTTCCAAGTCGGGTGGAGCGAGAATGATGGAGGCAGCGCTTTCTTTGATGCAGCTGGCAAAAACATCGGCCAAGCTCGCACAACTCCATGATGCGAAGATCCCTTATATCTCTTTATGTACAGATCCTACAACAGGAGGAACTACGGCATCTTTTGCGATGTTGGGTGATATTAATATTTCAGAACCCGGAGCGTTAATTGGTTTCGCGGGGCCACGGGTTGTAAAAGACACCACAGGACAGGATCTGCCAAAGGATTTTCAAACTGCAGAATTTTTAAAAGAACATGGATTCCTGGATTTTATAACGCCAAGATCTGAGCTAAAAGATAAGATTAACCAATATTTGGATCTTATTCTAAATCAGCCATTAAGGGCTTAAAAAGATTTTATCAGGCCGCTAAGATATTATTAAAAATATAGTATATTTGCCGCTTGACAGAAATGCTGTCAATACATAAAAATCATTAAAATTAATATTGGAATGTATTTAACTAAAGAAGAAAAACAAGATCTTTTCGCCAAGCACGGTAAAGGTAAAAATGACACCGGTAGTGCAGAAGGTCAAATCGCGTTGTTCACGCAGCGTATCTCACACCTTTCAGACCACCTGAAGAAAAACCGTAAGGATTTTAACACCGAGCGTTCTCTGGTTATGCTGGTAGGGAAAAGAAGAAGCTTACTTGACTATTTAATGAAGAAGGATATCATGAGATACCGTGCGATCATTAAGGAATTAGGATTAAGAAAATAATTTTCAAGGGGGCTTTATGCCCCCTTTTTTTATATCTTACAAGGCTTTTAACGGTCTTTTATTTTACTGATTACAAAATTGACACTTCACGCCCCGGCCTGAGGTAGTTTTTCATTGGTCTGCAACAACAACTACACAACAACACAGCAAGTCCCGATGAATTATTCAACGGGAAACCAATGTTTAATGTAATATGTATCTTTACATACATATTAGAATTCAAAAAAATTTATGATTCCAAAAACATTTAAAGAGGTTATCGACCTGGGGGATGGAAGAACCATTTCTCTCGAAACCGGAAAACTGGCAAAACAGGCACATGGAGCTGTTGAGCTAAGAATGGGAAATGCAGTAATGCTTTGTACCGTAGTATCTTCTTACAAAGAGAGTACTATGGATTTTTTCCCTTTAACAGTAGATTACAGAGAAAAATTTGCCGCAGCGGGACGATACCCCGGCGGGTTCTTTAAAAGAGAAGCCAGACCAAGTGATGGGGAGGTATTAACCATGAGAATTGTAGACAGGGTATTGAGACCTTTGTTCCCTTCAGATTACAGAACGGAAACCCAGGTAATGATACAGTTGATGTCTCATGATGAAGAAGTTATGCCAGATGCACTTGCAGGATTGGCAGCTTCCACCGCGATTCAGTTATCGGACATTCCTTTTGAATGTGCAATTTCAGAAGCCCGTGTAGGAAGAGTAAACGGGGAATTTATCATCAACCCAAGCCGAAGCCAGTTACTGGAATCGGACATTGATATGGTTATTGGAGCCTCTGCAGATTCTGTGATGATGGTAGAAGGTGAGATGAAAGAGATCTCAGAAGAAGAAATGGCAGATGCCATTAAATTTGCTCATGATGCCATAAAGATCCAGATCGAGGCACAACACCGTTTGGCCGATGCTTTTGGAAGAAAACCAACCAGAGAGTATGCACCTGCAAAAAGCGATGATTCTATCTCACAAAGAGTAAGAGAAATTGCTTATCAAAAAGTGTATGATATCGCCAAAGGGGGTCATGGAAAGCAGCAAAGAGGCGAAGGTTTCGCAGCTATAAGAGAAGAAGTACTTGCTTCTTTTACTGAAGAAGAACTGGAAGAAAATTCAGGACTTATCAAGACTTACTACAGCAAAGTAGAAAAGGAAGCGGTAAGGGAACTTACCCTTGCTGAAGGAATTCGTCTGGACGGTAGAAGAACAGATGAGATACGCCCTATTTGGTGTGAGGTAGATTACCTGCCATCAGTTCATGGATCGGCCATCTTCACACGTGGGGAAACCCAGGCGCTGGCTACCGTAACTTTGGGAACTTCCAGAGAAGCCAATATGATAGATATGCCAACCCACCAGGGGGAGGAAACTTTCTATTTACATTATAATTTCCCACCATTCTGTACCGGGGAAGCCTATCCTTTAAGAGGAACTTCCAGAAGAGAGATTGGTCACGGAAACCTTGCACAACGTGCGCTTAAGGGAATGATCCCTGCAGATAACCCATATACTGTAAGAATAGTTTCAGAAGTATTGGAATCTAACGGTTCTTCTTCTATGGCAACAGTTTGCGCGGGAACTATGGCAATGATGGATGCGGGTATCCAAATGAAAAAACCGGTATCGGGGATCGCAATGGGATTGATCTCAGACGGCGACCGTCACGCGGTACTTTCAGATATTTTAGGAGATGAAGATCACCTGGGAGATATGGACTTTAAAGTAACCGGAACGGCCGATGGTATTACTGCCTGCCAAATGGACATTAAAGTAAAAGGTTTGCCTTATGATATTCTTGTATCTGCCCTTAAACAGGCACGTGCGGGAAGATTACACATCCTTGAAGAATTAACCAAAACTATTTCTGAGCCTAATGTAAGTGTGAAGCCTCATGCTCCAAAGATCGTTACCAAGATCATTCCTCAGGAATTCATTGGTGCTCTTATTGGACCGGGTGGAAAAGTGATCCAGGAAATGCAAAAGACTTCAGGAACTACCATTGTTATCAACGAAGTTGATGAAAAAGGAGTTGTGGAGATCCTTGGAACAAGCCAGGAAGGAATTGACAGTGTATTGGCAAAAATAGATGCCTTGATGTTCAAGCCGGAAGTTGGAGAATCTTATGACGTGAAGGTTATAAAAATGCTTGACTTTGGTGCTGTGGTAGAATTCCTTGTTGCCCCGGGCAACGAAGTATTGCTACACGTAAGTGAACTGGCATGGGAACGTACAGAAAATGTAAGTGATGTGGTGAATATGGGAGATGTTTTCAAAGTTAAATACTTCGGAATTGACCCTAAGACCCGTAAGCAGAAGGTTTCCCGTAAGGCTTTGTTGCCAAAACCTGAAGGGTATGTTGCAAGACCACCACGTGATGACCGTAATGACAGGGGTCGCGACAACCGTGGCTCAAGAGACAACCGCGGCAGAGATGACAGAGGTCGTGATGACAGAAATCGTGATGACAGAAATCGTGATGACAGAAAACCAAGAGAAGACAGAAACGATTAATTCTTTCTAAATTCTTACATACAAACCTCCTTAAATTATTTTTAAGGAGGTTTTTTTATGGATATGATAAAATTTTCTCGTTTATTTTTTATGATAGGGACCTGCCAGGCCAAATGCAGTATAAAGCCCGCAGCGACTGCAGGAAGCAAAGATTTGTATCGAAATACCAGACCCGAAGGGGAACGCCCAAATGAAAAATATTGTAAGTTTTGTAACATTTCTCCTCCTCCTTACGTACAATAAGATAGAGAACTATTCACATTAAAAATCCAAGGAGAAGATAGATGAGACAACTTAAAATTACGAAGCAGGTAACAAACCGTGAAACTGCTTCGCTGGATAAGTATTTGCAAGAAATTGGTAAAGTTGACCTGATTACTGCCGATGAAGAGGTAGAATTGGCACAAAAAATTAAAGCGGGTGATGACCGCGCACTGGAGAAATTAACAAAGGCGAACCTTCGTTTTGTGGTTTCTGTAGCAAAACAATATCAAAACCAGGGTTTAACCCTACCAGATCTTATTAATGAAGGAAATCTTGGATTGATCAAGGCTGCAAAGCGTTTTGATGAAACCAGGGGTTTTAAATTTATTTCCTATGCCGTTTGGTGGATTCGCCAGTCGATCCTGCAGGCACTGGCCGAGCAATCGCGTATTGTGCGTTTACCGTTGAACAAAATTGGATCTATTAACAAGATCAACAAGACTTTTGCCTTTCTTGAGCAATCTCACGAACGTCCTCCAAGTGCAGAGGAGATCGCAAAAGAACTTGATATGACTATAAATGACGTGAAGGAATCTATGAAAAATTCCGGGCGTCACGTATCTATGGATGCTCCCCTTGTAGAAGGTGAAGATTCCAACCTTTATGATGTATTGCGCAGTGGGGAATCTCCAAACCCAGACAGGGAGCTGTTGCACGAATCTTTGCGCACCGAGATTGAAAGAGCCCTTGAAACCCTTACGCCGCGTGAGGCAGATGTGATTAGACTTTATTTTGGATTGGGAGATCAACATCCTATGACGCTTGAAGAAATTGGCGAGACTTTTGATCTTACAAGAGAGCGCGTGCGCCAGATAAAGGAAAAAGCTATTAGAAGACTAAAACATACTTCCAGAAGTAAAATTTTGAAAACTTACCTTGGATAATATTTAAGATGACAACAGTCCCGTGCCGCAAGGCGTGGGATAACTGTTCGTTTTTTGATTGATGAATGAACCCCGGAGTGATGACCGGGGTTTTTTTGTTTCCCTACTTTTTTAGTTGGGTAGCTTCCAACCTTTTTCTGGCTTAAACACGGGGTGGTTAATCTCTGCTTAAAGTTCTGTTAATCTAAACTATAGCGCAGCTTTTCACTTTTTTTCTGTTTAAATTACAGATAAAAAAATTGAATTATGAAAATGGAAAATAATGAAAGAACACTGGTGGCCGGCTCCACCGGTTCGCTGGGCCTGGAGATTGTAAAACTTTTAAGAGAAAAGAATATAAACGTAAGAGCCCTGGTACTTTCAGAAAATGAAAGTTCTAAAGTAACACCTTATACAAATGATATATTTATTGGAGATGCATCTGGAGGTGCAGAGGAAATAAAAGGTCTTACCAGTGGTGTCACCACAGTGATCTCTGCCCTGGGAAAAAGTGTAAGCCTCTTTACCCCCTCTGAAGATTCCTTCTTTGAAACCGATTACCTTGCAAATAAAACAATACTTGAAGATGCGGTTAAGAACGGCGTGAAACGTTTTGTGTATGTATCTATTAAAGGGGCCGATGTTGAAAAAGATTACAGCATTGCCAAAGCCCATAAAATGTTTGAAAATGAATTACGGGCTTCGGGACTTGATTATACCATCCTGAGACCGGTGGGATTCTTCTCCGGTTTAAATGACCTTGCCATTCTTGCAAAACGCAAAGTCATCCCGGTCATTGGTGACGGTACCGCAAAAACAAACAGTATACACCATAAAGATCTTGCTAAAGTTGTGGTTTCCTATAGGGAAAACGGTTCTGATATCATTGAAGTTGGAGGCCCTAACATTTATACAAGAATGGAAATGGCTAAAATGATAGAAAATAAGATAGGGGGACAAATTATTAAAATACCCACCCCAATGGCAAAAATAGGAGCTGCACTTCCTAAGATCTTCAGCGAGGGAATGCACGATAAGCTGGACTATTTCACATTTATAACCACCAATGATATGATTGGCGAACAGAACGGTAGTATAAGTTTTGAAGAATACCTCGCCGGGCTGGATCTAAATGAATTACCCTAATGGAGAAAAAGTATGATGCTATTATAACCGGCAGCGGGTCCAATGGTCTCGCAGCCGCTATTTATTTGCAACAACAGGGGCTGAGAACCGCTATTTTTGAACAGGCTTCTACCCCCGGAGGTGCCACGAGGACCGAGGAGAAAACCCTGCCGGGATACCGGCATGATGTGGGATCGGCAATACTGCCTATGGGTTATGCCTCCCCATTTTTCAGGGATCTTCCCCTCCAGGAGCACGGGTTGGAATGGATATTCCCCCAAATACCGTATGCGCATCCTTTTGAGGATGGCACTGCATATGCCTGCTATCAAAATATTGAGGACACTGCTGCCCAGCTGGGAGAAGACCGTGATGCGTATATTACGCTATTTGAGGAGCTGGTAAAGAACTGGAATAAACTCGAGGATGATCTGCTCGGCCCATTGGGTATTCCGGGGCATCCCCTAGATTTCCTGAAATTTGGATTGAAGGCGCTGCCTTCAGCAAAAATGCTGGCCAATCATTATTTTAAAAATGAGAAGACCCGTGTCTTTTTCTATGGGTCGGCAGCCCACTCTACCCTGCCCCTAACCAATATTGCCTCCGCATCGTTTGGCCTGGTGCTCACCACCATGGCCCACAAATATGGGTGGCCTTTCCCTAAAGGAGGAGCGCAGAATTTTACCAATGCCCTGGTATCCTATTACAAATCTCTGGGTGGGGAGCTACATTTAAATACGCGTGTTAAACACCTGGAAGAACTTCCCCCTCCCGGGCTTATCTCTTTGACCTAACTCCAAAGCAATTGCTTAAGATCCAGGGATTGGACTTTCCGGATCTTTACAGATCGCGTTTGGGCTCTTATAAATATGGGGCAGGAGTTTTTAAAATGGATTGGGCCCTTTCTCAACCCATACCCTTTACGAGTGAAAAATGCCGCAGGGCAGGTACTGTTCATATTGGTTTCACTGAAGATGAAATTGAACAATCTGAAGAACAGATACATAACAAGAAAATGACCGATACGCCGTATGTATTAGTAGCGCAACACAGCAATTTTGATGATTCCCGGGCTCCGGAAGGAAAATATACCGCCTGGGCATATATTCATGTACCCAACGGCAGTATCAAGGATTTTACCACTATAGTTGAAAACCAAATAGAGCGGGCCGCGCCCGGGTTTAAAAATTGCATTCTCGATAGATCAACTATGAATACGGTTCAATTAGAAGCCTGGAATCCCAATCTTGTAGGCGGGGATATTAACGGGGGCAAACAAGATATCACCCAGCTGTTTACAAGGCCAATTGTAAGCATCTCACCTTATTCCACTCCAGATGAACGCGTATACATTTGTTCCTCCTCTACCCCACCCGGTGGCGGGGTTCACGGAATGTGTGGTTACAATGCTGCAAGAAAAGTTTTAAAAGACCATTTTCAAGATTTCAGCCATTAATTTTAAATAGAAGAATATGAGATACGCAATTTGCTATGTGAGCACTGCCAAGGCCGATTTAGAAAAACCGGAAGTTGAAAACCTCCTGGATTACACCTCGAATTTCAATAACAGCCACGACATAAGAGGAGTGCTGTTATATTCTGAAGGAAATTTTTTCCAGATCCTGGAAGGGGATAAAAAGTTTGTGCTGGAGCTATTTGATCAAATTCAAAAAGATAACCGGCACCATAATATCATACAGGTATTGGGAAAAGATTTGAAACAGGGGGCCTTTGACGGCTTTAAGGCAGAGATAGTGACTAGCAGGAATAAATACGACTACGAGCTGGTAAAGGAATATATGGAACAGGTAGAAGGGCTTGATCCTCAAACCCAACAAACGGTCAAAAGGATCCTGGAAGTTTTTATTGACACCCGTTAATAGATTTATTCTTCTTATTTTTACGCTGAAAACAAACTTGTATGTCAACCAAACTTATTGCCCCATCTGTTCTTGCTGCCGATTTTGCCAACCTGCAACGCGATATTGAAATGATCAACAACTCTGAAGCCGATTGGTTTCACATTGATATCATGGACGGGGTCTTTGTACCAAACATATCATTTGGTATGCCGGTTTTGCAGGCTATTAGCAAGCATGCTACCAAGACCATAGATGTTCATTTAATGATCGTAGATCCGGACAGGTATATAAAAGAATTTGCAAGTCTTGGCGCGAATATCCTAACCGTACATTATGAAGCCTGCACCCATTTACACCGCAGCCTGCAGGCCATTAAGGCCGAAGGAATGAAGGCAGGTGTAGCTATTAATCCGCATACAAATGTTAAGTTATTGAAGGACCTTATTCAGGATATAGACCTGGTATGTGTTATGAGTGTGAATCCCGGATACGGTGGCCAAAGCTTTATTGAAGCAACATATGATAAGGTACGCCAGTTAAAAAAGATGATCGAAAAGAAGGGAGCAAAAACTTTGATCGAGATCGATGGTGGGGTTACCGATAAAAATGCGGCCGAACTTGTCAAGGCAGGGGCCGATGTGCTTGTGGCCGGGAGTTATGTATTTAAGGCAGCAGATCAACCTGAAACCATAAAAGGACTTAAAAAACTTGCCAATTCCAACTAATCAATACGACCTTATAATTATTGGGGGCGGCCCCATTGGGATCGCCTGTGGGCTGGAAGCTCAAAAAAACAATCTTAACTACCTTATTCTGGAAAAAGGTTGCCTGGTAAATTCCTTGTACCATTACCCGGCAAACATGACCTTTTTTTCAACTTCAGATAAGCTGGAGCTGGAGAATATCCCTTTTATAAGTAACAACCCGAAACCACGGAAGGCCGAAGCACTGGAATATTACCGGCGCATCGCAACTTCCAATGAACTTAACATTAACCTCTTTGAAAAGGTGCTTTCGGTTAAAACCCCGAAAAAAAATGAGCATTCTGTTACCACCACACAGGGAGTCTATTCCTCGAAAAATGTTGTAATCGCTACCGGATTTTATGATATCCCCAATTATTTAAATATTCCGGGGGAGGATTTGCCCAAAGTGGCACATTATTATAATGATCCGCATTACTATGCAAAGCAGAAGGTAATAGTTGTAGGCGCCAGCAATTCGGCCGTAGATGCCGCCCTGGAGATCTACCGTAAAGGTGGTGAAGTTACCATGATTGTGCGAAGCCCCGAAATTGGTGAACGGGTGAAATACTGGGTGCGACCCGATATTGTGAACCGAATAGAAGAAGGTAGCATTAAGACTTATTTCAATACATCTTTGAAAGAGATAAAAGAAAAGGAAGTCATTTTAAATACTATGGAAGGAGAAATAACACTGCAAAATGATTTTGTTTTGCTTTTAACCGGTTACCGCCCAAATTTTGCTTTTTTGAAATCGATAGGAATTGAACTTTCAGACGATGAACTTTTGAAACCTAAGTACGATCCTGAAACTATGGAAACCAATATTCCCGGAATATATCTGGCCGGAGTAATTTGTGGCGGAATGGAAACCCACAAATGGTTCATTGAAAATTCCCGTGTACATGCGGGAATCATCATAAGAGATATCCTCTCCAGGTAGCAAAGTTTAAAAAATAAAAATGGATCTAAAACCGGGGATTTCAGATCCATTTTAAAGGTAGGGCAGAAATTAATTTTTCTGTATTAAATAAGAACCACTTCTGCTTCCTGGTTCATTTTACTTTTATTCAGCAATTTTCCATAAAATGCCATATCGTTTATTCCGTCTTTAAAAGAACGGTCGAGCCACTTTTTATTGGAATTCAACTTATATTTATAAACCAATATTTGCGGATAGAAATCATCTTCTTTCGAATTTTGTTCTATTCCAATTTCAATGGTTTGGGTAGATTTATTATAGCACACAAACTTTGCCAGAAAATTATATTTGATAAGATCAATAAAATCCGGAGAAAGCTCCTCACATTTCTTACAATCTTCTAAATAACTATCCACCAGTTTTTTCATGGAGGCTTTAATTTCGGCTTGCTTGTAGTAGGTTGTCATAAATAGAAATTGGTTTTTAATACGGTGTAAATTTAATGGAAGAAATAAAAGTTCAATTTTTTTTAATTCTTGTTTAACTCTAATTCCTAATAAAATCAAAATTTCACAGTAAAAATGGCAATATATTAGAGAACGTACAATCTAAATTTAATTTAAAGCCTATAAATAACAAAAGCTCCGGATTCCGAAGCTTTTGTTTTTAAATGGGTCAGTTAGTTATTCAATAATTATTTGTTTGTCATAAGAATTTCCACGATCGGTACTTAACTTAAGAATATACACCCCGCTCATAAGGTTTTTACGTAGGAATTCAACTTCGTATTGTTGGCTGGCTTTCACGTTTCCTGAGAACAATCTGTCTACTTCGCGGCCGTTAAAGTCATACACCCTTAGCACAACTGCAGCATCTTCAAGCAGGCTGAATCTCACCTTTGCATCAGTTCTCACAGGGTTTGGCGCAACGGCCATACTCTCCAGGATCTCAACAACCAATGCTTCTTCACTCACCGCTAAAGTTGGTTTTTCACTAGTTTCAGCAGTTTTGTTGTTCCCTTTAGGTTTGTGAATTACAATGGAGCCACCGGTTATTGCAGTAGAAGGATCTGCATTATCTTCTGTATTACCTAAATTGTTATCATAAACAACTCTATTACCATCCCATATTTTGATCCTAAATAAATCTGTAGAATGGTTAGATGTCTCCTCGGCATCAATTACAGTTACTAAAAACTGATAATTACCTTGTCCATTTACGGTTCCAACACCTTTGTAAGTTGCCTTAAATCCACCTGAAACAATTAATGATTCTTTTTGATGAGAAGAACTTTTAAAGTGGAAGTTACCAGCTTTGAATTGGAAGTTAGTACTTCCATCCACCTCATTTGTAAGGTTTTTACCATTCTTATATTTAGCATTGAACCCAAAATTAGCCGGTCCTTCAAGCAGCATATCATCTTTATATGCTCCAGCAGGTGACCAAATTGTGCCGCCACCGGTTACAAAGCCACCGTTAGGATCGAAAATTACTACATATCTAAATTCTTCAGTTGCAGTTAGTCCACATACATCCACAACTTCTAATTTAACAAGGTACACTTCTGCTTCGGAAGGCGTAAAGGTATATGAAATTTTTCCATCATCATCAATTAACACCTGTATGGGTTCTCCAAAAGTATCTCCTCCATCTGTACTGAAATAGAAATGCGCTGAATCAGGATTTACATCGGTTACGGTTGCCGATAATGTTATCGATGACGTATGCTGTTGTGGCCCATCCGGTCCTGAAATCGCCGATAGAACCGGAGCATCATTTATTACAGTTACTGATATAGTCTTCTCAGTTTCATTTCCATTGGAATCAGTCACAGTTAAAGTAATATCAAAAGTACCTACATCCGAACATCCAAAGCTGGTACGGCTTAGTACCTCGCGGGCAATTCCACAGGCATCTGCACTGGCACTGCTCAGAACATCAACTACTAAAAGTGAGCCTGCTCCGCTGGCATCCAAAGTAACAGTGATCGCAGATACAGCATCCACAACTGGTGCAGTAGTGTCTTCAACAGTTACTGATATAGTCTTCTCAGTTTTATTTCCATTGGAATCAGTCACAGTTAAAGTGATATCAAAAGAACCTACATCTGAACATCCAAAGCTGGTACGGCTTAGTACCTCGCTGGCAATTCCACAGGCATCTGTACTGGCACTGTTCAAAACATCAGCTACAGCAAGTGAGCCTGCGCCAGTATTGTCCAAAGTAACAGTGATCGAAGATACAGCATCAACTACCGGATCGGTATCATCTACTACGGTTACTGATATAGTCTTCTCAGTTTTATTTCCATTGGAATCAGTCACAGTTAAAGTGATATCAAAAGTACCTACATCTGAACATCCAAAGCTGGTACGGCTTAGTACCTCGCTGGCAATTCCACAGGCATCTGCACTGGCACTGTTCAGAACATCAGCTACAGCAAGTGAGCCTGCGCCAGTATTGTCCAAAGTAACAATGATCGAAGATACAGCATCAACTACCGGATCGGTATCATCTACTACGGTTAATGAGATGGTTTCCACTGTTTCATTATCATTGGCATCCTTTACAGTCAAAGTGATATCAAAAGTACCTACATCGGAACAGCCAAAGCTGGTACGGCTAAGTACCTCGCTGGCAATGCCACAGGCATCTGCACTGGCACTGTTCAGGACATCAGCTACAGCAAGTGAGCCTGCGCCAGTATTGTCCAAAGTAACAGTGATCGAAGATACAGCATCAACTACCGGATCGGTATCATCTACTACGGTTACTGATATAGTCTTCTCAGTTTTATTTCCATTGGAATCAGTCACAGTTAAAGTGATATCAAAAGTACCTACATCTGAACATCCAAAGCTGGTACGGCTTAGTACCTCGCTGGCAATTCCACAGGCATCTGCACTGGCACTGTTCAGAACATCAGCTACAGCAAGTGAGCCTGCGCCAGTATTGTCCAAAGTAACAATGATCGAAGATACAGCATCAACTACCGGATCGGTATCATCTACTACGGTTAATGAGATGGTTTCAACTGTTTCATTATCATTGGCATCCTTTACAGTCAAAGTGATATCAAAAGTACCTACATCGGAACAGCCAAAGCTGGTACGGCTAAGTACCTCGCTGGCAATGCCACAGGCATCTGCACTGGCACTGTTCAGGACATCAGCTACAGCAAGTGAGCCTGCGCCAGTATTGTCCAAAGTAACAGTGATCGAAGATACAGCATCAACTACCGGATCGGTATCATCTACTACGGTTAATGAGATGGTTTCAACTGTCTCGTTATCATTGGCATCCTTTACAGTCAAAGTGATATCAAAAGTACCTACATCGGAACAGCCAAAGCTGGTAAGGCTAAGCACCTCGCTGGCAATTCCACAGGCATCTGTACTGGCACTGTTCAGAACATCAGCTACAGCAAGTGAGCCTGCGCCAGTATTGTCCAAAGTAACAGTGATCGAAGATACAGCATCAACTACCGGATCGGTATCATCTACTACAGTTACTGAGATGGTTTCAACTGTCTCGTTATCATTGGCATCCTTTACAGTCAAAGTGATATCAAAAGTACCTACATCGGAACAGCCAAAGCTGGTACGGCTAAGTACCTCGCTGGCAATACCACAGGCATCTGTACTGGAACTGTTCAGGACATCAGCTACAGCAAGTGAGCCTGCGCCAGTATTGTCCAAAGTAACAGTGATCGAAGATACAGCATCAACTACCGGATCGGTATCATCTACTACGGTTAATGAGATGGTTTCAACTGTTTCATTATCATTGGCATCCTTTACAGTCAAAGTGATATCAAAAGTACCTACATCGGAACAGCCAAAGCTGGTACGGCTAAGTACCTCGCTGGCAATGCCACAGGCATCTGCACTGGCACTGTTCAGGACATCAGCTACAGCAAGTGAGCCTGCGCCAGTATTGTCCAAAGTAACAGTGATCGAAGATACAGCATCAACTACCGGATCGGTATCATCTACTACAGTTACTGAGATGGTTTCAACTGTCTCGTTATCATTGGCATCCTTTACAGTCAAAGTGATATCAAAAGTACCTACATCGGAACAGCCAAAGCTGGTAAGGCTAAGCACCTCGCTGGCAATACCACAGGCATCTGTACTGGCACTGTTCAGAACATCAGCTACAGCAAGTGAGCCTGCGCCAGTATTGTCCAAAGTAACAGTGATCGAAGATACAGCATCAACTACCGGATCGGTATCATCTACTACAGTTACTGAGATGGTTTCAACTGTCTCGTTATCATTGGCATCCTTTACAGTCAAAGTGATATCAAAAGTACCTACATCGGAACAGCCAAAGCTGGTACGGCTAAGTACCTCGCTGGCAATACCACAGGCATCTGTACTGGAACTGTTCAGGACATCAGCTACAGCAAGTGAGCCTGCGCCACTGGCATCCAAAGTAACAGTCACAGAAGATTTAGCATCAACTACAGGATCGGTATCATCTACTACGGTTACTGAGATGGTTTCAACTGTCTCGTTATTATTGGCATCCTTCACAGTTAATGTGATATCAAAAGTACCTACATCCGTACAGCCAAAGCTGGTGCGGCTAAGTACCTCGCCGGCAATACCACAGGCATCTGCACTGGCACTGTTCAGGACATCAGCTACAGCAAGTGAACCTGCCCCGCTGGCATCCAAAGTAACAGTCACAGAAGACTTAGCATCTACTACCGGATCGGTATCATCAACCACGGTTACCACAGCATTGGCTGTACTTTGTTTACCATTAACATCGGTTACCGTAAGCACCACATCATTGTTTCCTACATTATCACAGGTAAAGGCGGTAATATCAAGGGAAAGACTGGCAACACCACAGTTATCGCTGGAACCATTATCCACAGCCGCTGCTGTTGTTGAACCATTGCCATCAGCATCCAGGTAGATAGTCACATTCTGAGCAAGAGCAGTAGGTGCAATATCATCAACCACGGTTACCACAGCATTGGCTGTACTTTGTTTACCATTAACATCGGTTACCGTAAGCACCACATCATTGTTTCCTACATTATCACAGGTAAAGGCGGTAATATCAAGGGAAAAACTAGCAACACCACAGTTATCGCTGGAACCATTATCCACAGCCGCTGCTGTTGTTGAAGCATTGCCATCAGCATCCAGGTAGATAGTCACATTCTGAGCAAGAGCAGTAGGTGCAATATCATCAACCACGGTTACCACAGCATTGGCTGTACTTTGTTTACCATTAACATCGGTTACCGTAAGCACCACATCATTGTCTCCTACATTATCACAGGTAAAGGCGGTAATATCAAGGGA